>JABDLU010000145.1 GCA_013002865.1 Acidimicrobiia bacterium
ACTGAAGAGGTCGATCGTGCGCAGCCAATCGCTTGTCACCCTCGGCGTGATCGCGCTGCTCGCTGCTGTGATGGCTGCGCCCGCCTCTGCGCAAGACGAGAAGCTGACCGGCCTCGATCGCGCCCGCCAAGTCTCTCTTCAGGCCATCGAACGAGCCAACGGCCGCATGGCCGAGGCCCGAGGAGAAGAGCTCCCGCCTGGACTCTCGGGACAAGACAAGGTCACGGGCCGGGCTCGCGCCGCCCAGGCGATCGCAGCCGCGATGGAGCGCGGCAACGGGAATGGCAACGCCTATGGACGGGGTAACGCACTCCGGGTTCTCGAGGCGTTGCTCAACGGCGAGTCTCCGGCCACCATCGAAGAGGCCCCCAACCACGGCCAGAAGGTGCGTGCGATGGTCAGGGCATACAACGAACTCAAGAAACAACAACGGGACGCCGGATAAGCCCGCACCGACCTGCTTGCCGCATCGACCAGATCGCCGCTGCGCATTCGCATGACTCCTCCGTGACCTAGCGGCGGCCGGCCGAACGGGGCACTTTGTGATTTCGCTCACAAAGTAGGACTTTCGGCCCTAGTGGCTGCTTCTGCAGCTGGCCGATACTCAGAACATGCAGAAGATGCAGAAAGAGGCACCAGCCGCAGCCCCATGGAGTCGCCGATGACGGCGATGCTGACCACCAAGGACCTGCAGGAGCTGATCAACGTCGACCGCTCGACTATCTATCGCATGGCGGAGTCCGGCAAGTTGCCGGCCATCAAGGTTGGCCGCCAGTGGCGGTTCCCGGCCCGGGAAATCGAGATCTGGCTGAACGGCGACACCACCGCCCCCGCCGTGCCCGATGAACAGCCGGTCGGCGAACTGGCCGAAATGCTGCTTCCCGGCGTTACCAAGCCGCTCGCCGATCTGCTCGGCAGCATCTTTGGCGTCATGGTGCTCGTCACCGACCTCAACGGCCAGCCCCTGGTCGACCCGGCCAATCCGTGCGGCCTCTTCAAATTCGTTCATCAGCACCCGGTCACCAACCCGCTCTGCGCCGCTACCTGGCGCGAGCTCGGGGCCGACCCGGACGGCCTACCGCGCTTTCGCCCCACTCCCCTGGGCTTCGAATGCGCCCGCGGGTTCATCCGGGTCGGCCCTGAGGTGAAAGGCATGGTCATCATGGGCGGAATCGCGCCCACCGAGTGGCCGCCTGCTGCCGACCACGTTCGGGCCATGGCGGCGGAACTCGGCGTGTCGGCCGACAGCATCGCCGACCACATCGACGAGGTGTACTACCTCGACCGGAGTCACCAAGCGTGGGTTCTGGAATACCTGCCCCGCATCAGCAGCCTGTTTTCTCGTATTGCCCGCGAGCGTTCGCGTCTCGTCGATCGTCTCGATGAGATCGCCTCGCTGGCAGCCGCCACCAACCAAAGGAGTGCCTTGTGAAGAAACTCGTCGTCCTCGGCGCCGGCACCGCCGGAACGATGGTCGTCAACAAACTGCGACCCGTCCTCTCGGACGAATGGCAGATCACGATCGTCGATCAGGACGAAACCCACTACTACCAGCCCGGCTTCCTCTTCATCCCGTTCGGCGTGTACGACCGGCGGGATGTCGTCAAGCCCAAGAAGCGGTTCATTCCGGCGGGTGTCGACCTCGTCGTCTCCGAGATCGACAAGGTCGATCCGGAGACAGCAACGGTGCACCTGGCCGGTGGCACCACCCTCGACTACGACCAGCTGGTCATCGCAACCGGGACCCACCCCCGGCCCGACATGACTCCCGGCCTCGACGGGTCGCAGTGGCGCAAGACCATTCACGACTTCTACACCCTGGACGGTGCGGTGGCCCTCCGCGAGGCGATCAAGGACTGGAAGGGCGGCCGCATGGTGGTGAGCGTCATGGAGCTGCCGTTCAAATGCCCGGTCGCCCCCCTGGAGTTCAACTTCCTGGCCGACTGGTACTTCCACGAGCAGGGCATGCGCGACGACGTCGAGATCATCTACACCACCCCGACCTCGGAGGCTTTCACCAAGCCGGTCGCCGCCAAGCACTTGACCGGCGTGCTGGAGAGCAAGGACATCGCAGTCGAGACCGACTACTACCCCGAGCGGGTGGATCCCGACCGCAAGATGCTCGTCTCTTATGACGAGCGGGAGATCCCGTACGACCTGCTGGTCGTCATTCCGATCAACATGGGAGCCGACTTCGTCGGCCGATCCGGGTTGGGCAACGAGCTCAACCACGTGCCGGTCGACAAGTACACGTTCCTGTCCACCCAGTACGACAACATCTTCGCGCTCGGCGACGCCGCCGACTTGCCGACGTCGAAAGCGGGCTCGGTCGCCCACTTTGCCGTCGAGATGTTCACCGAGAACTTCCCCGACCACATCGCAGGGCGGCCGATGACGGAGAAATTCGACGGCCACGCCAACTGCTTCATCGAGTCCGGGTTCGGCAAGGGGCTGCTGATCGACTTCAACTACGACACCGAGCCCCTGCCCGGCAAGTACCCCCTTCCGGGGATTGGGCCGTTCTCGCTGCTCAAAGAGACCGAAGCCAACCACTGGGGAAAGATGATGTTCAAGTGGACCTACTGGAACATGCTGCTCCCCGGACGCGAGCTGCCCCTCGAGGCCCACATGTCGCTGGCCGGCAAGATCCGGGAAGAGGTGGGGGCGTGACCACCGCCCTCGACACCGATCGGATGGCCCAGCTCGAGGCCAAGATCGACCAGCTCACCGACCAGGTCGCCTTCCTCGCCGACCAGGCTCGGGAGCAGGCACAGCGCCGCGAGATGCAGCAGGAGCTGATCTCGGACCTCAGCCCGATCGCCGCCCAGGCCATGCACACCCTGACCCGCGAGCTGGCGACCACGGATCTCGACATGGTCACCGTGATCCGGTTGCTGAAGAGATTCGCCGAATCCGCCGAGACCCTCGATGCCGCGCTCGAACAACTCCAGTCAGCCCACGGCCTGATCGACGACATCATGCCGCTCACGGGTGACGCCTTCATGACGGCAACCCAGCGGCTCGCCGAACTCGAACAGCGCGGCTATTTCAGCTTCGCCCGCGAGGGCCTCGGCGTGCTCGACCGGGTCGTGACCACCTATGACGAAGAGGATATCCGGGCCCTGGGCGACAACATCGTGCTGATCCTCGACACGGTGAAGCAGATGACCCAGCCGGAGGTCATGACGATGCTGCGACGCACCGTCGACTCCATCGAGGAGACCGACGTCGAGTCCGCTTCGCTATTCACGCTCGCCCGCCAGATGCGGGATCCCGAGGTCAAGCGCGGGCTGGCCCGCATGCTGGGAATGCTCCGCACCGTGGGCGCAGACCCAACCGACCCACCAACCAAAACCAACTAGGCAACCCCAATAGGAGGGACCGCAATGGCAACCGAAACACTCGCCGGGACGACCGTCGAAGTCGACGACGAAGGCTTCTTCGTTGATCCGAGCAACTGGACCGAGGACATGGCTCCCGAGCTGGCATCGCATGTCGGCGTCGACGAGCTCACCGAGGACCACTGGACGGTCATCAAGTTCTGCCGCACCGACTTCGCCGCCAAAGGTGAGAGCCCGACCCTGCGCCGGGTCTCGACCGAGGCAGGCGTTCCGACCAAGCAGCTGTTCCAGCTGTTCCCGAAGAAGCCTGCCAAGAAGATGAGCTACGTGGCCGGCGTCCCCAAGCCCAAGGGCTGCGTGTAAGGAGAAACAATGGACAAATTCGCCGACGACACTGACAGAAAACTCTGCATCATCGTCAGCAAGGGCACGCTGGACGGTGCGTATCCGAGCCTGATCATGGCCAACGCCGCGCTGGCGGAGGGAATCGAGACGCATCTCTTCTTCACCTTCTGGGGACTCGATGTCATCACCGAGAAGAAGATGGGCCACCTGCCGGTCACACCGGTCGGGAACCCGTCGATGGGTATGCCCCAGGCCGTTGCCCCGATGCCGGGCATGGCGACCGTCGCCACGAAAATGATGAAGAAGAAGATCCACGATCTCGACGTTCCCGACATCGAGGAGTTCGTTGAGATGCTGTCGGACATGGGGGCGCACCTGTGGGCGTGCCGCATGACCGTAGACATGCTCGACCTCGACGAGGGCGACTTCCATGAGAGCGTCGAAGCGGTCATTTCGGCCGGGGACTTCATCGAAATGTCGGAGGGCGCTCAGCTGCTCTTCACGTGACTTTCGGCCCTAGGCCGACGTTCCTCGGTGGCGGATACTCACCGGGTAAACGCCACCGATGGCGACTCAGAACATACGGAGATCAACTCCTGTTCGGGTTCTGAGGACGAACTGAGAGACGGGCTCCTCCCCATACGGCCCGTCTCTCGGTCGCGGCTGGACTTCGTCCAGCTTGGCAGTTGCTTCGCAACTGCAGAGCGACATCGCGAGGAATCGGCGTTAGCCCTTGGGGTCTTTGGAGTCCTCGGGCTCGTCTTCGGCAAGCCCGTCTTCGAGGCCTTTTTGCAGCTCTTTGACGGATGAGCCGAGAGACCGGGCCAACTCCGGGAGGCGCTTGGCGCCGAACAGGACGAGAAGCACGACGAGGACGACGATTGCCTCTCCCCATCCGAGACCGATTGCAGCGATCATGCCAACCTCTGATTGCGTGATCGAAGCTTAGGTCAGAACCCGGGTTGGCGGGCCATAGGCCCAGCTCACCAGGTAGCGTGCCGGGCCAGGAGGTACGCAATGTCCATGACCGAACGAACCGATCAGCTCGCCACCGAGAGCACGTGGGACTTCTCCGACTTGAAGGCCCTCTTCATCAACTGCACGCTGAAGAAATCGCCTCAGCAGTCGCACACTCAGGGGTTGATGGACATTGCCATCGCCATCATGGAAAAGAACGGCGTTTCGGTCGAGAACATCCGGGCCGTCGACCACGACATCGCATTCGGGGTGCGACCCGACATGACCGAGCATGGCTGGGAGACCGACGCCTGGCCCGAGATCTACGAAAAGGTCATGGCGGCCGACATCCTGGTGCTCGGCTCGGCGATCTGGCTGGGCGAGAAGACCTCCATCTGCACCCAGGTCATCGAGCGTCTCTACGGCAACTCCTCGGAGCTGAACGACAAGGGCCAGTACGCCTACTACGGGAAGGTCGGGGGCTGCATCATCACCGGCAACGAGGACGGCGCCAAGCATTGCTCGATGAACATCCTCTACTCGCTTCAGCACCTCGGATACACGGTCCCGCCTCAAGCCGACGCCGCCTGGCTGGGCGAAGCCGGCCCTGGTCCCAGCTATCTGGACGAAGACTCGGGTGGTCCGGAGAACGAGTTCACGAACCGCAACACCACCTTCATGGCCTGGAACCTCATGCACCTGGCGCGCATGCTGAAGGATCGCGGCGGTATGCCGGCCCACGGCAATCAGCGATCGCTGTGGGATGCCGGCTGCCGGTTCGACTTCGAGAACCCCGACTACCGCTGACATCCTGAGAACCGCCTAGAACCAACTTTGCTATCGGCGTGCCGTGGCCCGCTCCAGCAGGTCGGCCCCGTGTGACCCCGCGACGGGAATCATCCGCGTTCAGTCGGTGTGATTCCCGTCGGCCAGCGCAACGAGCTCCGGCTCGACTCGTTCCATTGCGTCCTGGAACTGCTCGAACGCGGCGACCACTCCTGCCGTGTCATGCGCCCGGGCCAGAGTCACGACTTCCTGGCCGGCCTCGAAGGCTTCCATGGCACCGAGCGTGCCCAGCTCACCCTTGAGCCGGTGGGCAACTTTGGCAGACGTGGCCAGATCCCCGGCTTCGACGGCGCCCCGCAGAGCGTCGAACTGTTCGGGATACCCGTCGAGGAAGATCGACGTGACCTCGGCCAGCACCTCCATGCTGCCTCCGACTCGACCGAGGGCGGCGGCGGTGTCGACCAGCGGTTCAATCGCCGGCTGTGCGACGGGCGGTTGGGGTTGATCCGGCGGGGTCGACGGGACTTCGGCCTCAATCTCTACGGGCGGGTCGGCGGTAGCGGCATAGCTGACCAACTGTTCGATAGTGGCGAAGAGCTCCTCGGCCTGAAACGGCTTGGACACGTAGGCATCCATCCCCGCCGCCAGGCACCGGTCCCGGTCCCCCTTCATGGCGTGCGCCGTCAGCGCCACGATCGGAATGTGGCCGCCGGTGAGCGCCTCGGCTTCCCGGATGGCCTCGGCCGCCTCCAAGCCGTCCATTTCCGGCATCTGGACGTCCATCAGGATCACGTCGTAGTCGTCCTTCTCGAGGGCTTGCACGGCCAACAGTCCGTTCTCCACCGCGGTGACCATGTGGCCG
The DNA here is from genome assembly GCA_013002865.1 of Acidimicrobiia bacterium. Lineage (GTDB taxonomy): Bacteria > Actinomycetota > Acidimicrobiia > Spongiisociales > SHLN01 > SHLN01. The sequence continues at coordinate 6,292 of JABDLU010000145.1, forward strand.
CGCTTTTCGAGGAGCCGCATGGCCAGCTGGCGATTGGTCGGGCTGTCGTCGGCGAGCAGAACATTGACCGCCCGGCGTCGTTCTCTGATCCAGTGACGCGTGACCAGCTCCCCGGAGCCGGCGACGCCCGTCGCCACTGCCCGTACTGCTTCCAGCAGCTCGCCAGCCTCGAACGGCTTGGTGATGTAGCCGGCCGCTCCCGCCTCGCGCAGCCGGGCGGCGTCGCCGCGCTGTCCGAGCGCCGCCAGGACGATCACGCCGAGGTCCGAGAATGCTTGCAGTCCCAGGAACCGTTCCGCGAACTCGATGGCCCCGGTCTGCTTGTCGATCACGGCAACGGTGGGCTCGAACCCGGTAGCCGCCACCTGGGCGAGGATCGCGTGGGCTTCCGTCAGATCCGAGGCCGCCAGCGGGGGAAGCTTGGCCTGGCGCAAGATCTCGATCAGGTTGCGACGCGAGCCCGCGCTGTCCGAAATTACCAGGACGGGGCGGGCCTCCATCGGGCCGGCGACCCCGGACAGAGGCCCGGCATCTTCGAGGGCCCGCAGGGGTGTCGTGAAGGCGAACGTGCTCCCATGCCCGGGCTCGCTCGCCACCGTCATCCGACCCCCCATCGCCTCAGCAATGTCCTTCGAAATGCTGAGGCCGAGCCCGGTGCCCCCATAGCGGCGGGTCATCGAGCCGTCGGCCTGCGAGAAGGCCTGGAAGATCGTCTCGAGCTTCTCGGGAGAGATGCCGATTCCCGTATCGGTCACCTCGAAGCGAAGCATCGGCTCGGTCTCATCGGTCACCGTGACCGCCACGGTGACCGAGCCGACGTGGGTGAACTTGATGGCGTTCCCGACCAGGTTGAACAGCACCTGGCGGAGGCGGCCGGGATCACCGACAACACCGTCGGGCACCGTTTCGTCAATGTCCTGGGTCAACTCGAGGCCCTTTTCGGCGGCTTTCACGGCCAGGGTGCGGATGGTGTCCTGCACGACGTCTGTCATGCTGAACGCGATCTCCTCCAGCTCCAGCTGACCGGCTTCGATCTTGGAGAGATCGAGGATGTCGTTGATCAGCGTGAGCAACGAGTCGACCGCCGATTTGATGGTGCCGAGGTACTCGCGCTGCTCGGCGGTGAGGTCGGTTGCCAGCGACAGCTCGGTCATGCCGACGATGGCATTCATCGGGGTCCGGATCTCGTGGCTCATGTTGGCGAGGAACTGCGACTTCACGATCGTCGCGGCCTCGGCGGCATCGCGTGCCTCCCGCAAGGCGATCTCGAAAGTCTTGCGCTCGGTGATGTCCCGGGACGCCGCCTGAATCTCGCTGACCGCACCGGTCTGCGGATCGAAGATCGTCCGCGTGGTCGACTCCAACCAAACGTAGGTCCCGTCCTTTCGCTGCGCCCGATACGAGATGGTCTGGATCTCGGGTTGCTCGAGCATCGAGGTGTGCGCCCCGCTGACCGCCTCCAGGTCCTCCGGATGGAAGAGCTCGTAGATGTCGCGACCCACCATCTCGTCGGGGGTGTAGCCGAGCAGCGAGACGCAGGCCGGGGAGGCGTAGAGATAGGTTCCGTCCGGGCTGTGACGTGAAATCAGGTCGGTCGAGTTCTCAGCCAGCAGCCGGAAGCTGGCCTCGCTCTCGCGCAGGATCGCCTCCGCCCGCTTGCGGTTCGTGATATCGCGTCCGCTCACCAGCCACCCGGCAACGGCCGGGTCGTCGAGCAGGTTGGTGGCCGTCGCTTCCATATGGCGCCACGATCCATCGGCATGGCGTACGCGGTACTCGGTCGGCGAGCCCGACTCGCCTGCCGGGATGAGATCCGAGGCCGCATCGATGGCGGCATAGTCGTCCTCGTGGACGAGCTCGTAGATACTCCGGCCGACGAGGTCACCCGGCCGGTAGCCGAGGAGCGGTTCGGCCGACGGAGTTGCGAATTTGAGCACCCCGTCGGGATCCAGCGTGTAGATCAGGTCGGACACTCGCTCGACCAGCACCTGGAACCGCTGCCGGCTGTCCGCCAGTTCTGCTTCGATGCGCTGGCGGTCCGTCAGGTCGGTGGCGACGCCGATGACACTTTCGGGGCGCCCCTCGAAATCGCCGAATGGGCGCAGCGTCGTGGCAAACGTGTTTCCGGCTATCTCGACCAGCTCATCGACGTCCTCCCCGCCTAGGGCGCGTCGCACCTGGTCGAGCATGGCCGGGCTGGCTCCGAACAGGTCGAACACGGACCGGCCGACGGCGTAGAGCGGATCGATGCCCATCGAGGTGACGCCTGCGCCGTTCGCCAGCGTCAGCACCCCGGCGCGATCGACCATGAACAGGCCGATCGGGACACCGCCCAGCACCGTGCGCAGTCGTGCTTCGGTGGCCCGCAACTCGGCTTCGACCGACCGCCGGTGGCGCTCCGAGGCCTGCGCCTTGATGAGGTTGGCGGCCGTCGTGACGATGGCGCTGAGCTGGTCGGTCAGCTCGGCGGTGAATCCACCGGGGCGATCGGCCAGTGCCAGCACACCGAGCGTTTCGCCGCCGATCCGGATCGGCAGGCCGAGGAAGTTCTCCGCATCGATCTCGAGCCGGATCAGTTCGGCCTTGTCGAGATTGACCGCCGCCGACTTGGATCTAATGACGCGCTCAAAGAGCTGGGCCATCGGGCCGACGTCGGGTCGGAGGCCGGGCTCGAGCGGCCCTCCTGGACGGCGCGCCACCCGGCTGTGCAGCCGGATCCGGAGGGTCTCCCCCGAACCGGACGACAGCTCGGCGATGTGGGCCCGGGTGCTGCCGGTGTGGGCGAGCATCGATTCCAGGAGGGAGCCGTACACCTCCTCGATGTGGACGCCCGAGATGAATCGGGCCTGGGCTTCGACCACCGCGCTCATGAGGTCGCGGCTCTGAGCCAGCTTGGATTGGGTCTCCTTGAGCAGCGTGATGTCTTCAATCGACACGATGACGTTCGACAGATCGCGGAAGCCGTGGCGGGACGTCGTCGACCAATTGAGGGTGGCGTAGAACGACCGACCGTCGAGGCGACGGCCACGCACCTCGGTCGTGATGCCGTCGGCGCCATCCCACACCGCCATGAGCTGCTCAACGAACGACTCGAGGGTCTCGGGGCCGATCGTGGCAGCAGCCACTGGACCGATCATTTCCTGTTTGCTGGACGCGCCGATCAGGTCGAGGGCGGCGACATTGAGGTCGAGGATCTCGATCAGACCGATGGCCTCCTCGAGCAGGCCGGGTGACGCCTCCAGATGGGCCCGCAGGTCTGTGACTCCGGCTGCTTTGAGCGCCGCCGCCCACTCACCGACGCCCGTGAAATCCTCCCGCCACAGCGACACTGGAGCGTTCTCGAACAGGTTCCAATAGAGTCGTTCCTTGTCCCGCACGGAGGCCGAGATCGTGAACACGACCATGCGGATCGACAGGAAGATGCCGACTTGCAGGACCAGTCCGGCGGCTTCGACCACGTGATGGTCGGTGGGCAGGTCGGACGTGACGAAGTGCCATAGCAACACCGCGCATTCCATGAGCCACAACCCGGCGACGCTTGCCAGGTAAGCCCGCCCGCGACTGCCCGCGGCGTAGATGCTGCCAAGCCCCAGAACGGCGGCGGCCGCCAGCGGAATGACGACCAGCTCGTGTGAGCCGAACAGCACCAGCCACCCGACCGGAACCACCAGAGCCCAGAGGTTCAGCAACGGGTCGAGGCGGTCGGTGCGGAGCTGCCAGATCCCGAAACCGCCGTGGGCGGCCGACAGGGCGCCGAAAACGAGCCACCCACGATCCGCGCCGGCCGAAGCGGCCACCAGCACGACAGACGCCAGCACCACCGACAGAGTCGCCGACAGCTGAATCAGACGAGGCGCGATCGCCTCGAGCGCCCCCGACTCAGGCACGCGGTCATTCGAAAGTGCGAGTTCCACCTTCTATTCGTCGGCGTGGATCACCACCTGCTTGATCGGCGCGCATCGCCTTGATTGGACCGTTCCAGCGTTGTACGGCTCAGCGTGCGAACGCGTCGAGCTCGGTCAGCAAGGCGGCCTTGCGGTCATCGGGCAGGAAAGTGGCCACGATCGAGTTGCGCGCCACCTGCGCCAGGTCGGCCCGGCTCAGCTCGAGGTCCCGGGCAGCCGCCAGATAATTGTCGCCGATATAGCCACCGAAGTAGGCCGGGTCGTCGGAGTTGATCGTGACCGCCGCTCCGGCATCGAGCAGGGCCGTGAGGTTGTGGTCGGCCATTGTGTCGAACACCCGCAACTTGATATTGGAGAGCGGGCAGACCGTGAGGGGCACCTGATCCCGGACGACGCGTGCCAGGAGGTCCGGGTCATCGACGATGCGGACACCGTGGTCGATGCGTTCGGCTCCCAGGTCATCGAGGGCCGACCGGATGTACTCCGGTGGCCCCTCTTCACCGGCGTGAGCAACGGCCCGCAGTCCCCTGTCACGGGCGGCGGCGTACACACCGGCGAAGAGGCCGGGTGGGAACCCGGCCTCGCTGGAGTCGAGCCCGACCGCCTCGATGCGATCGAGGTAGGGACCCGCCGCGTCGAGAGTGGCGGCAGCCTCCGTTGCGGGCAGGTGGCGGAGAAAGCACATGATGAGGGCCGAGGTGATGCCGAGCCGTTCGGCGGCCGACTGCTGAGCGCGTGCGAAGCCGGCCATGAAGGTTTCGAACCCGATGCTCCGTTCGGTGTGGGTCTGGGGGTCGAAGAAGATTTCGGCATGCCGGACCCCATCGGCATGGGCCCGCTCCAGATAGGCCCCCATCAGATCGGCGAAGTCGTCCTCGGTGATGAGCACGCCGGCTCCCTGGTAGTAGATGTCGAGGAACGACTGCAGATCGGTGAACTCGTAGGCAGTGCGCAGCTCGTCGGCCGACCGGTAGGGCAGGTCGACGCCGTTGCGCTCCGCCAGGGTGAACATCAGCTCCGGCTCCAGCGTGCCTTCGATGTGGAGGTGGAGCTCAGCCTTCGGCAAGCCCCGCACATACGCCTCGAGTTCCATCCGGGTAACGCTAGTTCCAGAAATCACACAGTCGAGAACCGATGCACGGTGGTATGGGCATACCGCTCCCCGGGGGCCAGGATCGTCGAAGGGAACTCTGGGCGGTTGGGCGAGTCCGGGAAATGTTGCGTCTCCAGGCATACTCCGGCGAACCGCTCGAAACCGCCATGGGGCTCGAAGCCGCGCAGATTGTTGCCGGTGTACAGCTGCAGCCCCGGCTGAGTGGTCGCCACATCCATCACACGCCCTGAGCCCGGGTCGTGGAGCCGGGCCGCCGGAGCCAGCGCCTCCCGGTGGCGCAGCACGAAGCAATGGTCGTAGCCGATCCGGTCGCCGGGGATATCGAAGAGGTCGCGGCCGATCGGCTTTGAGGCACGAAAGTCGAACGGCGTGTCGGCAACGGGAGCGATGCGACCGGTCGGGATCTGGCCGTCATCGACCGGCAGGTAATGCTCGGCGGAGATCGCCAACTCGTGGCCGAGGATGTCCCCGGCGCCGGCCAGATTCCAATAGGCGTGATTGGTGAGATTGAGCGGCGTGGCAGCATCGGCGGTCGCCGAGAGCGCCACGACAAGTTCGCCAGCCGACGTCAGCGAGTAGGCAGCCTCGACCGAGACCGTCCCCGGGTAGCGGTCCTCTCCCGCCGGGCTCGTGTAGCGAAAACGCACCCCGGCTTCGTCGGCGTCTTCGAACGGCTCGGCCTCCCACAGCCGCCGTCCGAGGCCCACCTCACCTCCGTGCAAGTGATTGGGGCCGTCGGTGGCGGCCAGGCGGTACAGCTGCCCCTCCAGATGGAAGGCTGCGCCGGCAATGCGATTGGCATACCGGCCGATGGTGCTTCCGAAGTACGGGTGGCGCTGCAGGTACCCGGCGAGTTCGGGGAACCCGAGGGTGATCGGGCCCGGTACTCCGTCCCGGTCCGGAGCCCACACGGCCACGAGGGTCGCCCCGAACGGTGTGAGCTCGACGGTCACGCCGGTGTCGTTGGCGCACGAGTACAGCTCGACGGGTGTTCCGTCCGACAGGGTTCCAAACGGGGCTCGGTCCAGGCGCATGCGGTCACGGTACCCGTCGGCTAACGGGTCCCGATCGCGGCCGCCTACCATCTGCCTGCCCCAGGATGGAGGAGCCGGTGACGCAAACGATAGGAATACTGACTGCCGGCGGGGACAGTCCCGGCCTCAACGCCGCCATTCGCGCTATCGGGAAGACCGCCGCCCGCGCCCACGACATGCAGGTGTTTGGATTCCTCGACGGTTTCCGGGGTGTGATGGAAAACCGGACCGTCCGCCTCGACGGCGACAAGCTCTCCGGGATCCTCACCAAAGGCGGCACCATCCTCGGCACGAGCCGTGATAAGCCCCATCGAATGGAGGTCGGTGACAAGACGCTGGACATGACCGGGGCGATGATCGAGAACTGCCAGCGGCTCGGCATAGACGCGCTGGTGTGCCTCGGCGGCGGCGGCACCCAGAAGAATGCCTACCGCCTTTCTCAAAAAGGGATGCCGCTGGTCACCCTCCCCAAGACCATCGACAACGACGTGGCGATGACGGAACGGACCTTCGGCTTCGACACCGCCCTCGCAATTGCGACCGAGGCGGTCGACCGCTTGCACTCCACCGCCCACAGCCACCATCGGATCATGGTGGTCGAGATCATGGGCCACAACACCGGCTGGCTGGCGCTCGGGTCGGGCATCGCCGGTGGAGCAGACGTCGTGCTGATCCCTGAGATCCCCTACGACATGGCCCTCGTCGCCGAATCGCTCCTCGCCCGAAAGTCGGGGGGAAGCCGGTTCAGCATCGTGGCCGTATCGGAGGGCGCCATCTCCGCAGAGAACGCCCGAAAACGCGGCGAGCTCAAGGCCCGTAAGAAAGCGGCCACCACTGATGCCGACAAAAACGAGGCCGCCGCCGCGCTCGCCACATTCGAAGAGAGCCGCGAGGGCGGGACCGCCCGGGTCGCCCGCGAGCTCGAACAGCTCACCGGCCTCGAGTCGCGCGTGACGATCCTGGGGCACGTCCAGCGGGGCGGCACCCCCAGCCACGTCGATCGGCTGCTGGCCACCCGGCTCGGTGCCGAGGCCGCTCAGGCGGTGGCAGATGAGGACTTCGGCATCATGATCGCCTCGCAGCGAGGCGAGGCCGTGCGCGTCCCGCTCGGCGAGGTAGCCGGCAAGCGTCGCGTCGTTCCGCTCGACCATCCATGGATCCAAACGGCTCGCCAGCTGGGCATGAGCCTGGGTGACTGAGACCACGCAGTTCTTCTTCATTCCCGGGTTCGCTCTCACCGGGCAGATGTGGGCCCCGGTGACCCGAGTTCTCGGCGAACGGGCAACCGCTCTCGAGATACCGGGCGGTCTCGACTTCGACGCCGTCGTCCGGTCGCTGGCCACCGGGCGGACGGGGATCTGGGTCGGGTATTCCATGGGCGGTCGCATCGCCCTCCGGCTCGCCCTCGACCACCCGACGTCCACGAAAGGGCTGGTGCTCATCTCGGCCACCGCCGGCATCGCCGAGCCCGCCGCCCGGCGCAAGCGGCGCGAACAGGATGAAAAACTGGCGACGGACATCGAGACGCGGGGCGTTGATTGGTTCCTCGACTACTGGACCTCGCTCCCCCTCTTCCGCACGACCCGGCGCGACCGCGCCGACCGGATCAGGGACGCCGGGCAGATCGCCGATCAGCTCCGCCGGCTTGGTCAAGGTGTCCAGCGCCCCGACTGGTCGCGGCTCGCCGAGCTGAACGCACCGGTGCTCGTCGTCGCCGGCGAGCTGGACCCCGCCTACGCCGCCACCGCCCGGGCCCTGGGAGAAGCCATCGGAGACAACGCCACGGTGTCGATCGTGCCCGGCGCGGGACACGCCGTGGTTCACGAGGCACCGGGATTAGTCGCCGAAATGGTCACCGCCCTGGGATGAAACCCCAGGCGTAATCGGCTACGTTGGGGCGGTGGACGACCTACGCATCCGAATGTTCGGTGGGCTCAGCCTCGAGGCCGGCGGCGAGCAGCTGCCACCGATTGCCTCCCGCACCGGCCGGTCTCTGCTGGCGTACCTGATCGCCCACCGCGCCACCGCCCCGGCCCGCGACTTGCTGGCGGGAATGTTCTGGCCCGACATGACCGAAACGCTGGCCCGGCGCCGCCTCAGTCATGCGCTGTGGCAGATCCAAAGCGTGCTGGGAGAGGCCGAGGGCCTCGACACCTACGTCATCGCCAGTCCGACGACCATCCGGTTCAACACCGACGCCCGCGTATGGGTCGACGTCGACGAGTTTGATTCCATCGTTGCCCTGCTCAAAGCCTCCGGCCCGGCCGATCTCGACCGCCGGCCCGAGACCCTCGATCGGCTGATCCACGCCGTCCGGCTGTACACCGGTGACTTTCTGGCCGGCTACTACGACGATTGGATCATGGTGGAGCAGGAGCGCCTCCGCCAGAACCTGTCTTCGGTTCTCAACCACATCGTGCGCCTCAGCAAGAGTTGGGGCGACTTCGACCAGGCGCTGCTGTACGCCCGCCGTCTCGCATTGCTCGATCCGCTCCACGAGGAAGCCCATCGAGAGGTGATGCGGCTCTGCTACCTGGTAGGCCGCCCCAATGACGCGCTCGCCCAGTACGACCGGTGCGCTTCCATCCTCGCCAGCGAGATGGGCGCCGAACCTGCCGCCGACACGACGGCGCTGCGCGACGAGATTGCGCTCGGCCGCCACGCTCCGATCGTGCCGCTCAGCGACGGCAGCCGATCACGGCTGTTCGAGGCCGACGGGGCACCCCTGGTCGGCCGGGCTCGACAGCGCCAGGACATCATCGCCGGCATGGAGGATGCCCTCGCCGGCAGCGGCGGCATCGTGCTGGTTGAGGGCGACGGTGGCTCTGGCAAGACCCGACTGCTCACCGAAAGCGCCGAGGATGCCAACTGGCGGGGGCTGAGCGTGCTGTGGGGGGGAAGCGCCACCGCCGGGGTGACCCGGCCCTTCGAAGGTCTCCGCCAGGCGCTGGAGGACGGGCTGACCGAACTGCGGGTTCACCAGCTGCGCGAGCGTATGGAATCGGTATGGCTGGCTGTGTTGGCGCCGCTGCTGCCTGCTCTGCAACGGTGGGCGCCCGACATCGAGCCCCTGCCGAAGCTGCGCGACGGCTCCGAAGAACGGGATCGGATGCGGGAAGCGTTTCATCGCATGTTCATTGCCCTGGCCGGGCTCACTCCGACGATGCTGGTGCTCGACGACCTCCATCGCCTTGATGACGACACCCTGTGGGCCCTCGAGACGTTGGCGGTTGACGTGGTCGACACGCCGCTGCTCATCTGCCTGGCCTATCGGCGCACCCCGCTGGAGAAACGCCGGGAAGAGTGGCAGGTGGTCAGACGGCTCGACCGGACCGGGCGCCGTACCAGGGTGATCCTGGAGCCCCTGTCGGTCACCGAGATCGGTGAGCTGGTTCGCAGAATCCTCCCCGAGAGCTCGACGAGCGCTCTCGTAACCCGCCTCCACCAGCACACCGGTGGGAATCCCCTATTCATTCTCGAAACGCTGCGAGCCATGCATGAGCGCCAGGTGAGCGACGCCCTGCGGCCTCCGACCGAAATCGAATCGATCGACCAGGACCTCCCGGTTTCCGACACCGTGTTCGATCTCATCTCGCGGCGACTCGGAACGCTCTCGCCTGAGGCCCGCCACGCAGTGTGGGCTCTGGCGGTCGCCGGATCCGCCATGGACATCGACGGCCTGGCCGAGGTGTGCAAGATGCCACGGCCTGCGGTGCTGGATGCCATCGACTCCCTCATCCAGGCCGGGATGGTCGGGACCCGGCGGGGCCGGTACGCCTTGTCCCACGACCAGCTGGGACGGGTCGCCTACGAGTCGATCGACCCGGCCGAGCGACCAGAACTCCACGCCCGCCTCGCCTGGTATCTCGAAGAGACCGGCGACGAGGACCCCGCCACGCTCGGCCACCACTTCCGGTTGGGTCGGGTTCCGGTCCGTGCCACCCACTACCTGGCCGAGGCCGGATCGCACGCGGCCCGTCTGAGCGCCTTCGCCAGCGCCCGCGACCGCTACTCGGAGGCGATCGAGCAGGGAAGACAGGCCGGAGTCGACGCCGCCACCATGGCAGACCTGCAACTCGCTCTGGAACGGGTGCTCGACGTCCTGGCCGATCGGGACGGTCAGCGGCGTCTCCTCGACGAGCTCACGTCGGCGAGGGGGCTGGCCGACGGTCTGCGGTCGGAGGTGATGCGCCGGCGCGCCCGCCTGCTGGCGGCGCTCTCGCAGCTGGAAGTTGCCGGTGACCTGGCGACGTCGGCGCTCGAGATCGACGAGGCCCGGGGTGACGACACCGGCCAGGCCGAAGATTTGCTCGTCCTCGGCACGATCTCACTGTGGCGCTCACAGCATCGCCGTGCCGAGGCCCACCTGCGGGCAGCCCTCGAGCTGGCGGAGGCCGGCGGCGACCTCGCCGCCGACATTGGCCACGTCCTGGGCGACGTGCTCATCGACAAGCAGGCGTTCGGCGATGCCGATCGATTTCTCACGACCGCGCAGACGATCTACGAGCGGACCGCCAACAAACGCGGACTGGCCGGAGTCGCCCGCTCGCAGGCCGTCCTCCACGGGGAGACTGGTGCCTACGAACTGGTCCGGCCCGCCCTCGATCGGGCAGACCGTATTTGCGTCGAGATCGGCTACCAGCATGGTGTGGCACTCAACGCCCTGAATCTCGGCTTCTTCTATCGCATCACCGGTCAGGCCGCCCGCGCACTGGAGCCGACCAGGCGCAGTCTCCACATCTTCGAATCGATGGCCAATCTCCGTGGCCGGGCGCTGGCCTTGGCCAACCTGGCCGATCTACTCCTCTACTTCGGTGATTCGGACGGTGCCCACGATCTGGCGTCTGAGGCGCTCACCGTCTTCGAGATGCTCGACAACCGGCTGGGAGCGGCGTTGTGCCGGGGCACGCTGGCCAGCGTCGAGCGGCGACGGGGGCAGCGCGACGCTGCCATCGGCCACGTTGCGGCCGGCCTCCAACTGGCGGCCGGCGACGGGGGCACCAATGCCCGGTTTCAGTTGCAGCGGACTCGTGCGCACCTCCACCTGGACGACGGCGAGCTCGGAGATGGACTGGCGCTGGCGGAAGCGGCCTGGCAGGCGGCCGAGCGGGCCAACAAGAAGTGGCTGCAAATCGATCTGACCGTTCCCTTCGCCCGGGCGCTCGTGATGGTGGGCCGTCCTGAGGACGCGCTCGAGCTCACCGGGGTGATCGAGCCGTCGCCCCACGAGGCGGAATTGCTGTACTGGCGCATGGAGGCCCAACGGCACCTCGGAGACCACGAGGGAGCGTACGAAACGCTCGAGACAGCTCACGTCGCGGTGCAACGCCAGTTCGACGGGCTCCGCCCCGATGAGGTGACCCGCAGCCTCACGGCGGTGCCGGTCAACCGCCAGCTCGAGGCGGCCTGGCGGGCCGGCCGGCCGGACACGCAGGTCATTCAACTGGCCAGACTCGATACTCCGACCGGGCGACCGATCGCGGTCGATGACCTCGTGGATGTGGCGTGGACGGTTCGGCACCCGCTCGATGGGTTGCTCCCGGAGGGCCCCGATCGGCGCAGACACCGTCTGCTCCGACTCGTCGCCGAAGCCGAGGCGGCCGGGGCCGCCCCCACGGTGGCCGACATTGCCGCTGCGCTGGACGTCAGCACCGCCACGGCGCGCCGTGACATCGACGCTCTGCGAAGCCGGGGACACGGGATTTCAACCCGGGGACGGCGGCGGTGAGCGCAAGGTAGCGGCCGGCGACCGGACGACTGAGACACCCCGCAGACACCGGTGTGAGATACCTCCCTGACCAACAACCTGGAAAGGGAGTCCAATGCGTACCCGGATCTATGCCTTCGCCCTCAGCCTCATGACATTCCTGGCCGTCTCAGCACCAGCACTCGCCGACGCCAACTGGGGCAACTGACACTCCACTAGATCTCCCCGTTCAGCGGGGAAGAAAGGCGGCGGGGTACCTCGCTCCCCGAGGACATGTACCGGTGTCCCCTCGGCGGAGCGAGGAGCCGCCACTTTCTTATTCGCCGACCCGCCAATCGCCCCGCGAACGCCAGACCACAAAGGCGATGGCCCCGAGCGGCACCTGCAGCAGATAGCTGAGCGCCCGATAGATGAGCACGGCCGCCACCACCAGTTCCTCATCCCCTCCTGCGACCACCAGCGCCGTCGTGTAGCCCACCTCGACGACACCCAACCCGCCCGGCGTGATCGGCACCGCAGCCACCAGCCGCACCAGCGCAAAGACCGCCAGCGCTTCAGCTCCCGTCACGTCGATCGCCGATATGCCCATGTGGCGGAGGGACAGCACCAGCAGGGCATAGAGAGACAGGTGGCTGACAATGGTGGAGAGCGATATCCAATGCCAGCGGCGCCTCAGCAAGTCGATGCTTTGCTCCCGGAATGTCACCAACCGGTCACCCCACCCGTCGTAGGGGCCGCGCCGGAACCGGCGGCCCACTGACGTAGCGATTCGCCCGAGCCGATCGCCGGTTTGATACGCCACCGACTCGCGAGCCAGCGCCAGCACCAGCACGCCGATCGCCGCCAGCAGGATGATCAGGCCCGTTATGGCGGCCGATTGCAGCGCGGCGTTGCCTTTGCCCTGGAACGACAGGATGGCGAACGCCACGATCGGCAGGCCCAGCTTCACGAACGTGTTCCACAGGCCCGTGACCACGGCGGCAATGGCGATCGACCCCGATTCGAAGCCGAAGCTGGAGAACATGCTGTAGGTGATGCCGACCCCAACGGCACTGCCGGCCGGCAGGGTGTTGGTCACAGCCGTCGAGATCTGCCCAACGACAAAGGCCCGTCCCAGCGTGAGCCCGGGCAGCGCCGACATGATCACCAGTTGATACGTGAAGATGTTCCAGGCCGCCAGCGCCAGCAGACTGCCGGATTCGAGCCACGTGAGAGTCTGAATCGCCTCCCAGACTTCACCGACGTTGGCGATGGCCGGCAGCACGCCGACGAGCAGGCCAACCGCCACGGCCAGCGAGGCACCAACCCCGAACCATCTCCGCCAACCGGCCCGGGAACGCGCCATCGGGCTACGGGTTGCCGAGTTCGGCCAGGGCGATCGCCTCGGCCACCGCGCCCCGCTGCAACTCGCTCAGATCGAGGCTCTCGTCCGGGCCGTGCGCACGGCTGCGGTGATCGCCCACGCCCATCAGCACCATCTCGGCGTCCGGATAGGCCCCCGCCAGCGCCGCTACGAAGGGAATCGATCCACCGACGCCGACCTCGACCGGCTCTCGATTCCAGGCGTGGCGGAATCCCTCCCGGAACGCCCGGTAACCGGGACCACCGGTCTCGAGGGCGAACGGGTGGCCGATCGAGCCCCGCGTAACACGAACCTCCGCCCCCCACGGTGCTCGGGAGACGAGATGGTCGCGCAAAGCCTCGAAGGCGTCTTCGGGATCCTGACCGGGTGCCAGCCGCAGGCTGATCTTGGCTCGAGCCACCGGAACGAGCGCGTTGACGGCCTCGGCGATCCGGGGCGCATCGATCGCCAGCACCGACAGAGCCGGCTGCTGCCACAGCCGCGATGTCAGCGAGCCGTGCCCGATCAGCTCGAGCGTGTCGTGCGCCGCCACCTCCGCACGCAACTGTTCTTCGCTGAGGTCGAGGGGGTCGGCGTCGCCGGCGACCAGACGGGCGACCGCCACCCGGCCGGCGTCGTCGTGCAGGGTTGCGAGCAGCCGCGCCAGCACGGTCAACGCGTCGGGAAACACGCCGCCGTACGAGCCGCTGTGCACTGCGTGGCGCTTGGTGCGGACCTCCACGACACAGTCGACCAGGCCCCGGAGGGAGGTCGTGAACGACGGAAGCCCGGTTCGGAAGTTGCCGGTGTCGGCCACAACGATCACGTCGGCTGCCAAGTCGGTTCCGTGCTGTTCGAGCAGCAACTCGAGATGCGGCGACCCGCATTCCTCCTCGCCCTCGATGAAGATTTTGATCGCGACGGGATAGGGCGGCCCGAGCGCCTCGAGCGCGGCCGCATGAAGGACCACCCCGGACTTGTCGTCCGAGGAGCCCCGGGCGTAGAGCCGGCCGTCGCGCTCGACCGGCTCGAACGGGTCGGTAGTCCAGCCCTCCCCGGCCGGCTGGACATCGTGGTGGGCGTACAACAGCACCGTGGGACCGTCCGCCGGACCGGGCAGGTCGGCGAACACCGCAGGCGGCGCCCCGCCCGGCTCGAGGAGCCTGACTCCGGTCAACCCGCTCGCCTCGTACATGCCCGCCACCGCCTCGGCGGACCGGCGAAGCGGCGCCGGATCGAACCCGGGAGCGCTCACCGACGGGATCCGGACGAGATCCTCCAGCCGGGAGCGGGTGACGGGGAACCGGTCGGCGATCGACGCCGCGAGCTGCTCATGCATAGCGCGAGGCTATCAAAGCGCCCCCGACCCACCGCCGCCTAGGGTGCGGACTTGCAACCCGGATAGGAGAACGGCGGTGGAGTTCTGGGAAATCACCCTCATTGCCGGGTTCGTCCTTGCCTACGCCCTCGTGTCCAAGCGACTCGAGACCACGCCGCTCACCGGACCGATGGTGTTCGTCGGCTTCGGGCTCCTGATCGGTGCAGGCGGCCTGGACCTCACCGAGATCGGGATGGACGAGGCGGCCGTCCGCACCCTGGCGGAGGCCACTCTGGTCTTGCTGCTGTTCACCGACGCCATTCGCATTGATCTCCGTCGGCTCCGCAACCAAATCGAGCTGCCGGCCCGCCTGCTCGGCATCGGGCTCCCCCTCACGGTCATCCTGGGAACTCTCGTCGCCCTGGCCGTGTTCCCCGACCTGGCTGTGTGGGAGGCGGCGCTGCTGGCGGCCATTCTCTCCCCCACCGATGCTGCTCTGGGACACGCCGTGGTCGCCAATCCGCGGGTCCCGGTGCGCATCCGCCAGGCACTCAACGTGGAGAGTGGCCTGAACGACGGGATCATGTTGCCCGTCATCACCCTGTTCCTCGCCCTGGCGGCGGTCGGAATCGACCTGGAGACGCCGGGCTTTTGGACCGAGTTCGTCGCCAAGCAGATCGGGTTTGGGATGGCAGCCGGGGTCGTCGCCGGCTACGGCGGCGGCCGGCTGATTCGGGAGTTTGCCGGCCGGGATTGGATGGACGGGGCATTCCGGCAACTGGCCACCCTGGCGGTCGGCGTCGGCTCGTTCGCCCTGGCCGAAGCGCTGCACGGCAACGGGTTCGTCGCAGCGTTCGTCGCCGGCCTGGCGTTCGGGGCAGCCGCTCGCGAGCACTGCGATGGGGTGTACGACTTCGCCGAAGACGAAGGCCAGTTGCTCGCCCTGCTGACCTTCCTGTTCTTCGGGACGTCGCTGGCGGGACCGGCCCTGAATGCGCTCACCGTCGAGATTGCTCTCTACGCCGTTCTGAGCCTCACCGTGATCCGGATGGGTCCGGTGGCGCTCAGCCTGGTTGGTGCGCGGCTAAAGGTGCCGACGGTGGCCTACGTGGGATGGTTCGGCCCCCGCGGGCTGGCCTCCATCCTGTTCGGCCTGTTCATCCTCGAAGAGGCCGAGCTTCCGGTTGCCGACGAGCTATTCCTCACCGTGATCTGGACGGTGGTGCTCTCGGTAGCCCTGCACGGAGCTACGTCGGTATGGCTGTCGGAGCGCTACGCGTCGTGGTTCGCCGTGCACGGACGCAAGAACATGGAAGAAGCGGCGGAGGTCGACGAAATGCCAACGCGCTAGTGGCCGGGGCATAGGCCTCGTGCGGCCGATCAAGCGGCTGCCGCGCTAGCGGTAGCGCCAGACGATGCGACCCTTGGTTGGATCGTAGGTTGAGACCTCGAGCTCCACGCGATCGCCGGGAAGAATCTTGATCAGGCGGCCGCGTCGCATCTTGCCGGCGGCGCGGGCCATCACTTCATGACCGGAGTCGAGCCGGACCCGGAAACTGGCGTTGCGCAGCGTGGCGACCACCTCGCCCTGGGCTCTGAATACGTCGTCTGATGTTGCCATGGTGTTTCACCGTGTGGGAACCGGCGGCTGCCACCTCCCACCCTGTATCGATAGTGCCGGGCTCGAGCGCTGGACGCCTCCCGTGGCGGGCGTCCTACAAGAGCAGGACGGTCGACGGGAGAACGGGCCGAGGCGCGAGCCTCGTCGTCAGGATAGCCGACCAGCCGCCCAAGGCCGCTGCTTCACGGTATCGTCACGACATGACCTGGTGGGAACGCGTAAAGACGATCTTCAGGAGAGAGGCCGCCGACGTCAAAGACGGCCTCTCCGAGGTTGGCAAGGCACTCGATGCCGAACTGGCCCGCAAGGAGCGCGAGCAATCGGCAACGCCTGAGGAACGCATCGACATGATCCTCGAAGAGCAGGCCGCCGGCGAGGCCCGATTCGATGACCTGAGTGAACGGATCCTCGGCACCGACCCTCCCGACGACGACCTGCCCGGAACCTGATCGAGTCCCGGGGCAACCGGCAGACTTCGTGTGACCAGCGGCCCTAGGGGTTCTCAGCGCGCCGGGCCAGAATGCGGTAGAAGCAAAAGGCAGGGATCTGACATGACAACCAAATGGGTGTATGCGTTCGACGAGATCGAGGAAGCAGAGAGCTACGTCGGCGGCGATTGGGAGGCAGTTCGCGCTCTGCTGGGAGGCAAGGGCGCCAATCTCGGTGAGATGACCCGGATCGGAGTTCCGGTCCCACCGGGCTTCACCGTCACCACCGAAGCCTGCAACGCCTATCTGGCAGCCGGTGAAGAGTTCCCGGGCGACATGTGGGAGCAGGTGCTGCAGGCTCTCAAATCGATCGAGCAGAAAACCGGCAAGACCTTCGGGTCGGTGCAGGATCCGCTGCTGGTCTCCTGCCGGTCCGGTGCCAAGTTCTCCATGCCGGGCATGATGGACACGGTCCTCAACATCGGCCTCAACACGCAGGTGATCGATGCGATCATCGAGCGGACCGGCGACCCCCACTTCGTGTACGACTCGTTCCGGCGGCTCATTCAGATGTTCGGGTCGGTCGTGCTGGGTGTCCGCGATGAGCCCTTCGAGGAAGTACTGCTCGAGCACCGGCGGGAACGAGGCGTGCAAAGCGACGCCGAACTGACCGTCGAGGACCTCAAGGAGATCGTCGTTCAGTTCAAGGACATCGTGCGGCGCTACGCCAACATCGACTTCCCGGCCGACCCCTACGAGCAGCTGCGGATGGCCACCGAAGCGGTGTTCAAGTCGTGGAACGGCAAGCGCGCCCGCGACTATCGCAATGCGGCCAACATCCCCCATGACCTTGGCACCGGCGTCAACGTGCAAACGATGGTGTTCGGCAACATGGGCGAGGACTCGGCAACGGGCGTTGCCATGTCGCGCAACGCCACCACCGGCGAGCCCCATCTGGAAGGCGACTTCCTGATCAACGCCCAGGGCGAGGACGTCGTGGCCGGCACGCGCCCCACCGAGCCGATCAGCGCGCTGCAGGCGGCCATGCCGGGGTTGTTTGAAGAGTTCCAGACCATCGCAACCAAGCTCGAGAACCACTATCGCAACATGCAGGACATGGAGTTCACCATCGAGCATGGCAAGCTCTGGTTGCTCCAGACCCGCGACGGAAAGCGGACCGCCCAGGCGGCGGTGCGGATCGCTGTCGACATGGCCGAATCCGGGCTGATCGACAAGAAGGAAGCCATCGGCCGGGTGACCCCCGACCAGGTGGACTTCTTCCTGCACCCCCAGTTCTCCGCCGAAGGCAAGCGGGATGCCGAGCTCATCACCACAGGGCTGAACGTGTCTCCGGGAGCCGCCGTTGGGATGCTCGCGTTCACCGCCGACTTGGCGGAACGCTGGGCGAAGGACGAAGGCCGCTCCGTCATCATGGTTCGGCCCGAGACCAAGCCCGACGACGTGCACGGCATGCTGGCCGCCGAGGGCATCCTGACCTCGTCGGGCGGCCGGACGAGTCACGCCGCCCTGGTCGCCCGCCAGTTCGGCAAGCCGGCCGTCGTGGGCGCATCGGAGCTGGAAGTGGATGTTGCCGCCCGCACGATGACGATCGGAGAACAGGAGATCCACGAGGGCGACTGGGTGTCGATCGACGGCACGACCGGCGAGGTCTATCTCGGCCAGATCGACACGCTCGTGCCCAATATCCAGGACCCGTACCTGATGAAGCTGCTGGAGTGGGCGGATGAATTCCGCACCCTCGGGGTGTGGGCCAATGCTGACTATCCGGCCGATGCCGAGCGGGCCCGGTCCTACGGGGCCGAAGGCATCGGGCTGTGCCGGACCGAGCACATGTTCTTCGAGCAAGAACGGCTGCCCATCGTGCAGCGCATGATCACGACCAAGTCATCGGGCGAACGACGCGAAGCCGTCGACGCGCTCCTGCCGTTCCAGCGGGAAGACTTCGCCGGCCTGTTTCGAGTGATGGACGGGCTGCCGGTCATTATCCGGCTCATCGATCCCCCGCTCCACGAGTTCCTCCCCGGCTACGAAGAGCTCACCTCCGACCTGGCCGACCTGAAGATCAGGCTCAGCCACGCTACCGATCTGACATCGGTGGATGAGCTGCTCGCCAAGGTGACCGAGGAGTCGACGATGCTGGACCGTGTGGAGGCGCTTCGGGAGGCCAACCCGATGCTGGGAACGCGCGGCGTTCGCCTCGGGATTCTCATGCCGGCACTGACCCGCATGCAGGTCCGTGCCATCTTCGAGGCGGCCTGCGAGGTCACCCGGGAGGGCATCGAGGTGCACCCCGAAGTGATGATCCCGCTGACCAGTCACGTCAATGAGCTCAAGCGCCAGCGCGAGGTACTCGAAGCCGAGGCGCAGGCCGTCATGGAGGAGCAGGATCTCCAGATCTCGTACAAGTTCGGCACGATGATCGAAATCCCCCGGGCGGCGCTCACGGCGGACGAGATCGCCGAATACGCCGAGTTCCTGTCATTCGGGACGAACGATCTCACCCAAACGACGTTCGGCATCAGCCGCGACGACGCCGAGAGCGGCTTCCTGATCGAGTATCTCTCCGAGGGCATCCTCCCGGCCAATCCGTTCGCCACCATCGACACCGGTGGCGTCGGCCGGCTGATGCGCATGGCGGTCGATGCGAGCCGCGACCGGCGGCCCGATATCGAAGTCGGGATCTGTGGTGAGCACGGCGGCGACCCCGAGTCGATTGCCTTCTGCAACACCCTGGGCCTCAACTATGTGAGCTGCTCCCCCTACCGGGTCCCGGTGGCCCGCCTGGCCGCCGCCCAGGCCGAGATCGCGAAGGGCGACGGGGGCTGAGCCCCGTCGTCGGTCTCCGGTCGCCAGTCTCCGGTCTCCGGTCTCCCGCCTGTCGGCGCAGCCGTTGACCGTTGACGGTTGACAGTCGACCCCGGGCGAAGCCCGGCGGTAACCCATCCACTGCGGGGACGGTCTTCGTATACGGAGCACGCAAGGAGAGGAAGCTCTGTGAAGATCGCCATTGTTGGCGGTGGTATTGCCGGGCTCGGGGCGGCCTGGGCGCTGAACCGGAACCACGACATATCCCTGTACGAGGCCAACGAGTGGCTGGGTGGCCACGCCCACACCGTGGACATTCAGACCCCGGAGGGGACCGTCCCCGTCGATACCGGGTTTCTGGTCTACAACGAGCGCACCTACCCGCACCTCACCCGCCTGTTCGACCATCTGGGCGTCGCCACCCGGCGGAGCGACATGTCGTTCTCCTTTTCTTTGCAAGGCGGCCTGGAGTATGCCGGCAGCGGCGCAGGGCTCTTCGCGCAGCGTCGCAACCTGGTGAATGCCGGCCACTGGCGGATGGTGCGCGACATCGCCCGGTTTCGCCGGCGCGGCCCCGAGATGCTCACCGGCGCCGGCGACGAGCCCCTCGCCGAGCTTCTGATCCGGTCCGGATTCTCGACTGAGTTCATCGACGACTACTTGCTCCCGATGGCGGCTGCCATCTGGTCTTCCCGCATGCGCGACATCCGCCGCTTCCCGGCGAAGTCGTTCCTCCAGTTCTTCTCCAACCACGGGCTGATCTCGATCACGGATCGCCCGCAGTGGCGCACGGTCGACCGGGGCAGCCGAAACTATGTCGACAAGCTGACTGCCCCGTTCGCCGACCGCATCCACCTCAACCGGCCGGTGGTCGCCGTCCACCGCCACTTCGACGGGGTCCGGCTCCGCACCATCGATGACGCGGTCGACGAGTTCGATCACGTGGTGTTCGCCTCCCACTCGGATCAGACCCTGGCCGTGCTCGGCTCGACCGCTACTCCGATCGAGCGCAAGGTGCTCGGGGCGATTCGCTACGAGCACAACCGGGCCGTGCTGCATCACGACGCGGCGCTGATGCCCCGCAGCCGCCGGGCCTGGTCGAGCTGGAACTACGCGACCACCGAGTCGGCCCGGGAGGGCCGCCAGGCGTCGGTGACCTACTGGATCAACCGGCTGCAGTCGCTGCCCACCCGCCGGCAGGTCTTCGTCTCGCTCAACCCGGTCCGCGAGCCCGATCCGGCGCTGGTCGTCGACGAATACGGATACGCCCACCCCCAGTTCGACGCCGACGCCCGCGCCGCCCAGCAGCGCATTCCCGCCCAGCAGGGCACCAACCGGACCTGGTTCGCCGGCGCCTATCTCGGCTACGGATTCCATGAGGACGGGCTGCAATCGGGCCTCAATGTGGCCGCCGCCCTCGGGTCGCCGGCACCCTGGTACCACGAGGTCAGCCCCGTCAGCAGCGTGCCGGCGGCGGTACTCTCTCCGGCATGAGTGCCTCTGCACTGTACGTGGGGCGGGTCGGACACACCCGGCTGCGCCCGTTCCAGCACAGTTTCGAGTACCGCATCTACTCGATGCTGCTGGACCTCGACGAGCTCGAGCTCCTCAGCAGGCGGCTGCGGCTGTTCAGCCACAACCGCTTCAACTTGTTCGGCGTGAACGACCGGGACCACGGTGCCCGGGACGGCTCCGATCTCCGAGCCTGGATAGATCGGCATCTCGCTGAGGCGGGTATCGACCTCGCCGGCGGCCCGGTCCGGCTGCTCGCCTTCCCACGGGTGCTCGGCTACACCTTCGACCCGCTCACCATCTGGTACTGCTTCCACGCCGACGGAACCCTGCGAGCGATACTGCACGAGGTGAAGAACACCTTCGGTGAACAACACGGCTACCTCGTTCCGATCGACGGCGATCTCCGGCACTCGTTCGACAAGGAATTCTTCGTGTCGCCGTTCATGGATATGGAAGCGAGCTACGACTTTGCGCTGAACATCCCCGATCGTCACCTGTCCGTTGGCATCACCCAGCACGACGGGGATGGAGAGATCCTCCGCGCCTCGATGCGGGCCACCCGGCTCGAGCTGTCCGACCGGAACCTCCTGCGCCTGTTCTTCACCCACCCGCTGCTGACGCTGAAGATCATCACCGCCATCCACTGGCAGGGTTTTCGCCTGTGGCGCAAGGGAGCCCCGTACCGGAAACGCCCGTCACCCCCGGAGCTGCCGGTCCGGCTGGTCAAACCGCAGGTAGGCGTGCGATGACACAAACCGGCGTTGCCCCCCATCCCGTGCTTTCCAAACTCGTCCGCGTCGGGACACTCACCGTCGTGTCGCCCGGCGGCGCCCGGCGCCGGCTGCAGGGCGACCGGCCGGGACCGGCCGTCGAGCTGGTGATCCGGAACCATCGGGCGTGGGGGCGCATCCTCCGGGGCGGTGCGCTCGGTTTCGCCGAGGCATACATGCTCGGCGAGGCCGACACTCCCGATCTGGCCGACTTCTTCCTGTGGGGGGCCCTCAATCAGGAGGCGTTCCGGCAGGGACGCCTCGGCAACCGCTTCTTCTCGGCGGCCCGGCGGCTGTGGCAACGGCTGGCCGGTGAATTTCAGCACAAGACGGTCGGCTCGACCACGGACCACTACGACCTCGGCAATGACTTCTACGCCGCGTGGCTGGACCGCACAATGAGCTACTCGTCGGCGCGGTTCACGGGCACCGCCGATCTGGCTGAGGCGCAGCGGGAGAAGTACGCGGGTTTGGCCCGCCTGGCGGGCATTCAACCCGGCGATTCGGTTCTGGAGATCGGCTGCGGCTGGGGCGGCTTCGCCGAATTTGCGGCCGGCGAGCTCGGCTGCCGGGTGACGGCGATCACGCTTTCGACCGAGATGGCCGAGTACACCGGCAAGCGCATCGCATCGGCCGGCCTGGAGCATCTGGTCGACGTCCGGGTCCAGGACTTTCGAGCTGTCGAGGGGACGTACGACCGCATCGTGTCGATCGAAATGATCGAGTCGATCGATGAGCCACAGTGGCCCGCTCTCTTCGGCGTCATGCGCGCCCGGCTGGCCGACGGCGGCCGCATCGCCATGCAGGCCATCACCATCGACGATCGCGAATGGTCGGATTACCGCCGGGGGCAGGATTTCATCCAGCGATACATCTTCCCGGGTGGCCAGCTTCCGGCTCCCGCAGTCATCGGGCAGCTGGCCGGTTCGGCCGGGTTGCAGGTGGTGGCCGACGAAGCGTTCGGCGCCGACTATGCCCGCACGCTCGCCGAATGGCATGAGCGGTTCGAGCGGGCGTGGCCATCACTGGCAGGCGGGCAATTCGACGAGCATTTCCGCCGGATGTGGAAGCTCTACCTCGCCTACTGCGAGGCCGGCTTCCGTCTCGGTCGCATCGACGTTCGCCAGCTCGCCCTGATCCCGGCCTGAGGTGGCCTTCGACTTCCCGGCCGCCGTCGACGTCCGATCCGACATCGGCCGGCTGTTTCGGCGGGAATGGGAGCGTCTCGCCCGACCCGGCACCTGGTTTGGTGGAGCCGATCGCGTTGCGATCGCGACGGCCGCCCGGGCCGCCCGGACGCCGGGAGCGCCACCCGTCAACCACGAGCTGGTCGAGGCGGCGGAAACGGTAGCGGCCCGGCCCGCCACGATTCGCCGGAGGTGGGTGCAATCCGTTACCAGGGAGATCGGTTTCGCGCCCTATGTCGAGCTCGTCGGCGTCGTCAGCCGTCTGGTGGCGATCGACGCCTTCCACGTCGCCATCGGAGCCCCGCTCGAGCCTCTGCCGGAGCCGGAGCGGGGCGAGCCGTCGAGGATCGAAGAACGGGCGGCCCGGCCGGGGGCGGCCTGGGTTCCCATGGTGGGCGGTGCCAGCATCACCCAGGCGCTCAGCCTGGTTGACGCCGAAGCTTCCGCCCAGGAGGACATGCACGGACCGCTCTACCTCACCTATGAGGAGATGGCCGAACTCGACTACGTCCGCGGGCTGAGCCGGGCCCAGATGGAGCTGGTCGCCGCCCGTACGTCTGCCATCAACGAGTGCTTCTACTGAGTGCTGGCCCACAGCCAGATGCTCCGTGCGAGCGCCGACGTCACCTCCCAACCTCTCGATGCCCGGGCTATCACCGACCCGGCGGTCGACCCCCTTCTGCCGGCCGGCCGCCCGCTGATCTCCTTCGTCGACGCCGTTCTCTTTCGGGCCACCCGGTTGGAGGACACCCGCCGGGAGGTGCTCGATGCGGTCGGTGAGAGCGGGTTGGTCGATGCCGCCGGCGTCATCGCCAATTTCGAGATGATGAACCGGATCGCCGATGCCACGGGGATGCCGGTCGGGAAGGGCACCCTGAAGCGCACCCGGGAGTGGCGGGCGCTGCTCGATCTCGATCGATTCCGACACGAAGGTGGCTAGCCCGTCCGGAGGGTGGATCCGGAGCATTCCTAGGCTCTGGAGTGATGCTCGATGATTCGATTCGCTGGCTTCACCTGGTGGCCACCTCGGTGTGGCTTGGAGGGTTGATCACGCTGGGCGCATTGGTCGGGGCAGTGCGGGGGGCCGGCGCAGATCGCACGGTGTTGACGGCCATGGCCCGCCGGTTCGGCACGCTGTCGTGGGCCGCCCTGGCGGTACTCGTAGTCACCGGGATACTGCAGCTTGCCCGCTCCGAGATATCGCTGCGCGACGACACCGACTACGCGGTGACGCTGTTCGTGAAGCTGGCACTGGTCGGTATCGCCGCCGGGCTCGCCCTCTTCCACCAAATGACGGCCCGGACCAGCTCACCCGCCACGCGAGGCATCGTGCAGGCCGCCATCCTGCTGGCCGGCCTGGGTGTGGTGGCGGCGGCTGTGACCCTCTAGGCCTCAGTCGCCCTGGGCAACCTCGGCCACGGCCTGGCGGCGGGCATCGGCCTGGTTGGCGTCTCCCTGCAACTCGCGCAGCAGCGCGGCTTCCCGCTGTGCCTCCTCGTCGGCGCCGGCTTCGGCTGCTGCCAGGCGGGCTTCGACCCCCTCGGCAACCAGCTTGCGAGCCTCGTCGAGCAAGGCCTCCACCATCTCATCCTCGGGGACTACCCGGACGACCTGGCCCTTGATGAACAGGTGACCGCGTCCCCGTCCGGCCGCGATGCCGATGTCGGCTTCCCGGGCCTCGCCCGGGCCGTTCACCACACAGCCCATGACGGCCACCTGGATCGGCAGCTTCTCGTTCTCGAGGGCTTCCTGGGCGTCCTGGGCGACTTTGAAGACATCGACCTCGGCACGGCCACAGGACGGGCAGGCGATGAGGTCGAGGCCCTGGCGCTCTCGCAACCCAAGGTATTCGAGCAGTTTGCGGCCGGTCTTGGCCTCCTCCACCGGGTCGGTCGTCAGCGAGAACCGAATCGTGTCACCGATGCCCTCCAGCAGCAGCGTGGCGATGCCGGCGACCGACTTGATGATGCCCCCCGGCGGCGGGCCGGCTTCGGTCACGCCGAGATGGAGCGGGTAGTCGACCTTTTCGGAGAGGAGCCGGTACGAGTCGACCATGGTCGGCACGTTCGAGTGCTTCACCGAGATCTTGATCAGGTCGAATCCCTCTTCCTCGAGCAGGCCAATCTCGAATAGCGCCGATTCGACAAGCGCCTCCGGCACCGGCGCCCCGTACTTCTCCAGCAGGTCCTTGTCGAGGGAACCGGCGTTCACCCCGACCCGGATCGGGATGGCACGGTCCTTGGCTTCGCGAGCTACGGCCCGAATGTGCTCGGGCTTGCGAATGTTGCCCGGGTTGAGGCGCAGGCCGTCGACCCCGGCTTCGAGGGCGGCAAGGGCCAGCCGATACTGGAAGTGGATGTCGGCAATGATCGGCACCGGCGAACGGGGCACGATTTCGGCGAGGCCTTCGGCAGCCTCGACGGTGTTGCAGGTTATCCGGACGATGTCTGCTCCGGCGCCGGTCAGGGCATAGACCTGGGCAAGGGTGGCATCGACGTCGTGCGTCTTGGTCGTGGTCATCGACTGCACCGAGATCGGCGCGTCTCCCCCGACGGGAACGTCGCCGACCGTCAGGGAGCGAGTGGGGCGCCGTTCGATGGTCATGGCGTGATGGTAGAGCAGGCCGGGGCGGTGACGGAGGTCAGGTGACGAGCTGCTCGTCGGCGTGGCGCAGGCGATGAGCCAGGGTCGCCAGCATCTTCCGGGCCAGGTGGGGTGCGCTATCGAGCACACTGCTGAAATCCCGGCGGTGCATCTCCAGCACCCGGGTGGGAGCAGTGGTCACCACCGTCGCCGACCGGGGCAAATCCTCCAGGAGCGCCATCTCACCGAGGAAATCGCCGTCGCCCAGCTCGGCCAGCTTCTGGCCATCCTTCATGACGTCGGCCCGGCCCTCGATGATCACATAGAAAGAGTTGCCCGATGTGTCCTGGGTCACCAGGACCTTTCCCTCGCCAACGGATACTTCATCAGCGTGGCGGCCGACGTCGGCCAGCTCCCCATCATCGAGGTTGGCGAACAGCGGGACCGCCCGCAGCAGCTCGAGCTTGGCATCCTTGTGGCGCATGGGACCTCCTGCAATCGGTACGGGAGCGAGCCTACGCCACACAGCCCGTCGCCGGATGGAAGAATGCGCCGGTGTTGTTGCGCGAGGTCGTCGATTGTTCTGCCGAGGTCCGTTCGACCCGCTCCCGCCTGGCCAAGACGTCGGCCATCGCTGGACTGCTCGGGCGAGCCGAGCCCGAACTGGTGCCGACCGTCGCCTCCTACCTGAGCGGTGAGCTGCCCCAGGGCAAGATCGGCGTCGGATACGCGCTGCTGTACGGTCTGGACGAGCCGGCGGCGGCCGACCCGTCGCTGACCGTTGAGCACGTCGACCGGGTGCTCACCGAGCTGAAAGCCATCTCCGGGGCGGGCTCCAAGCAGCGCCGGGTCGACATTCTCACCACCCTGCTGGGGGCGGCCACCGACGCTGAGCAAGACTTCCTGCGCAACCTGATTATCGGCGAGCTGCGACAGGGCGCCTCCGGCGGGATCATGGAAGAAGCCGTCGCCCAGGCGGCGGGCGTGCCGGTCGGCCTGGTGCGGCGCGCCGCCATGCTGAACGGCGACCTCGCTCCCGTCGCCCGGGCTGCCCTGTCCGACGGCGCCGACGGGCTATCGGCCTTTGCGCTCGAGGTGTTCTCGCCGCTCCAACCCATGCTGGCCCAAAGCGCCGAGAGTGCGGCGGCCGCGCTGGAGCGGACCGGGCCGGCCGCGGTCGAGTACAAGATCGACGGCGCCCGTATCCAGGTCCACCATCAGGCGGGAAAGACGCAGGTATTCAGCCGCAATCTGCGCGATGTCACATCCCAGGTGCCCAACGTGGGGGAGGTCCTGGCCGGGCTCGGAATCGATTCCTGCATTCTCGATGGCGAGGCCATCGCCGTCGGCAGGTCCGGCCGGCCCGAGCCCTTCCAGGAGAGCATGAGCCGCTTCGGCCGCCAGTCCTCCGGGGGGCCACTCGCCGCCTACTTCTTCGACTGCCTCCACCTGAACGGGACCGACCTCATCGACGAGCCCACCCCGGTGCGGGCCCAAGCGCTGGCCGGCGCTCTCCCCGGCGGCCTCATCGCTCCCCGCATCGAGACGGACTCCGCCCAGGAGGCGACCGCGTTCTTCGAGCAGGCAGTCGCCGATGGCTTCGAGGGGGTCATGATCAAGGCCCTCGATGCGCCGTATGAGGCCGGCCGGCGGGGAGCGGCCTGGATCAAGGTCAAGCCCGTCCACACCCTCGATTTGGTGGTCCTTGCCGTCGAGTGGGGCTCGGGACGGCGCCAGGGCTGGCTGTCGAACCTGCACCTGGGAGCCCGGGACCCGGAGTCAGAATCATTCGTCATGCTCGGCAAGACATTCAAGGGCCTGACCGACGATTTGCTGACCTGGCAGACCGAGCGGTTCCTGGAGCTGGAGACCCATCGCGACGGCCGCACCGTGTACGTGCGACCCGAACAGGTGGTTGAGATCGCCTTCGACGGCGTCCAGCGCAGCTCCCGCTACCCCGGCGGCGTCGCCCTCCGCTTCGCCCGGGTCAAGGGCTACCGCGACGACAAGGACGCCGCAGACGCCGACACCATTGAGACCGTGCGGGGGTTTGTCTAGTCGATAGTCGTTGGTCGTTGGTCGTCCTGGCAGAGTTGCCAGTTGCAGGTTTCAAGTTCCAAGCCAGAGACCGGGCATCGGGCATCGGGCATCGGGCGTCGGGCGTCGGGCAACAGGTACCTCCCCCGCGAGCGCAGCGAGTGGGGGAGGCAAGGAGGGGGGTGAAAGCGCGTTCCTGTGTTCCCGTTTGCGTCGGGAGGCCGTTGACGGTTGACAGTCGACCGTTGACCTCAAACAGCCCGCTCCCGGTCTCGCAGGATGCGGCGGAGGATCTTGCCGGAGGCTGATTTGGGGATGTCGTCGACCAGGTCGAGGTGCCGGATCTGCTTGTAGTGGGCCACGTGGCCGGCCACGTGCTCCATGAGCTCCTCCGGAGTGGCGGTCGCGCCCGGCTTCAGCACCACGAACGCCTTCGGGACCTCGCCGGCTTCCTCGTCGGGGACCGGGATGACTGCCGAGTCGGCCACGGCGGGATGGGTGAGCAGAAGCCCTTCGAGCTCGGCGGGGGGAACCTGAAAGCCCTTGTACTTGATGAGCTCCTTCAACCGGTCGACGATGTACCAATGGTCATCGTCGTCGACGTGGCCGATGTCGCCGGTGTGCAGCCACCCGTCTTCGTCGATCGTGGCGGCGGTGGCGCCGGGATTGTTCAGATAGCCCTTCATCACTTGCGGCCCGCGGATCCAGATCTCTCCGTCCTCATCAATCCCGAGATCACGCCCGTCGGGATCGACGACCCGGCACTCGGTGTTGGACAGGGCAACGCCGATCGATCCCGGCTTGAACTGGCCGGGCGGCGTGGCGTGGGTGACCGGGCTGGTCTCGGTGAGGCCGTACCCCTGCACCACCTCGCACCCGATGCGAGCAGAGGCTTCGGCCGCGAGTTCTGCACTGAGCGGCGCCGCCCCCGAGAACACCTGGCGGAGTGACGAGAGATCGTACTTGTCGACCACCGGGTGCTTGGCCAGCCCCAGGATGATGGGCGGCACCAGGTAGGCGCGGGTCACCTTGTGCTCTTGAATCACGCCGAGGAATTCCTCGAGATCGAACCGCGGCAGCGTGACGGCGGTGCATCCGTTGTACAGGACGCCGTTCATCAGCACCTCCATCCCGTAGATGTGAAAGAACGGCAGGACGGCAACGATCACCTCCTGCTCATCCATCTCGAGGGCGTGCTCACCCTGGGCGAGATTGGCGACCAGGTTGCGATGCGTCAGCATGACCCCCTTGGGCAGGCCGGTGGTGCCGCTGGAGTAGGGAAGGGCCACGATGTCTTCCGCAGGGTCGACCTGAGCGAACCCCTCGTAAGGCTCGGCCGCCATTAGCTGGGCGACCGGGGTCGCGCCGTCGCCCTCCCCGAGCACAAAGACCTCCTCCAGACCGACGGCGGTGGCAGCCTTGCGAGCCGTTTCGAGGAACATGGGGATCGTCAGCAGGAACCGGGCGCCGGAATCTCGCAGCTGGTACTCCACCTCCTCGGCCGTGTAGGTGGGGTTGATGGTGGTGTTGATGCCCCCGACGGCTGCCACCCCGTGGAAGGCCACGGCATATTCGGGAAGGTTGGGGGCCATGATCGCAAAGACATCCCCCGCGCCGAACCCCCGCGCAACCAGGCCGCCCGCAAACCGGGCAATCGCTCCCGACAGCTCACCATACGTGTAGGACCGTCCACTCACGCCATCGATGACGGCCACCTGGTCGGCCAGCCGCTCAGCATGCCGCAGCACAACCGCAGTCAAGTGCTCCTCGGGAATCTCAACTGGCGGAAGCGGGCTGGCAAAGGTCACGGGGCTCCTTGGGGGCTGGGTGGTTGGAGGCTAACGGGCACAGGAGTTGCAGGTTGCAGGTTGCCAGTTCCAAGCAAAAGGGCATCGGGCA
>JABDLU010000168.1 GCA_013002865.1 Acidimicrobiia bacterium
ACCGCGAGGCAGCCAGGCTGCCTCGCTAGAGCAATGCCTCTTCGCTCATCCCGAAGCTGGGATGGCGCAGGCGGCACAACGCCACCTTCTCGATCTGGCGGATCCGCTCCGGCGTGAGATTCAGCTCGGCACCGATGTCGGGCAGCGCCTTCGGCTCACCGTCCACGAATCCATAGCGGAGCAGCAAAATGCGGCGCTCGCGGGCCGGCAGACGGTCGATGGCCTGGCGAAGGTCTTCACCGACGGCGAGGCTCTCGGCCCGGGTCACGGGGTCGTTGTCGTCATCCTCGACCATCACGAAGTCGCCCAGCATGGCGCCGTCCTCACCGACGGGGCTCTCCAGGCTCACCGAGTCCTTGACGGCCAGCGCCTCCTCGACGTGGGCTTCGCTGAGCCCGCTTTCTTCAGCCAGCTCCGGAATCGTTGCGTCGCGGCCCAGTTCCGCCTGGAGGCGGTTCTTGATGGCATGGACGGTGGCCGCGGCGTCGGACAACCGGCCGGGAACCCGGATGGTCCGGGACTTCTCAGTTACCGCACGGCTCAGCGCCTGGCGAATCCACCACGAGGCGTAGGTGGAGAACTTGAATCCCTTGCGCCACTCGAATTTCTCGACGGCCCGGATCAGCCCGAGGTTGCCCTCCTGGATCAGGTCGATGAAGTCGATACCTTCTGCGCCGCGGAACTTGCGGGCGTGGGCAACGACCAGCCTGAGGTTCGAGTTCAGGAACCGGTTGCGGGCTTCTTCGGCGGCCCGCACCTCACGCTGCAGCTTGACGCGTTCCCGCTGTGGGATGCGCTTTTCAGTCTCGAGGCGCTCGGCCGCGTCGCGACCCGCCTCGATGGCCTGGGCGAGCATGACCTCGTCCTCGGCGGTGAGCAGGTCGTGGCGCGCGATATTATTGAGGTAGTAGGTGACGTCGTCTACCGCGCCGCTTACCTGTCTTTGAGCTGTAACCATTTCCCCTCCTACCGGCTCGTGCCGGCGGTTTCCGGATTGGCCGTGGTTGTGAATGGGTTCACAATGTGTACGGTTCTTAAACGACCGTTAGACGTGAATTGTTCCACAATCACTGAGATTTCACGTCCCGGAGAACGTCCGCCATTTTTTTGATCGACCCTACGCTAATCGGATCGATCACAATTTGCAGGTGTTCAACCCCGATTGCGCCGAATTCGTTCAATTTCTCGGCGATTTCCTGTGATCGGCCGGTAATCGGCGTCGAGACTCCCCGGCTGGGATCACCGGCGATACGGCCCGATCCATCGCCTACCTGTACCAACGCGGCGGCCGTTTTGGTGACCTCGCCGGGATCCCGCCCGGCCGCACGGAGGGCCGCTTCCAGCTTCTGGATTATGGGCCGCAGCCGCGCTGGATCGTTCCCAAACCAGGCGTGCCAGGCATTCCATGCATCCATGTGGGGGGCCGTGATCTCCAGCATGCGGGGCCCCTGGGATCCGATCATCAGCGGTGGGCCGGATGGCCGCGGGCCGCGGGGATGGATGACGCACTCCCGGATGTCGTAGAACCGGCCGGAATAATCGATCTCACCGTCCCGCAGCAACGTGCGAATGATGGTGAAGGCCTCCTCGAAGCGGCTCACCCGGTTATCGAACGGAAAGCCGAACGCGCGGTATTCGGTTTCATTCCAACCGGCCCCCAGACCGAGGATCAGGCGCCCGCCGCTGATCTCCTCGACCGTAGCCGCCTTTTTGGCCAGCATCGCCGGGCTGTGAAAGGACGTCGACGCCACCAGCGGGCCGAACTCGACCCGTTCGGTCAGCGCGGCGATGGCCGCCAGCTGGGACCACGATTCCCAGGGCCCGGCCACACCGATATGCGGCGCCCGGTAAAGCAGATGATCGCCCACCCAGATCGAATCGAACCCCAGGTCCTCGATGAGCAGGACCATCTCCCGGAGCTCGGCCCACCGCACCTCGCGCTCGATCTCGGGTAGCTGGATGCCCACTTTCACGCCGGCCAGCCAAGACGGGAAGCGAGCCGGATGCAAATGGCGGGGCGATCAGCTGTCGGCGGTCGGCCAGAGACCGGCGACCACGGACCGGCGGGTTGCGCTGGTAACTCATGGTGCGGTGTTGACCTGCCGATGTCAGGATGATGGAACGTATTCGCATCATGACCGCCAACCTGTGGGCCGATCGGGTCCGCGCTCGGGAGTTCGCCGATCAAGTGCACCACTTCAGTCCCGACGTGGTGTGCACCCAGGAGCTGAACCACGCCGCCGCCGACGCGCTGGCGGAGTTGTATCCGTTCGGCGAGATGGTGCCCAGCCGCGACTTCCTCGGCATGGGCATCGCCCTCAACCGCCCAGGCAAAGTGACGGCCCTCGAACTGCCGCACAAGGGTGGTCTCATTGCCCGGCTCGAGCCCGGTGACTGGCCGATGCTGGCCGAGCCACTCGAGATCATCAACATGCATTTCGCCGCCCCGGCCCCGCAGCAAGTGGCGACGGCGCTCGTCGCCCGACGCCGGCAGCTGGCCGGCTTCGAGGAGTACTTGAGTACGGCGGACGACATCCCCCGTATCGTGCTCGGCGACATGAACTCAACCCCGGTCTGGCCGCTCTACCGGCGCCTCGCCGGGCGGTTCGAGGATGCCCACCGCACCATCGCCCGCCGCTACGGGCGGTTCACCCGCCGCACCTGGGGCCCAACGGCCACCTCGCCCCGCCTGCTCCGGATCGACCATGTTTTCGTGGATCAGGTAAAGGTGTCGGACCTCTGGGTCGTGCCCCTCGCCGGATCCGACCACAGCGGGATCATCTTTGATATTTGAGGTCGACGGTCAACCGTCAACCGTCAACGGCTACGAGGGCCCGCGGCCGCAGGGCAAAAAGTTGCCAGTTCCGAGTTTCAAGTTCCAAGTCAGAACGAGGAGGGCTCCTGAACGGCCGTTGCCGTTGACCATCTACTCCTCGTCGGCGGCAGTTGCAGCCGCGATGACCTTTTGGGCCTCCTGGGGCGGCATTTCTTCATAGTGGGAAAACTCGAGCTCGAAGGAGCCGCGGCCGCCGGTGATGGAGCGGAGGTCGATGGTGTAGCGCTGCACCTCGCCGAGCGGCACGTCGGCGGTGACGACCCGGTTGCGCCCGACGGCATCCATTCCGCCGACCCGGCCTCGCTTGGAGTTGAGGTCCCCGATGATGTCACCCATGTAGGCCTCGGGTGCGGTCACCTTGAGCGTCACGTAGGGCTCGAGGACGGTCGGCTGCAGGCTGGCTGTCGCCGCCTTGACGGCCTGGATGCCCGCCATTCGAAAAGACATTTCGTCTGAGTCGACGGAGTGATACTTACCGTCGTAGACGGTGGCCCGGACTCCGACTACCGGGAACCCCGCCGCCAGCCCACGCTGCAGTGCTTCTTGAATTCCCCGGTCGACGGCGGGGATCAGCGCCCGCGGGATCGACCCACCCTTGATGGCGTCGAC
>JABDLU010000193.1 GCA_013002865.1 Acidimicrobiia bacterium
GATCACGGCGTCCGGGTTGGCTTTGAGGTTGTGGTACCAAGCGGGGTGCGTGGGAGCGCCCGCCATCGACCCGCAAACCAGATAGCCGCCGTCGCCGTTGAGGAACGCGAGCGGGGTCTCCCGCTTCTTGCCCGACTTGGCTCCGGTGTGCTCCAGCACCAGTAAAGAGCCGTCTTCGGTGCCACCACCCAGCTTCCCGGTGGCCTTGATGATTCGTCCGTGCAGTGACGTCAATACCCTGGTCAGGAACTTCATCGCAACTTCTCTAATACCCTGGTCAGGATCTTCATCGCAACTTCTCTCGCTCGATCGACTGGGGACGATACCGCGACGGGTGAGCTAGGTGCGCCGCCAACCCAGCCAGCCGAACGCCCGGACGGCCAGGTAGGCCAGCGTGCGCCTCCACCCCGGCACGCCTTCGATCTCCATAACTTCACGGAACAGCCGGTCGGCGTCCGCCCGGCTGTACCGGCGGGGCGGCGTGACCGAGCCCGGCGGTGGATTGCCGCGGAAGTGATACAGGAAATCGTGCAGCAGCGGGGCAGTGATCGAGAGCTCGAAGGGAGCGATCAGCGACCAGAAGATGCGCGGGATCGAGGCCAGGTCGAAGAGGAACCCCTCCGGGACGGTGACGAGTGTCGCCCCGTCCTGGAACGGATACGCCTCCTCGAGCCGCCAGGCATTGCCGGGACCGACATAGGTCACCACCGGCGGCTGCAGTGCCGATTCGGTGATGTCGATCGAAGCCTGCTCGTAGTGGCGGACCTCTTCCTTCATCTCTTCACCTCAGGCATCTCCTCACCTCAGGCATCTCTTCATCTCAGGCATCGCTTCCCCTCAGGCGTCCCTTCACTTGAGGCATATCTCCACTTTCGGCAGCGCGGGCGGATTTTGCAACCCCGGGCCGTCCCACGCCTTCACTAACTTCCGGCATGAGCCGGAGGGACAGTGTGGGCTTCGTGAATGTGACGGTGATCGCGGCGGCGCTGCTGTGCGGGCTCGTGACCGGGTTCCTTTTTGGGTTCGTCGTCGTGGCGATGCCCGGCCTGGGGACGCTCGAGGACCATGACTTTCTACGCGGGTTTGCCGTCATGGACCGGGTCATCCAGGATCGGCAACCCCTGTTCATGGTGATGTGGGCTGGATCCGTCGTGGCCGTGCTGGCGACCGCCGTACTGGGAATCTTCGAGCTGGAAGGAACGGACCGCCTGCTGGCCGAGATGGCCGCCGCCGTCTACCTGCTCGGCGTTCAAGCACCGACGGCGATGGTCAACATCCCGCTCAACAACGCCGTCCAGGCGCTGGACCTCGACTCGCTCAGTCCACCGTCGCTGCTGAAGGCCCGCAAAGACTTCGAACGGCGCTGGAACCGCTGGAACGCCGTCCGTACCGCGTTCGGCGCGGTGGCCACCGTGCTGCTGCTGGTGCTCCTGCTGCGCCTCGACGGCTGAATCGGGTCAGGCGGTGCTCCGATGGGAGTGCTCAGTGTGGCTCCGGTTGGTGGCGGCCTCGACAACGCGTCCCAGACCGGTTCGCAGTGCGTCAACCTCCGGGGTCTCGAGGTGCTCGCCGAAGAGACGCTGGATCCCGGCCAGGTGGGTTCCGGCTGCCGCCCGCAGCCGCGATTTGCCGGCGGGGGTGAGCACCGCCACGACTCCGCGCCCGTCGTCGGTGGCCCGTTCGCGGCGGACCAGTCCGGCGCGTGCCATGCGGTCCACTAACCGCGTGCAGCCGGTGCGGGAGAAGAGGGTTGCTTCCGATAGCTCGTGCATCCTGAGCCGCCCCCCCGCCTCGTTGAGCTGAATCAGCACGTCGTACCAGTCGAGAGCCAGGTCGTGCTCGTCAACGAGTTCGCGGTCGAGCGCCGTTGCCAGCCGGCGGTGCGTCTCGAGGAGCAAGCGCCAGGCGCTCAGTGTCTCAGCGGATGGCTGCATGGTGTTTGGTCAGGGGGACGGTTTCGATATAGTTTCATGTGCAACTATATCACCCCCTCAGGAAGCCGCCGCGTGCCTGCCATCACTGTCGAAAACATCCTCGCTCTGCCACGAGTCACCGCCCCGTCGGGTGATGGCTCGATCGAGCGGACCGTCAAGTCGATCACCACCGCCCCACGGGGCTTCGAAGGTGAGGGCTTCCCCGTGCGACGGGCCTTCCAGGGCGTCGACATGGGCGACCTCGACCCGTTTATTCATCTCGACCAGATGGGGGAGGTCGAGTACGCACCCGGCGAGCCCAAGGGAACGCCCTGGCACCCGCATCGGGGGTTCGAGACCGTTACCTACATCATCGACGGGATCATGGAACATCAGGACTCTGAAGGCGGCGGGGGCGTCATCACCAACGGCGACACCCAATGGATGACGGCCGGGTCCGGGCTGCTCCACAAGGAAGCGCCGCCGGAGCATCTGGTGATGTCGGGCGGTCTCTTTCACGGCTTCCAGTTGTGGGTGAACCTCCCCAAGGCCGACAAGTGGCTGCCGCCTCGCTATCAGGATCTGCGGGGCGGTGAAACCACCCTGTTGACCACCCCGGATGGGGGCACGCTGCTCCGGTTGATCGCCGGCCGCCTCGGTGATCACCAGGGTCCCGGTGACACCCATACCCCGATCATGATGATCCATGCCACCCTCCAGCCGGGAGCCCGTCTCCGTTTGCCGTGGCGCCCCGACTTCAACGCGCTCGCCTATGTGCTGAATGGCCGGGGGAGTGCCGGCACGGAGGCACGTCCGGTGGAGAGTGGGCAACTGGTCGTGTATGGTCCCGGCACCGCCATCACGTTGACGGCCAACGAATCTCAGGAAACCCGCAGCCCGGCGATGGACGTGCTGTTGCTGGGGGGCCTGCCGATTCGGGAACCGATCGCCTGGTATGGCCCATTCGTCATGAACACCCGCGCCGAACTGATACAAGCATTCGAAGATTTCGAGGCCGGGAAACTGGGGCGCATTCCCCATGCGCCGCTTCCCGAGCAGTAGGCGCACCGGTCTGGCGTCGTGGGCGGGGTTGCCGGTACGACCTCGCCCACCTCGCCAGTTGACGAGCCAGTAGACGAGATTGCGCGTAGTGAGCGGGGTTCCGGTACAACCCCGCTCACTACGACCTCTTCGTACCCGGAGAACGGGGTGGATGAAACGCGCAGTGCAGACTGTCGGATATCTGACAAACTTTCAGGCTTGCCACGGCCCCGGCCCAGACCGGTACGCTGCCCGCCATGTCCCAGCCCATGCGGCCGGCTACGGCCGGCGTGGTTCTCGCCCTGGTGGCCGCCGCCTTGTACGGCGTGAGCGGGGCGGTTGCGGCCGATGCGTTTTCCGAAGTGTCACCGGCCCGGGTCTCCCAGGCCCGGGCGTTCATCGCCGCCGGAGTGCTGGTGCCGTACGCCTGGATGCGGGGCTCGCTCAGCCCGGAAGGCCAGGTGCGCTGGCTGATCGTGCTCGGGATCAATCTGGCCCTCGTCGGACTGACCTTCTATTGGGCCCTCGACCGCCTGGGCGTTGGGCCCGGTGCCACCCTGCAGTACCTGGGACCATTCATGGTGCTCGGGTGGATGGCAGTGGTACAGGGGCGGCCGGTCGGCCGGTTCACGTGGTGGACGGCCGTCCTTGCCCTCGGCGGGGTCGCCATGATCACCCGGGCCTGGGCCATCGACGACCTCGACCTGCTGGGTCTGGCCTCGGGTGTCACCTCGGCCGCCCTCTTCGCCGCCTACTTTCTGATCGGCGAGCACCTCGGCAAGCGGCTGCCAGCCCTGACGATGATCACCTGGGGCTTCGTCTTCGCCTCGGTGTTCTGGCTCCTCGTATTGCCGGTTTGGTCGTTCCCGTCGGGGCTTTCGGGCGGCACCTGGGGGCAGTTGATCTGGGTGGGGATTGGTGGGACGGCGCTTCCGTTCATCGCCCAGTTCGCAGCACTGCGCCGGATTCCATCGGGTGTCGTCGGCGTGGTGGCGACGACTGAACCGGTCATCGCCGCCGGGGCCGCCTGGGTGCTGCTCAGTCAGACCCTGACTCCGGTCCAGATTGCCGGAGGACTGGTCGTGGTCGGCGCCGTCGCTGCGGTTCACCGGCGGATCTCCGTCGACGTAGCCCAGCCCCTCGACGGTGTGTTTTAGGCGTACCGGTCAGCGAGCGGCGAGGCCTTCGCGCAGCCAGCTGATGTCGGCGGCGTGCTGGAGCGCTTCGCCGGGCGTTTCCACGACCACCGGTGCACCGGCCGCCTTCACCACGCCGAGCAGCAGCTCGCCGGGGATCTCGCCCTGCCCGAGGTTGGCGTGGCGGTCCCGCCGGCTGTTGAACGGGTCCCGCGAATCGTTGCAGTGGACGAGGTCGATCCGACCGGTGGCGGCCAGAACCCGTTCGACGATCGTCTCCAGATCCTCCCCGCCCGCCCAGGCGTGGCAGGTGTCGAGCACGAAGCCCACCCCGGTTTCGCCGACGTGCTCCCACAGCCGGGCGATCGTCTCCACCTCCCGCGCCATGGCGTTCTCTCCGCCGGCGGTGTTCTCGATGAGGATCGGCACATCGGTCTCGATCTGATCGAGTGCTTTACGCCAGCGAGGGAAGCCTTCGGACACGTCCTCGTCGTCGGTGACGTGGCCCCCGTGCACGACCAGCCCGGCGGCGCCGATCTCCGAGGCCGCATCCGCCGCGGCTTGCAGGTTCTTGCGGCTCGGGATGCGGATGCGGTTGTTGGCCGACGCCACGTTGATGAGATACGGGGCGTGGATGTAGATGGGGAGGTCGGCCGCTCGCAGCTCGGCGGCGTCGGCGCGGGGCAGTGGCTTCTTCCACCCCTGGGGGTCCCCGAGGAAGAACTGGATGAGGTCGCCGTTGCGCTCGGCGGCCTCATCGAGCGGCTTGGTGCCGGCGCTGTGGGCTCCGATGAGGATCATGTCGACTCCAGGTACTCACGGTACCCGTTGATGAAGAGCACTCCGCCGAACGCCCCCAGCGCAGCAGGCAACAGGAAGAAGGCGTT
>JABDLU010000202.1 GCA_013002865.1 Acidimicrobiia bacterium
CCACAGCGGGCTGGTGATGGTGGCAACGCCCGAAGAGCTCCCCGTCACCGAGACCCTCGAGTCGCTCCGCGAGGTCTCTCCGCTGGTCGACGTGGCCGCCGTCGTCACCAACCGGATACTCGAACCCCTCGGCGTGTCCGGGGATCGGCTCGAGGCACTGGAGCCGGGCCCGCACCGCGACGCCGGGCTGCTCCACCGCGGCCTGCACGACGCCCAGCGGCGCTGGATCGGGCAGCTGCCCGACGGCCCGCGGATCCCCTACCTGTTCGGCGTTCACACGCCGGGGGAAGTGGGTGTGCTCGTGGCCGATGAGCTGGGGGCGGCCCTGTGACACAGGCCGTTCTGGTCACCGGCGGCGGCGGGGTCGGCAAGACCACTATTGCCGCCGCCATCGGGATCGCCGCCGCCGAATCGGGCCGCCGGACCCTGGTGCTCACAGTCGATCCGGCCAAGCGCCTCGCCACCGCCCTGGGACTGGCTGAGCTCGGCAATCATCCCGAGCCCAACCCGGACCTCGAGCTGCTCTCGGCCGCCATGCTCGACTCGGCGGCGTCGTGGGATGCCATCGCCTACCGGCATGCCCCACCCGAAGTGGCCGATCGCCTCGTCACCAACCCGTTGTTCGAGGCCGTTGCCTCACGCTTCCCGTCCGGGCAGGCCTACGCCGCCGCCGAGGAAATGGCCGTTCACCTGGAGAGCGGCGAGTGGGATGTGGTGGTTGTCGACACGCCGCCCGCATCGGGAGGGATCGAGTTCTTCTCGGCGCCGGCCCGCATGCAGGAGCTGGTGGGCGGCCGGCTGCTGCGCTGGCTCACGGGAGCCCGCCTCCCCGGGCGGCGGGGGCTGTTCAACCTGGCAGCCCGGCCCGCTCTGCGCCTGGCCGACGCCCTGCTCGGCGGGCCGCTGCTTGAGCAGGTCGCCGAGTTCCTGTTCGATCTCCGCACGACCTACGACGGCATCACCGCCAAAGCTGCCGCCATCGAGGCCCACTTCGCCGCTGCCATCGACGTGGTGGTGACCACCGCCGATCCCGGACCGGTCCGCGAGGCGCTCCGCTTCCACGCCGCCGGCATCGAGCCCGAGGTGGTCGTGTTCAACCGCGCCCTGCCGACCAGCTGGGCCGAGCCGGTCGAGCCACTCGACAACGGCCGAGCCGGCGCCCGGCTCAACCACAACCTGGACCGGTGGGCGTCTGAGGTGCGCCGCCAGCAGGACGCCCGGGCAGATTTCGGCGGACGGGTCGGCACCCCGGTGCACACGATCCCGTGGCTGGCCGATCCCCCGGTCAACCTCGACGGGCTGCGAGCGCTGCTGGAGGGGTCGGGGCTGTCGATGGCTGCGCTGGGGCTGGCCGACGCGTAGTCACGCCAGGGCCCGGGCGCCGAGCAGCTCTTTGAGCTCGGCGTAGAGGGCGGAGCGGGGCTCTACCCGGAACTCGTCTCCGAGGCGCAGAACCTTCAGGTCGCCCGACTCGCTGGTCATGTGCAAGAAGACCGGGGCGGCACCCGGATGGTTGTTGAGCACCGACTTGAGACGGGTGACCAGCTTCTGAGACATGGCCGAGGCGGCCACCCGGATGCGCAGCGAGCCGTCCGGGCGAAGATCGGGCTCCTTGATCGTCGCCGCGACCAGTTTGACGTCGTCGCCCCGGTGGTCGAGCCGGCCAGACACGACGAGGATGGCGTCCTCCCTGATGAGGGGGCCGACCTCGGCCACCGTGCGCGGGAAGCACAGGACCTCAACGGAGCCCTCGAGGTCTTCCAGCTCGAAGAACACCATCGGGTCACCGGCCCGGGTGTAGCGGCGCGTGATCGATGACACCATGCCCCCGATGGTGACCGAGGTCCCGTCCTCCAGCTCGAACAATGCCGGTATCGGTGAGGAGATCAACCGGGTGAGGGCGGGGCCGACCGTGAGCAGCGGATGGTCGGAGATGAACAGCCCGAGCATCTCCTTTTCGAAGCCGAGCTTGATCTTCTGGTCCCACTCGTCGGCCGGGATCTCGATCGGAGACAGCTCGAGGGCGGACTCGGCACCCCCGAACAGGCTGTACTGGCCGGCATCCTCGGCCCGGCGGCGGGCCACCGTGTTCTCCACCTGCTGCTCGAATACCAGGGTGAGGCCCCGCCGGCTGTGACCGAGCGAGTCAAACGCTCCCGCCTTGATCAGGGACTCGACGGTGCGCTTGTTGAGCACCGACAGGTCGACCCGGTTGATGAAGTCGGTGAAGTCGGCGAACGGGCCGTTCTTCTCCCGCTCAGTGAGGATCGCCTCGACAACGCCCTCGCCGACGTTGCGAATCGCCGAAAGGCCGAACGGGATGGACCCATCCCGGGCAATGAAGTCCAGCTCGGATCGGTTGATGTCCGGGGTCAACACCTCGACGCCGAGCTGGCGGCATTCGTTGAGGTACAGGGCGGTGCGATCCTTGTCCCGCTTGGTCGATGTGAGCAACGCCGCCATGTACTCGGCGGGATAGTGCGCTTTCAACCAGGCGGTCTGATAGGCAACCAGCCCGTAGGCGGCGGAGTGTGACTTGTTGAAGCCGTAGCCGGCGAAGTGCTCGATGTAGCCGAACAGCTCCTTGCCGAGCTGTTCGGGATGGCCGTTGGTGACACAGCCGGCGACGAACTGCTCCTCCTGCTTGGCCATGACCGAGGCGATCTTCTTGCCCATGGCTTTGCGCAGAAAGTCGGCTTCTGCCATCGAGAACCCCGCCATGGTCCTCGCCACCTGCATGACCTGCTCCTGGAACACCATGATGCCGTAGCTGTCGGAGAGCACCGGCTCGAGATCGGGATGCGGATAGTCGACCGCTTCCCGGCCGTTCTTGCGGTCGGCGTACTTGTTGTGCATGCCGGCCCCAAGCGGTCCCGGCCGGTACAGAGCGTTGAGCGCAACGATGTCGCCGAAATGATCCGGCTTGAGGTTGCGCATCAGGGCCCGCATCGGCCCACCCTCCAGCTGGAACACCCCGATGGAGTCGCCGCGCTGGAGCATCTCGAACACGAGCGGATCGTCGAGCGGGACGTGGTCGATGTCCACCCGCGTTCCGGTGTTGGCTTCGATGATCTCGAGGGCCCGCTC
The DNA here is from genome assembly GCA_013002865.1 of Acidimicrobiia bacterium. Lineage (GTDB taxonomy): Bacteria > Actinomycetota > Acidimicrobiia > Spongiisociales > SHLN01 > SHLN01. The sequence continues at coordinate 3,088 of JABDLU010000202.1, forward strand.
GATGGTCGACAGGTTGCGCAGGCCGAGGAAATCCATCTTGAGCAAGCCGAGCGCCTCGACGGCGTGCATTTCGTATTGGGTGACGACCTCGGCGTCGTCGCCCTTCTGCTGCAGCGGGACGATCTCGGTGAGCGGTGTTGGCGCGATCACCACGGCGGCGGCGTGGATGGAGTCCTGGCGCCTGAGCCCCTCGAGCCCCCGGGCGGTGTCCACCACCCGCTTGGAGTCACCGTCGATCCCGATCTCATCGCGCAGGCCGGCGGCTGCCGAGTAGAAGTCACGCACCGCCGGGTCGGCACCGGGGCCGGGATCGACCAGGCACTGCTCGAGGGTGGCCTCGACCCCGAGGATGGCGGGCGGCATCAGCTTGGCGAGCTTGTCGCCCTTGCCGTAGGGGAACCCGAGTACCCGGGCGGCATCGCGGATGGCCTGGCGGCCCTTGATGGTGCTGAAGGTAATGATCTGGGCGACATGGTCGGTGCCGTAGCGCTCCGTGCAGTAGCGGATCACATCGGCGCGGTACCGCTCGTCGAAGTCCATGTCGATGTCGGGCATCTCCCGCCGGCCCGGGTTGAGAAAACGCTCGAAGATGAGGCCGTATTCGAGGGGATCGAGGTCGGTGATGCGCAGGCAATAGGCGATGATGGAACCGGCCGCGCTCCCCCGGCCCGGCCCGGTCCTAATGCTCTGTTCGCGAGCGTAACGAATGAGGTCCCAGACGATGAGGAAGTAGGCGGGGAAACCCATTTCGGAGATGACCCGTAGCTCGTACTCGACCCGCTCGCGTACCTCGGTGCTCAGGGAATCGCCGTAGCGCTCCCTGGCCCCCGCCTCGACCAGCTCGCGCAGGTAGGACTCCTCGGTGTGGCCTTCCGGCACGGGGAATCGCGGCAGGAGGATCTCGCCGAGGGGAATGGTGGTCTTGACCCGGGAGGCAATCAGCAGGGTGTTGTCGCAGGCACCCGGGTACTGATCGTTGGGAAACAACGCCCGCATTTCGGCCGCCGTCTTGAGGTGGTAGCCGGTGCCGCTGAACTTGAAGCGGTTTGGCTCATCGATGGTGGCTCCGGTTTGGATGCACAGAAGCACGTCGTGGGCTTCGGCTTCTTCGGGGCGGGTGTAATGGGAGTCGTTGGTCGCCAGCAGCGGCGCACCCAGGTCGGCGGCAATCTGGAGCAGGTCGGGCATGATCTGGCGTTCGGCCGGGATACCGTGGTCCTGCACTTCCACGAAGAAGTTGTCCTTGCCGAAGATGTCCTGGTACATCGCGGCGGCAGCCCGGGCGGCCTCGAAGTCGCGGGCCAGTCCGGTATTGCCTTCCTCATGCGAGTCGGGGCCGAGCAGTTGGGCAACGTGCCCGCCGAGGCAGCCGGTGGTGGCGATGAGCCCCTCGGCGTGCTCGGCGAGCAGCTCGGCATCCATCCGCGGCTTGTAGTAGAAGCCCTCCAGGTACGCCTTGGAAGCCAGCGCCATGAGATTGCGATAGCCGGTGTCGTTCTCGGCGAGCAGGATCATGTGGTAGCGGCGATCCTCGTGGCGGGGTGGGCGATCGAAGCGCGAGCCGGGGGTGATGTAGGCCTCGATCCCGATCACCGGATTGATGCCGGCGCTCTGGGCGGCTTTGTAGAAGTCGACGGCGCCGTAGAGAACACCGTGATCGGTGATGGCGATGGCGGGCTGTTCCAGCTCGGCGGCCCGGGCAACGACGTCCTGTACCCGGGCGGCACCATCGAGCATGGAGAACTCGGTGTGCAAGTGGAGGTGGGCGAAATTGTCGCTGTGGGATGGTTCGATCATCGAAAACTACATGTCTGTAAGTAGACCTCCAACATAGTGGAACCGACCCTCGGTCGTAAAGCCGACGGGCAGCCGGCGGCGGGGGGCGACAGGGCTAGGCTCGGGCGCGCATTTCGAGCACCGGAGGACACCCATGCGCATTGGCATTCTGACAGGAGGCGGCGACGTCCCCGGCCTGAATCCGTGTATCAAAGCGGTGGTCGAGCGGGTGGCAGCCGAGGGCCACGAGGTGGTCGGCATTCGACGGGGATGGGCACCGTTCGTGCACTTCGACCCCGACAATCCCTCCGATCGCGAAGACTGGTTCATCGACCTCGACCCGATGACGGTCCGCACCGTTGGTCGTTCCGGCGGAACGTTCCTTCACACCTCCCGCACCAACCCGAGCAAGGTCAAACCGTCCGACCTGCCACCGCACCTGGCCGACCGGGCCACCGACGAACCGACGGTAGACGTCACCGATCACGCCCTGCGGGTCGTTGAGAGCCAGAACCTCGACGTCCTCATCCCGATCGGCGGCGACGACACCCTCTCGTACGGGCTGCGTATGCACGAGGAGGGGGTTCCGTCGATTGCCATCCCCAAGACGATGGACAACGATGTGCACGGCACCGACTATTGCATCGGGTTCTCGACCGCGATCACCCGGGGCGTCGAATTCATCAACAACCTGCGCACCAGCACCGGCAGCCACGAGCGCATCGCCGTCGTCGAGCTGTTCGGCCGCTACAGCGGCGAGACCTCCCTGATCACGGCCTATCTGGCCGGCGTGGATCGGGCGATCATCTCCGAGGTGCCGTTCGATGTCGACCGTCTCAGCAAGATGCTGCTCGAGGACAAGAAGCGCAACCCCAGCCATTACGCCATGATGACGATCTCAGAGGGCGCCAAACTGGCCGGCGGGGACATCATGGTGAGCGGTGAAGCCGATGCCTACGGCCACCGCAAGCTCGGCGGCATCGGCGCCCAGACCGGCCAGCTCATCAAGGAGCGGACCGGCGAGGCCATCATCTACCAGCAGGTCGGTTATCTGATGCGGTCCGGAGCGCCCGACTCGCTCGACCTCATGGTCGCCACCAACTACGCAGTGATGGCGGCCGATCTCGCCATGGAGAACGCCACCGGCCGGATGGTGGCGCTGCGGGGCGGGACCTACACCAACGTGCCGATCTCAGTGACCAGCGAGGGAGTCAAGCGGGTCGATGTCGGCGAGCTGTACGACGAGCCCAACTATCGGCCCAAGGTGCGGCACGTGTCCGGCAAGCCGATGTTCCTCTACTAGCCGTGGATGTCATTGGCGTCCTCACCGCAGGCGGCGACTGCCCGGGGTTGAACGCCGTCGTCAGGGCAACCGTGGTCCGGGCGATCGAAAGGCACGATGCCGAGGTCGTCGGAATTCTCAACGGCTGGGAAGGCCTCATGGAAGGCCGCACCCGGCCACTGGACCGCGACGATGTGCGGGGCATCCTGGCCCGCGGGGGGACCATCCTCGGCACCTCCCGGCTCGACCCGTACGTGCACGGCGACGGGTTCGAGTCCGTGCGCAAGACGCTCGAATCCAACGACATGGACGCGCTCGTCGTCATCGGCGGTGACGGAACCCTCCGCACCGCCATGCAGCTCTACGAAGACGGCGGCCTCCCCGTCGTCGGCGTGCCGAAGACCATCGACAACGACATCGACGCCACCGACGTCACGTTCGGGTTCGACACCGCCGTCCAGATCGCCACCGAGGCGATCGACCGGATCGCCACGACCGCCGAAGCCCACAACCGGGTGATGCTCGTCGAGGTCATGGGCCGCACCAAGGGGTGGATCGCCGCCTACTCCGGCATTGCCGCCGGCGCCGACGCCATCATCATTCCCGAGGTCGACTACGACCTCGACACCATTGCCAAGATCATCCGCAAGCGCCATCGCCGCGGCCACACATACTCGGTGGTGGTGATCGCCGAGGGCGTCGAGCCTCCCGCCGGGCTAGAGGTTGAGGAGCGCATCGACCAGTTTGGATTCAAGCGGCTGGGCGGAGTTGCCTACACGGTCGGTCACGAGATCGAACGCCTCACCGGGTTCGAGACCCGGGTCACGGTACTCGGGCACCTGCAGCGCGGGGGAACCCCGAGCGCCACCGACCGCGTGCTGGCCACCCGGTTCGGCGTGAAGGCGGCCGACCTGGCGGCGGAGGGCACCTTCGGGACGATGGTTGCGCTGCGCGGCACCGAGATGGTCGCCGTGCCGATCGCCGACGCCTGCGCCACCATTCGCGGCGTACCGGATCAGATCTACGACGTGGCGGAGACGTTTTTCGGCTGAGCGCCGCACACGGTCAGTGGTCGGTGGCCAGAACGTCGGGCAGTGTGCCGGTTGAGGGATCGCTGAGGGCTTGCAGCGAAGCCACGAGGTCGTCGGGGAGGGGAGACTCGGCTGTGATGGTGGCGGCGGTGATGGGGTGGTCGAAGGCGAGCCGCCACGAGTGGAGCCAGGGACGGCCCGGGTCGGCGGGGTCGCCGGTCCGAGCGCCGTAGGTGCGATCTCCCACGACGGGGTGCCCGATGGCGGCCAGGTGTACCCGAATCTGGTGGGTACGACCGGTCTCGAGGCGCACCTCGAGCATGCCGTGGTCGGGCCAGGCCGCCAGTTGCTCGTAGTGGGTGCGGGCGGGCCGTCCGGCGGGATGGACCCGGCGTCGCATCGGTCGATTCGGGTCGCGGTCGATGGGGGCATCTACGGTGCCGGTCTCGATCGACATTGGCAGTTCTACCAGGGCCAGGTAGGTCCGGGCGAGCCGCCGCTGGCGGACGAGGTCCCGCAGACCGGCGAGTGCCGGCCCGGACTTGGCGACCACGAGGAGCCCCGAGGTTCCCTTGTCGAGCCGGTGGACGATGCCCCAGCGATCGGTGTCGCCGATTCCGGCGATCTCCGGCCAGCGATCGAGCAGCCCGCCGGCCAGGGTGCCGGAGGCGTTGCCGGCCCCGGGATGGGTGACGATCCCGGCGGGCTTGTCGACAACGGCGAGATCGGCATCCTCCCAGACAACCGAGAAATCGACCCGCTCGGGCGCCAGCGGCGGGGGCCGCTCGGGAGGCGCGAAGCGCACCGACGCGCCGGACTCGAGGCGGACGGAGGGCGACACCACCGCCTGCCCATCCACTTCGACCGACCCGGACTCGATCAGCTTGCGAGCACTCCCCCGGCTCACCTCCGCCAGCCGGGCCAGGATCAGGTCGATGCGCTCGCCGGCCAGGTCGTTCGGCACGACGACGGACCGTTCGCTCATACGGTCGACTTGGGAAGGAACGCGGCCAGCACGGCGACGGCGGCACCGATCGTCAGGCTGGCGTCGGCGACGTTGAACGTGGGAATGAACCACAGGCCGATCCAGTCGACCACTTCGCCGTCCAGGAACCCGTCCGCCCGGAAAATCCGGTCGGCCAGATTGCCGGCGGCACCGCCGAGGATCAGCCCGAACACGACGGCTTCGTGACGATGCTCGGCCGATCCGCTCACCCGCACCAGCACGAGCACGACCACGATGGCGATCACTGCGATCAGTACCCCCGACCCTTGCAGCGAGTTGAAGGCGGCCCCCGGGTTGAAGACCAGCTTGAGGACCAGGAAGTCCCCGATCACCGACGTGGGACCGTCGGCGAAGGTCTCGAGCGCCCACCACTTGGTCAGCTGGTCGACGATGACGACCCCGGCGGCTACAAGAAGGGCGACCGCCCGGCTGGTCACCGCTTGCCGGAGCAGTTCACGCACAACGTCGTATACGGCAGGACCTCGAGGCGGGCGATCGGAATGGCCGTCTGGCAGCTTTCGCACACGCCGTAGGTGCCCTTCTTGATGACGGTCTCAGCATGCCCGACCTTGCGGAGCAAATCGCGAGCATTCTCGACCAGCGCCAGCTCCTTCTCATACTCGAACGCCATCGTGCCGCCGTCGACCGAGTCGATGTCGGGGTTGCGTTCGGAGGCGGTTTCGTTGAGCTTGGCCTGCTCGCGCTCTTCTTCGAGCTCCTCGATCATCGCCTCGAGGCGCTCGCGCTCGGCTTTGAGCTGCTCCTTGAAGCGACTGATCGTCGATTTTGCGAGTTTCCGGGCCATTCCTACTCCCGAGATGGGGCGGAACAGTAGCACGAATTGGCCGCTTCACCAGACGAGGCGGACCGAGAATTGCGCCCCCGATCGGGGACCGGGGGCGATACACTCCCGGCAACGCATTGACGAGGGCCGTCCCCCCGGGGCGGACATCACCTCCGAGCGGCGAGAAGAACGGCCCGGCCAAGTAGACCTCGACGGAGGCGCCCCGACACGGCGCAGGAATGAGCGGCCGTGTGCTCCCAGCACCGGCAAGCCGGGTGGTACCGCGGGTTATCACTCGTCCCGGCCGACGACCGAGACGAGGAGCACCATGGCAGACGGCTTCACACGAGTTACCCCCCGGGTCGACTTCCCCGCGCTCGAGCGGCGCATTCTCGACCTGTGGGACGACCTCGATGCATTCCAGACCTCGATCGACATCCGGCCTCCGGAACGCTCCTACACGTTCTATGACGGGCCGCCGTTCCCGACCGGGAGCCCGCATTACGGCAACCTGCTGGCCGGGGTCATAAAGGATGTCGTGCCTCGCTACTGGACGATGCAGGGATACCGCATCGAGCGCCGCTTCGGATGGGATACCCACGGGCTCCCCATTGAGATGGAGGTCGAAAAGGAGCTCGGGATCTCCGGCCCGCGCGCCATCGCCGACTTCGGCATCGACAAGTTCAATGAAGCGTGCCGGGCCCGCGTCCAGGCCAACACCGAGACGTGGGAGGAAATCACCCGCCGCATCGGACGCTGGATCGACTTCGAAAATGACTACCGCACCCTCGATGTCGAGTTCATGGAGAGCGTGTGGTGGGCGTTTCGGCAGCTGTGGGACAAGGGTCTCATCTACAAGGACTTCAAAGTGCTGCCGTACTCGTACGGCGCCACCACCCCGCTGTCGAACTTCGAGGCCAACATGGACTACCGGGACGTCGACGACCCGTCGATCACGGTCCGGCTGCGGGTCACGACCGACAACGGCCCGGTCCGGGCCGGCGATTCCCTGCTGATCTGGACCACCACCCCGTGGACGCTGCCTGCCAACCTGGCCGTCGCCGCCGGGGAGGGCGTCGCCTACGCCCGGGTGACCGACGATCTGGACGGAACGGCCGGCCCGTTTTGGCTGGCCGCCGATTTGGTCGGGGCCTACTGGCCGGACGCCCCGCCAAGTATTTCGGACACCGTGGCGGGATCGGAGCTGCTGGGAACCGAGTACGAGCCACCGTTCGACTATTTCGGCGAGGAGCGGGACCGGGGCGCCTTCCGGGTCATCGCGAGCCCCGAGGTGACCACCACCGAGGGCACCGGGCTGGTCCACATGGCACCGGCCTACGGCGAGGCCGACTTCTATGCCCTCCAGAACGCCGGCCTCGATGTCCTGGTCGACCCGATCGACCTGGAGGCCCGCTTTACGGAGGCGGTGCCCGACGTCGCCGGCCAGAACGTGAAAGACGCCGACGCCACCCTGATCCGGCTCCTCAAAGAGAAGGGCGCCATCGTGCGCCATACCCAGGTGCGCCACTCCTACCCGTTCTGCTGGCGGACCGGCACCCCGCTCATCTACAAGGCCATCCCGACCTGGTTCGTCGCCGTCGAGTCGTTCCGGGATCGCATGGTGGAGCTGAACCAGACGATTCACTGGGTGCCGGAGGCCATCGGCACCCGCCGCTTCGGCAATTGGCTGGCCGACGCCCGGGACTGGGCGATCAGCCGCAATCGGTACTGGGGGAGCTGCATCCCGGTCTGGGAGTGTGATCAGTGCGACGAGTCGGTGTGTGTCGGCTCGATCGAGGAGCTCAAAGAGCTCTCCGGTGTCGAGCTCACCGACCTTCACCGCCACTTCGTCGATCCTGTGACCTTCCCCTGCCGGGAATGCGACGGGACAATGCAACGCGTCCCCGAAGTCCTCGACTGCTGGTTCGAGTCGGGCTCGATGCCGTATTCAGAGAACCACTATCCGTTCGAAAATGCCGAGACCTTCGAGCGACGCTTTCCGGCCGACTTCATCGCCGAGGGCCTCGACCAGACCCGCGGCTGGTTCTACACGCTGGTCGTGCTGGCCACCGCCTTGTTCGACGAGGTCCCGTTCCGCAATGGGGTCGTGAACGGCCTCATCCTGGCCGAGGACGGCCGCAAGATGTCCAAGAGCCTCAAAAACTACCCGGACCCAAACGACATTTTCGAAACCGAAGGGGCCGACGCGTTGCGCGCCTATCTGCTCAACTCGCCGCTGCTCCGCGGTGAGCCGCTTCGCTTCTCCGAGTCTGGGGTCCGGGAGGTGGTACGGACCGTCATGCTGCCGTACTGGAACGCATTCTCGTTCTTTACGACCTACGCCGAAGCCGACGCCATCACCCTCGACGATCTACACGCCGCCCCGGCACCGGCCGAGCGGGCCGAGATCGACCGGTGGATCCTCTCGATGCTCCAGAGCCTCATCCGGACCGTCAACGAGCAAATGGAGGGCTACTACCTCTACAACGTGATCCCGCCGATGATCGACTTCATCGACGACCTCACCAACTGGTACATCCGCCGGTCCCGCAGGCGGTTCTGGCGACAGCGCGACTCCGACGACGACACCGACAAGCTGGCGGCGTTCGCAACGCTGCACGAGGTGCTGGTCACATTCGGAAAGGTCATCGCCCCGGTGCTGCCTTTCGTCACCGAGGAGATCTACCAGCAGCTGGTGGTGGCCCACCGATCGGGAACCGGGCCGACCAGCATCCATCACGAGGACTACCCCGAGAGCCGGGCACGCCTGATCGACACCTCCCTCGAGGAGACCATGGCGGCGGTGCGCAGCGCCGTCGGGCTGGGGCGGTCGCTCCGGGTGGCCAACAACCTGCGGATTCGCCAGCCGCTGCGGACCCTCACGGTGGTGTCCCGGGACCCGGGGATGCTGGCCGCCCTCGAATCGCACGCCGACCTCATCGCCGAGGAGTTGAACGTCAAGCAGGTGCTGTCGAGCTCGGACGAAACCTCGCTTGTCACGCTCCACGGCAAGGCAAACTTCAAGTCGCTCGGTCCGCGCTTCGGCAAGGACGTGAAGGCGGTGGCCGCCGAGATCGAAGACCTGTCATCCGATGACCTGCACCGGCTGCTCGACGGCGCGTCTATCGAGTTGTCGCAGGGAGTGATCACCGCCGATGACGTTGTGGTGACCCGCCGGGCCCAGGAAGGGGTCGTGGTCGACGCCGAGGGGCCATTGTCGGTGGCGCTGGACTGCACGTTGACCCCGGACCTCATCTCTGAGGGAGTGGCCCGTGAGATAGTCAACCGGGTGCAGAACGAGCGCCGCGAGCAGGGACTGAACGTGACCGATCGGATCCGGTTGACCTGGCATAGCCCGAGCGAGGTTGTGGCACGGGCCTTTGCCGGTTTCGGCGACTACATCGCCGGGGAGGTGCTGGCCGTCGGCCTCGAGCAGGCGGACACGCCGCAGTCGTCAGATGTCAGCATCGGAGACGACACGCTCACCGTGTCGCTTGCGGTAGCTGAGGCCGGTTAGGCCCGCTCCCAGGGACGCTGTCCCCGCGGTTGCTGAAGGTAGGCGGCCTCGCGCGCCTCATCGGCACCGTCCTCGATGACCGTGTTGTCATCGACGGCGTCCTCGACAACGTCGGCCACCCCGGCGGTGGCTTCGGCCCCGGCGGTGACTTCGGCGGCTTCCGGCTCAGCCTCCGCCTCGTCGGTCGCGACTGCGTCGGCTGCTTGAGCTGCTTGAGCAGCTTCGGCGGCAGCGGCAGCTTCTGCTTCATCGGCTTCGACGGCGTCATCGGTGGCCGCCGCCTGCTCCAGGATCTCCGAGATGGAGTGGGTCTCGAGGTCGATGGAGGCACCGAGCCCTTCGAGCTCGGCGGAGGCATTCTCGGCGAATGCCTTCAAGCGGGTCTGTAAATCGGACACGGCCGAGCGGAGCTGGGTGACCCGCCGGCGGAGTGCCTCGTGCTCGGTGGCGGATTCCTCCCGGGTGCGCGTGGCCTCCGATCGGGCTTCGGCCACCATTGACTCCGCCTGGCCCTTGGCCTTGTCGAGAATGGCGTTGGCCTTCTCCTGGGCTTCGCCGACCATCTCCTGAGAGGTGCGCTGGGCGGTGATGTAGGTCCGCTTGATGGCCTCTTCGGCCTCTTTGGTACCGGCCAGATCCTGCTGGATGGTGTCGAGCTGTTCCTGCTGCTGGCGCAGCTTGAGCTCTTGACCACGCAGCGTCTCGACCACGCGATCGAGGAAGTCTTCTACGTCGTCGGGGTCGTACCCGCGGAATCGTTCGCGGAACGTTTTTTGCTGTACATCAACTGCGCTCAAATCCATGTCGACAGCATAGCTTTGGATCGCGCCATTGTTCTCAGGCGGCTTGCTCTCAGGCGGCCCGCAATACCCCGTACAGGATCTGGAGGGCAACCAGCAGCACGATCACCGAGACGTCCAGAGCAACCGCCCCGAGGCGAACCGGGGGAATCAAGCGCCGCAACGGCATCAACATGGGGTCGGTGACAGAGGCAAGCGCGGTGCGCAGCCGCCCGACCGGATGGCCCGCCGGAACCTGAACCCAGTCCAGGATGATCCGCACAATGAGCGCGAAGATCGCCGCGAGAACGATGTTGGCGAGGATTCCGGTCATAGGCGGCGCCGGTTAGGCGTCCAGCTCGTACAGGCCGAGCTCGTGGAGACGCTGCACTTCATCATCACCGAGGGTGGTCCGGGCCGGTGCGACGAGGATCACTCCCTGGGCGACCTTTTGCATCGTGCCCTCGAGGGCATAGGTGATGCCGCTGGCGAAATCTACGAGCCGCCGCACGGTGTCTGGCTCGGTGTCACGCAGGTCGAGCACGACCGCCCGCCGCACCCGCAGGTGATCGGCGAGAAGCTGGGCGTCGGCAAAATCATGGGCTACCACGATCTCGGCCTGGGCGTCACGGCCGGGTACCTGACGGACCGCCGTGGCCGACGCGGGGACCGTCACGGACTCCATGCGCGCTTCGGTGTTGGCGGGACGCCAGCCGCGGCCGGAGGGCGGCTCGACTCGCCGCCCGCGCGGGGCGCCGCCGGTGACCTCGGCCGGTTGTGCCATCGGCGCCGGCTGCCGCTCATCCAACTCCCTCGACTCTTCGTCGAGCCCGAGAAAATACATTGCCTTGTTCCAGATGGAGCTCATCGCACCAACCTCCCGTTAGTCAAAGATAGCCCGTCCCACGCGAATCGTGGTCGCGCCCGCCCGTATTGCTTGCTCAAAATCGTCGGTCATTCCGGCCGAAACCACCGTCATGGTGGGGTGCACCTCAGCCAGCGCATCGCGCAGCTCGACCAGCGCTTCGAAGTACGGCAGCGCCGGCTCCCCCTGCGGGGGAATCGCCATGACACCGTGAAGGTCCACGCCCAGCTCGATCACATCGGTGGCGGCCGCCGCCGCCTCGGCCGGAGCGAAGCCGTGTTTTTGTGGTTCGCCGGCCAGGTTGACCTCGAGGAGCGCCGGCGGGGCGTCCCCGTCGCGCGCCCAGGCCGCGGCCAGGCGGCGCCGATCGAGCGAATGCAGCATCACCACGAGCGGCCGGACCGTCGATACCTTGTTGCGCTGCAACGGGCCGACGAAGTGCCACCGGATGTCGCCGGGTAGCTCCGGCGCCTTGGCGGCCAATTCCTGGGCGCGATTTTCGCCAAAATCCCGCTGGCCGGCTTCGTACAGCGCCTGGATCGCCGACGGAGACCGGCCCTTGCTGACCACTACGAGTGTGATGTCGCCCGGGCTGCGCCCGGCGGCGGCACAAGCCGCCTCGATGCGAGCACGAACGCCGGCCAGGCTCATAGCCAGCCAACCGATGTCTGTCGGGCTGCCGTGCCGGTGGCGCGGAAGCTATGGAACCCGGTTTCACAGTAGGTGCACAGGTCGGCCCGCCACACCTCGAGGCCTTCGAGTTGTGCGGCCGCCTCCGACCACAGGTCGACGCTCGGCGTGCCCTGGCGGGTCTGAACCGCCCGACCATCGAACGCGGCGATGACCTCGTCACCCACCTCGTAACAGCACGGCCCGATCGAGGGACCGATGGCCGCCCGCTCCGGATCCTGTCCGGTGCGGCGCATGACGTCGATGGCCGCTGCCACGACGCCGGCCGCCAATCCCCGCCAGCCGGCGTGCACCACCCCAACGGCCCGGGGCGCATGGAGCACAACGGGTACGCAGTCGGCGGTGCGCACGGCCAGCGGAAGGCCGGCGAGGCCGGTGACCAGGCCGTCGGACGCCTCGGTGGTACCGGGCTCGGTGACCAGCACCACGTTGGTGCCGTGCACCTGACTCATCCAGGCCCAGTCATCCGATATGCCAAGCTCCCCGGCAACCCCGGCCCGGATCGCCGGATCCGCCAGATCGCCGTCGGCGCTGGTGCCAAAAGCCGCTCCGGCGTAGGCCGGTGTGGTGATCACCCCTTGACGAATGAAGGGATGAGATCGTCGTCTCCGGCCGGCACCGAAGCCGACATCGGCGACGAGTAGCCGCGGCGACCGGTGTCGAATCCGGCGGCGACGACGGTCACCCGCATCTCATCGCCGAGTGAGTCGTCGACGACGGCTCCGAAGATGACGTTGGCGTCGGCAGCACAGCGAGTGGCGATTACTTCGGCCGCCGTGTTGACCTCGTAGAGCGTCATATCGGCCGGCCCGGCGATGGACAACAGGACACCGGTGGCGCCGTCCATCGACGTCTCGAGCAGCGGGCTCTCGACGGCCCGCAGGGCAGCCTTGTCGGCGCGGCCCTCCCCGGCCGATGCGCCGATGCCCATGACGGCCGAACCGGCATCCTGCATGACCGATTTCACATCGGCGAAGTCGACGTTGATCAGGCCGGGTGTGGTGATCAGCTCGGTGATTCCCGACACGCCTTGCAGCAGCACGTCATCGGCCAGCTTGAAGGCATCGAGCACGCTGGTCTTGTCATCGGAGACTTCGATCAGGCGCTCGTTGGGAATGATGATGAGGGTGTCGACCGCTTCCTTGAGCTCCTGGATGCCCTGCTCGGCCTGCACGGACCGGCGCCGGCCCTCGAAGCCGAACGGCCGGGTGACGACACCGACGGTCAGCGCGCCGAGGTTGCGGGCGATCTCGGCGACGACCGGCGCGCCGCCGGTGCCGGTCCCGCCGCCTTCGCCGGCCGTGAGGAACACCATGTCGGCACCCTTGAGGGCGTCCTCGATCTCTTCGGTGTGGGCCTCGGCCGAGGCCCGGCCGATCTCCGGGTTGGCCCCGGCACCGAGCCCGCGGGTGATCTCCCGGCCGATGTCGAGCTTGATGTCGGCGTCGCTCATGAGCAGCGCCTGGGCGTCGGTGTTGACGGCGATGAACTCGACGCCCCGGAGGCCTGAGTCGATCATGCGATTGATGGCGTTTACGCCGCCCCCGCCGATGCCGACCACCTTGATGACCGCCAGGTAATTGTGTGGACTCGATTGTTTGCTCGTCATGGATCCTCCGCGTGTGTGCCCGTCGCACTCTACCGGCCCCCTCGATGGCGGTAAAGCGGTTCTTCCTCGACCTTTACTTCAGGGTTAGGCCTGAGGGGAAACCGGGGCGGGAGCCGGTTTTACGGCCGGGCGGGACGGGGCGATGAGGTCGATGAGCCGCCCCTCACCCAGGCGGGGATCCTCCAGTACGGCGACGAGGGCAGCCGCCTTGGCCGCCATGTTGCTCGGGTCGCCGAGGCGAACCCGATGACCATTGATGTACGCCACCAGTTCCTCGCCTGCCATGCCGACAGAGAGCGGCCCGCGCAGGTCGACCGGGATGGCGGCGGCGAACTCGACCACGCCGGCCAGGCGGTCGGTCACCTGCTCGCCGATCGATCCGGCCACGGCGACGTCTCGACTCACCGTGGCCAGCTGGTCGGGGGCGGCGGCCACGGCCTGCATGATGCGGCCGTCGTCGGAGACCGTCCGCCACCCGTCCGCCCCGGGGACGGCAATCACTTCCTGGCGCTCGATGAGCCGGACCTCGATCTGGTCAGGGAACCGGCGGTGCACAGAGGCGTCCTTCACCCACGGGTCGGCGGCCAGGGCGTCGGCCACGCTGCCCGATCGGATGAGAACGAGCGGACGACCCTCATACACGCGGTTGGCTTCGAGGATCTCCGAAACGGCGGCGTGGCGCGCCCCGACAACTTCGATGGAGGCCACCGAAAACAATGGGGACTGCGCCACCCACGCCAGCGCCCAGCCGGCCGCCACGATGGTGAGTACCCACAGCGCCCGGCGGAGGTGGCGTCGCGCCCGGTGCTCGCGCACGGTGGCGCGACGGCGGAGGAAGCGGGGGTGGGCTCGTACGCTCATGTGAATGGGCCGGCGAACTGTACTTCCGGGACGAGGTCGACTCCGGTCTTTGCCAGGACCTGGGCCCGGACTGCGGCGACGAGGTCGTGGACATCCTGGGCGGTAGCCGACGGGGCCGCCTCGAAGAAGTTGGCGTGCTTGGTCGAGACGGCCGCCCCACCCACGGAGAACCCCTTGAGGCCGAGCTCGTCGATGAGCCGGCCGGCGGCGTCGCCGGGAGGGTTGCGAAACACGCTCCCGGCGTTGAGGGTGCCGCCGGGCTGATGAACCCGCCGCCACCGGGTGATCTCGCGCAGATGCTGCTGGCCTGCCCCGACCTCGATCGGATGGGTTTGGAACACGGCAGTGACGACGAGATCCGTGGACGTGAGCGAGCTCGACCTGTACTGGAAGCTGAGATCGCCCGGGGCCAGGTCCCGGAAACGGCCAGACGCCAGATCGAATACGCGAACCGACCGCACGCAGTCGGCAGTCTCGCTGCCGTGGCCGCCGGCGTTGGTGCGGATGGCGCCGCCGACCGACCCGGGAATCCCCACGTAGAACTCGAGCCCTCCCCTGCCGCGATTGACCGACTCGCGAGCGAGCCGGGGCAGCGGCACGGCGGCCCCGGCGGTGATGTCATGGTCCGGGGCGGGCCCGAGACCCAGCCCGGCAAAGGCATTCCCGAAGCGAATTGCCAGGCCGGGCCAGCCGGCATCGGCGATCACGAGATTCGACCCCCGGCCGATCACGAGAACCGGTTGGGGATCTTCTGCCAGCGCGGCGGCAACGTCGATGAGGTCCTGCTCGGCCGCGATCTCGATGAAGTACCGGGCCGGTCCCCCCAGCTTGTACGTGGTGAGCGCACCCAGCCTGACCGATTCAGCCACCCGGCCGGCGGCTACGAGCTCGCCGAAGCCGCTCACGGCATCCCCAGCGCCGTCAACTCGGTGGCAAGACCGGTGATGTCTCCCGCCCCGAGCGTGAGCAGCAGATCCCCGCTTTCCAGCTCGGCGGCGACCGCGGCGGCGAGCTCGGAGCGCCGGGCCACATAGCGGGTGGTGGCACCGCCGGCTTCGGCAGCGCCTGCCACCAGCGAGCCGGTGACCCCGGGAATGGGCCCCTCGCCTGCCGCGTATACATCGGTGACCATGACGAGGTCGGCTGCGGCGAGCGACCGGCCGAGCGGCTCCCACAGCTCCTCGGTCCTGCTGTAGCGGTGCGGCTGGAAGGCGGCCACGATGCGGCCGTCATGCAGGGCGCGGGCGGCGGCGATGGTGGCGGCGATCTCGGTCGGATGGTGGGCATAGTCGTCGACGACGAGGACGCCCCCGATCCGTCCCCGGGTCTCAAAGCGACGCCGGACCCCGGCGTAGGCGGCAAGGCCGGTGGCGACTTCCGTGATGTCGAACCCCAACTCACCGAGGAGCGCGATCACCCCTGCCCCGTTCAATGCGATATGACGGCCCGGGCGCGGAATCGATACCGCGACCGCTTCGCCGTGGCCGGCAACCCGGAAGTGGACGGCCCCACCGGCGGACTCGACCTCGCTCACCTGCCAGGCGGCGCCGGGGGCGGTGCCGTAGGTGATGGCACCACTCGATTCGGCCAGCCGCCGGGCGCCGGGATCGTCAGCACAGGCCACCACCGGCCCCCGGGTGGCCTGAGCGACGCGCAGAAACGCTTCCTCGAGCTCCTCCAGCGTGCCGTAGTGGTCGAGATGGTCGGCCTCGATGTTGGTCACCAGCAAGCCGCGCAGGTGCAGGTGCTGGAATGTGCCAAAGGCTTCGTCGGCTTCGAGTGCAAAGACATCCGGTTCCCCGAGATGGGCACCGGTCCCGAGGCCGAGCAGCCGCCCGCCGACCAGGAAGCTCGGATCGCGTCCGACGGCCCGCAGGCCGGTCACCGCCAGCCCGGTGCTGGTGGTCTTCCCGTGCGTGCCCGAGAATCCAATGGCCGGCATGTCACGGGTGATGGCGGCCAGCAACCGGGGTCGCTCCCACACCGGGATGTCCCGGTCGCGGGCGGCCCGCAGCTCGGGATCGGAATCGGGAATGGCCGATGAGGCAACGACCAGCTGTGCCCCGGCGATCGCCTCGGGCCGGTGGCCGTCCCACACCTCGACACCGAGGTCGCGCAGTTCGCCGAAGCTGGGGTTGGGCCGCAGGTCCGAACCGGTCACGATGCGCCCCGCCTGGGCAAGCAGCTTGGCGAGCCCGCTCATCCCGGCCCCGCCGACGCCGACGATGTGCACGCGGGCCGGGATGCTACGCACCGGCCGCCTCCAGCACCGCAGCCGCCACCCGCCCGGCGGCATCGGGCTTCCCGACCGCCCGGGCGGCCGCACGCCGCCGGGCGAGCTCCTCGGGCACGAGGGCGGCCTCCACCACGGCCGGCAGCCGGTCGAGCTGTTCCTGGTCGAGCAGCACGGCCCCGCCGGCGTCCACCAGGAAGGCAGCGTTGGCGCGCTGATGGCCTCCGGCGCCGGGATAGGGGACGAGAATCGACGGGGTGCCGGTGACCGCCAGCTCGCTGACCGTGAGCGCTCCGGCCCGGGCGATGGCGACGTCGGCGGCAGCGTAGAAGTACCCCATCTGGTCTTCGAAGGGCACCACGTGCCAGTGCGACTCGCCCGCAGCCCGGGCGGTCCATTCGGTGTGCTGATCCGGACCCGCCAGGTGAAGGAGCTGCGATCCACCGCCGGCCAGTGCGGCGGCCGCGACGTTGAGGACGGCGGCTCCCTGACTGCCGCCCAGAATCCCAATGACCGGCCGGTCGGGTGACAGCCCATACCGGTCGAGCGCCTCGACCCGGGACGGCACCCGGGTGACGAGGTCGGCTCGAAGCGGATTGCCGACCACCTCCGCCCGCGTGAGAGCTGCCTGGGCCGCCGGGAACGCGACGAACACCGAATCGGCCCACCGGGCCGCCCACCGGTTGGCCCGGCCGGGCACGGCGTTTTGTTCGTGAATGAGCAGCGGCACACCCGCCCGCCGGGCCGCGATGGCAGCCGGCCCGGTTATGTACCCGCCCATGGCAAGCACGGCGGTGACGTGGCGGTCCCGGATCTGTCGGCGGACGGCCCGGGCGGCCGCCAGCAGCTGCCCGACCACCCGGGCGTTGCGCAGGCTGAACGAGCGCGCCAGGCCGGCCATTCGCAGCTGAATCAGCTCGTAGCCGGCCGCCGGCACGACCCTGGCTTCGAGGCGGTCCCCGCCGAAGAACACGACGTCCGATCGGGCCACCCCCAGCACATGGAGCGCCTCGGCCACCGCCAGGGCGGGGAACACGTGGCCCCCGGTTCCGGCGGCGGCGATGGCGATGGTCACGACTGGGTGCGACGCCGGCGGGCGATGTTGATCAGCACCCCGACCGCGGCCATTTCAACCACGAGCGCGCTTCCGCCGAAGGAGACAAACGGCAGCGGCAGGCCGGTGATCGGGAGGATGGCGGTCACTCCGCCCAGGTTGACGATCGACTGGATGCCGAGCCAGGCGACGATGCCGGTGGCCAGCATCCGGCCGAAGTCGTCGCGGGCACGAATCGCCACCGTGATGCCGGCCAGGGTGAATACCGCCAGCATCACCAGCACCGCTCCCGCCCCGATGAGACCGGTCTCCTCGCCGATGATGGCGTAGATGAAGTCGGTATGGGCGTTGGGGAGGAACTCCCACCGGGCCCGGCTGGCGCCGAGCCCCACCCCGAAGAACCCCCCGGTTCCGAGCGCAAACAGCGACTGCACACCCTGGAAGCCGCTTCCGAGCGGGTCGCTGAACGGGTCGAGGAAGCCGGTGATGCGATCCCAGCGGTAATCGGCTGCCATCGCCAGCAGGAGGGCGGCCACACCGCCGGCGGCCGCCGAACCGGCCACGAACCGGAAGGGGGCATCGGATGCGACGAGCACGGCGAGCGCACCCGCCCCGATGATGATGGTCGTGCCCAGGTCAGGCTGGAGGATGGTGAGCCCCCCGATGAGGCCGAGGCTGGCGGCCACCGGCCAGAAGAAGTGGGCAAAGTCGGTGAGTAGCTCGCGCTTGCGGGCCATCACCATCGAGAGGAACACGACCACGGCGAACTTGGCGAACTCGGATGGCTGAATGGTGATCGGCCCGACCTCCAGCCAGGAACGGCTCCCGCCCCGCACTACGCCGAACAGCAGCACCGCGACGAGCGACAACGCCGAGACGGCAAGGATGCCCGGCGCCGACCGGCGGTAGAGGTCGTACGGCACCCGGACGGCCACCAGCAGCGCCGCGGTACCGACCGCCGCCCACATGAGTTGACGCCGGAAGTAATAGAGAGAGCTCTGGTCCTCGGCCAGGGCACGGACTGAGCTGGCCGACAGGATCGCACCGAGGCCGACGACGAGCAGCACCACCATGGGAACGACCAGCAGCGTGACGATCCGGCGGATCACCACCGTTTCGGTGTCGCGGCGCCGGGCGCGGGACCGGGCGGCGGTGATCGAGGTCACCTTGGCGGTCATGCCGTCACCCCGTGATGGGCCAGGGCAACGGCCGCGAACGAGTCACCCCGTGCCGCGTAGGAGTCGAACATGTCGAAGCTGGCGCACCCGGGAGCCAGCAGCACCGTGTCTCCCGGAACGGCAACCCGGCCCGCCATCGCCACCGCTTCCTCCATGGTGGCGGCCTGGTCAACGGGAGCCGGTTGTCTGGCCGACACAATCTCGCCGGCGGCCTCACCGATGGCGATCACATGCCTGACCGACGGCCGGTTCAAGAAGGTGCTGAGGTCGAGGCTCTTGTTACGGCCGCCGGCAATCAGCACCACGGAGGCGAAGGCATCGACGGCGGCGCGGGCGGCGTGCGGATTGGTTGCCTTGGAATCATCGACCCAGGTGATTCCATCCCAGGTTCCGACGACCGTGCGGCGGTGCGGCCCGGGCGTGAACGCGCTGACGACGCCCGCTACCGCTTCGAGGTCCGTGCCCAGCTCGAGGGCGGCGCTGGCCGCGGCTGCGAGATCCAGGACGAAGGCCGGGTCGCGCCACTCTCCGAGCGGGATGGGGCCGTGCCGGGTGATGATGGCGCCCGACCCATCCGGCCCCGCTCCTCCGGCGGGAACGCGAAAGCCCGAAACGGGCACCAGCTCGGCGGCCGCTTCGGCAATCGCCGAAACGGCCAGATCGGAATCTTGTCCGTAGATGAGCACGTCACCGGCGTCCTGGTTGCGAAAGATGTTGGCTTTGGCAGCGATATAGGCATCAAGTGTCCCATGCCAATCCAGGTGATCCTCGGCAATGTTCAGGAGAACGGCGATCCGGGGGTGGAAGCGGTCGATGAAGCGCAACTGGAAGCTGGACACCTCCGTAACGAACACATCCCACTCCTCCCGGGCGACTGTGGAGAAGGCGGTGCCGATGTTGCCGGTGGCGACCGCTCTCCTTCCGCCGGCGCTGATCATGTCCGCGAGCACCCGGGTCACGGTGGTCTTGCCGTTCGTGCCGGTGACCGCCACGATCGGGGCGGCCGCCACCGTCGAGGCCAGCTCGATCTCAGAGATGATCGGGATGCCGGCGACGAGCGCATCGCGCACCTCAGGGGCGTGCTCGGGAACGCCGGGGCTGACGACAACGCGATCGACGCGATCAAGCAGATCGGCGGTCCATTCCCCCGAGGCAGTCGGGTACGCAATGGCAACCGGCGCCACGGCGTCGGGACGCCGGTCGAAGATCAGCACCTCATCGCCGAGGTCCCCGGCCAGCCCGGCAGCGGCCAGTCCGCTGACCCCCGCACCGATCACCAGGGTCCTCACGAGAGGCCGCCCTCCATCGAAATGAAGTCGCCGTAGAAGATGCCGAGGCCGAGGGCTACGCAAATACCGGCGATGATCCAGAAGCGGATGATGACGGTGGTCTCGGGCCATCCCCCGAGCTCAAAGTGGTGGTGGATGGGCGCCATCCGGAAGATACGCCGCCCGAAGAGACGGAACGAGGCTACTTGCAGGATCACCGAGACCGTCACCATCAGATAGAGGCCGCCGAGGACGGCCAGCAAGAGATGGGTGTTGGTCAGCAGCGCAAGCGCCGCCATGGCGCCGCCGAGGGCCTGGGACCCCACATCGCCCATGAACAGCTCGGCGGGAGCGGCGTTGTACCACAGGAATCCCATGACCGACCCGAGCAGTGCCGCGGCAAGAATCCCGAGGTCGAGGGCGCCGTCGACCGAATAGACCGCCGGGTTGCGGAACTGCCAGAACCCGATGATCACGAAGGCGCCGAACACCAGCGCGCTCGATCCCGCTGCCAGGCCATCGAGCCCGTCGGTGAGGTTCACGGCGTTTGCGGTGGCGGTCAGCAGGAACAGCACCCACAGCGGGTAGGCCCAGCCGAGATCGAATCCGATCTCCCGGGTGAAGGACAGCTCGGTCGAGACCCCCGCCGCCACCGCCCCCCAGGCAAACAGCCCCGCCACCAGCAGCTGACCGCCGAACTTCCACCGCTTGCTCAGGCCGAGGTTCTCCTTGCGGGCATACTTTTGATAGTCGTCGATGAACCCGATGACACCCATCCCGATGAAGGCCAGCAGCGCCAGCCCGGCTTCGGCGCTGAACGGGCGGGGATCGAGCCCGAAGCCCTGTTCGGGAGACCAGATGCGCAGGTGGGCGACGAGGTAGCCGAGCACGGCCGCCACCAGGATCACCGAGCCGCCCATCGTCGGTGTGCCGCGCTTGTGGGAGTGGCCGGCGACGTCTTCCTGGATGAACTGGCCAACGTCGTTACGGCGCAACGCCCGGATCACCGGCGGCATCGCCACGAAGGACAGGCCAAAGCCAACGGTGACGGCGATCAGCAGAGCGATCACGGGACCAGCTCCCCGGCGACCACTTCCAAGCCCACCGACCGTGACGCCTTGACCAGCACGACGTCTCCGTTGCCGACCCGTTCCGAGATGGCCCGGGTGGCGGACTCCACATCCGGGGCCGAAACAGCAATGTCGCCGGCGCCTTCCGCGATCCCTGGGTCGTCTCCGACGACGACCACCGTCTCAAACCCCAGCTCACGGGCGAGCCGGCCAATGCTGCGATGGGCTTGCGAGGAGGCCTCCCCCAGCTCGGCCATCATGCCGAGCACCGCCAGGTGGCGCCCCGGCATGCCGGCGACGGTCCGGAGGGCGGCCGTCATCGAGGTCGGGTTGGCGTTGTAGGCATCGTTGACCACCGTGTAGGAGCCGGCCGTCACTTCCATGCGCCACGATGAGCCGGTGGCTTCGGCCAGCCCGGAGGCGAGGTCGGGCAGCGCCCGCCCGAGCGCCAGCCCGGCGGCGGTGGCGGCGGCGGCATTGACTGCTTGATGCGCCCCGGCCATTTCGAGCTGCACCTCGACACTCTCTCCGTACGCCGACAAGCGGAACGACGGCCGTGCCAGATCGTCGAGGACCACCTCCCCGACCGAAACATCGCCGTCGGCTCCGAATGTAGTGACCTGGACGCCGTCACGATCCGCCCATTCGAGCAGTACGGGGTCGTCGACGGGCAGGACGGCGACGCCCGCCGGCCCGAGCCCCTGGACCAGCTCCCACTTGGCGGTGCGAACCATCTCGACGGTGCCGAGGGTGGCGAGATGGCTGGCGCCGATGCCGGTGATGATGGCGACGTCGGGCCGCACCACGTCGATGAGGGTCCGGATGTGGCCGACACCGCGGCTCCCCACCTCGAGCACGGCTACCTCGGAGTCGGGCGGCGTCGACAGCAGGGTAAGCGGGACACCGATCTCGTTGTTGAACGAGCGCGGGGAGGCCCACGTCCCCCGGCCGAGTGCGCTCGCCAGCAGGTCCTTGCACGATGTCTTGCCGGTGCTGCCGGTGATGCCGACGGTCCGCAGATCGGCCAGCTCGCCGCGGCGGGCCTCGGCCAGCCGGCGCAGAGCCACCAGCGTATCGGGCACTTCGATCCGCGGCTCGAGCGGGACCGGGTGGTCGACCATGACGGCGGCCGCACCGCCGGCCAGAGCCTCGCCGGCAAAGGCCGCCCCATCGAAGTTCTCCCCGCGCAGCGCAACAAACAGGTCTCCCGGCTTGAGCGTCCGGGTGTCGGTGCTCACCCCGGTGATCTCGGCCGAGCCGACCGCGCTCCCCCCGGTGATCCCGGCAACGTCGGCGGCTGTCCACCTCATCGCGCCGCCACCACTTCTGCCGCCACCACCCGATCGTCGAAGGGCGTGACCCGGCCGGCGACCTCCTGGCCGGTCTCGTGACCCTTGCCGAGGATGAGCACCGCGTCGGTGGGGCCGGCCGATCGGATGGCGGCACCGATGGCCCGGCGCCGGTCCGGTTCGACGGTGACCCGGGCGGGGCCGTCTGCACCGGAGAGCACGGCCTTGATGATCGCCGCCGGGTCTTCCGACCGGGGATTGTCCGAGGTGACGTACAGCACATCGGCCTGAGCGGCCGCCCGGCCCATGGCGGGGCGCTTGTCGCCGTCGCGGTCTCCGCCGGCGCCGACGACAACAATGACGTCGCCGGACACGAGCGGCCGGACCGATTGCAGCACCCGGGCGATCCCGTCGGGGGTGTGGGCGTAGTCGACAACGATGGCCGTCTCCTGGCCGAGGGCGACCGGCTCCATCCGTCCGGGGATGGGCTCGACGGTCTCGAGGCCTCGAATGACCGTCTCGATGTCCATCCCGAGCGCCACCGACGCCGCGGCGGCTATGGCCGCGTTTTCGACGTTGAACGACCCCCCGAGCGGCAACCGGATGGTGTGGCCGCCCGCCGGGGTCACCAGCCGAAAGGTGCTGCGGCTCAGTTCCAGCTCGAGCATCTCCACCCGGTAGTCGCCGTCCGCTCCGACCGAGATGACCTGACGACTCGACATCTCGGCCAGGCGCCTGCCCCACTCGTCGTCGACATTGATGACGGCCGGACCGTCTCCGCTCATGAACAGCCGCGCCTTGGTCTGGAAGTAGGACTCCATGTCCCCGTGCAGATCGAGGTGGTCCTGGCTGAGATTGGTGAAGGCGACAACGGCGAACTCGGTGTGGGCTGTCCGGCCGAAGCTGAGGGCGTGAGAGGAGACTTCGACGGCGGCAACCGCAGCCCCGGCATCAACCATGCGGCGGAGTAGTCGCTGCAGGTCGGACCCCTCCGGAGAGGTGCGCTCCAGCGGCAGATGCTGTGACCCGATGCGGGCCCCGACCGTCCCGATCACGCCGGGAACCCCTCCCGAGGCTTCGACGATGGCGGCCACCAGGTGCGCAACGGTCGTCTTGCCGTTCGTTCCTGTGATCCCGAGCACCGGGAGCTCACGGGAGGGATGGCCGTGAACTTCGGCGGCGAGTGCCGGGAGGGCCAGGCGAGTGTCGCCCACCACCAGCTGGGGCAGCCCTGCCTCGACCGGGCTCTCAACGCAGGCGGCTGCTGCGGCCGAGCCGGCAACAAAGGCGTGGCCGTCGGCGTTGGCACCCCTGATCGCTACGAAGAGATCTCCCGGCCCGGCGGTGCGGCTGTCGTGGGTCACATCGCGCACTCTCACGGAGCCGTCGCCCTGCACGACGCCGTCGACCACCGCGCTGAGGTCGGCGAGCTGCCGCCCCTCACCGGACATCGGGTGGCACTCCCATCTGATGGAGCGCAAAGCGCATGACTCGCGAGAAGGCCGGGGCAGCGGCCACCCCGCCGGTGCGCTTCTTCGGAACGCTCGGCGAGTCGACGAACACCCCGATGGCGAGCCGGGGGTCATCGCTCGGGCCGATCCCGATGAAGCTGGCCACCACGTCGTCGCCGTAGCACCCGGGCGACTCGGCCCCCGGACAGACCAGGTCGGGCTCAAACTTCTCCGTCGTTCCGGTCTTGCCCCCGACCCGGTATCCATCCACCTGGGCATACTGGCCGGTCCCACCCTCGACGACGCCCGCCAGCATGTCTTGCATGATCTGGGCGGTCTCGACCGACAGCACGCGCTGACGCTGCTGATCGAACTCGGTGATCGAGCCGTCCGTCTCCACGATGGAGTTGACGACCTGGGGCTGGATCCACACCCCATCGTTGCCGACGGCGGCGAACACGGCCGTCATCTGCAGCGGCGTGACCGCCACCCGGTAGCCGATAGCGGTAGATGCCCCGCAGGAATCGCACCACTCCTCAGCGGGGCGCACCAGGCCGGGCGCCTCGCCGGGGAAGTTGATTCCCGAGTAGGTACCGAGGCCGAAACCCTGCAGGTAGCGGTACAGCAGCGGGTTGCCGAGCTCCTGCCACACCAGGATGGTGCCGACGTTTGAGGACCGGGCCACGATATCGGCCACGGTGAGGTCGACGGTGTCGTGCTCGGTGAAGTCGAAGTACTCGCGATCAAACACCTCGATGCGGTCGGGCACCTCGAAAATCCGATCTGGCGTGACGATGCCTTCCTCGATGGCCGCGGCGATAGTGATGAGTTTCTGGGTCGATCCCGGCTCGAACGTGTCGGTGACCACGCGGTTGCGGAACAGTTCGGCGTCGCCGCCGATGTGATTCGGATCGAATGTTGGGGCGCTCGCCATCGCTAGGACCTCAGATGTCGTCACGTCTAGGACGACGATGTGCACCGCCGTGGCTCCCGTTTCTTCGAGGGTCCCCTGGGCTTCCTGCTGGGCGAAGAACTGCAGCTCGCCGTCGATAGTCAGGGTCAGGTCCTGGCCCCGCACCGCTTCCTGCACCTCGTACTCGCCCTGGGGGATCACCCGGCCCCGGCCCGATCGTTCGAAGATGAGCTGGCCGGGTTCGCCGGTGAGGACGTCCTCGTACATCTGCTCGATGCCTTCCAGCCCATCGTTGTCGATGCCGACAAACCCGAGCACCTGGGCCGCCAGGTCACCGGAGGGGTAGACCCGCTTGGGCTCAGGAAGGAAGTGGACGCCGTCCAGCTCCAGCGCCCGGATGGCTTCCGCCTCCCCGTGCAGGAGCTTGCGGGCCAGATACACGAAGCCGGTGTCCCGTTCGAGGTCGGCCTGTATCTCCCCTACCGGCCGGCCAAGCAGCCCGGACAGCGCCGAAGCGGTCAGAGCCGGGTCGGCGATCTCCCGGGGATTGGCGTACACGCTGGTCGCCTCGATGGTGAGAGCGAGCTCCCGGCCGTCCCGATCGAAGATCGTGCCGCGCTCGGCCTCGAGTGTGACGGTGCGGAGCCGCTGGTCGAGCGCCTGATCCTCCAGGGTCTGGGCCTGCACCCCCTGGACGAACACCAGCTTCGCCCCGATGGTGAGCCACGCTGCCAGGAACAGCGCTCCCACCAGGAACAGCCGCATGTGCTGAGGGCGCCATCGTTTGCGCCCCACGGCTCAGCGCTCCAACCGGCCTGAGACACCGCCCGGGATGGCAGCGCTCAGCCCGGTCACTTTGCCCCCACGGTGGCCAGCAGCACGGTCGACCCCGACGTGGCCAGCTGGCCACCATCATCATCGGTATCCGGCATCGGCGCGTACACCGTGCGCGCCTCCCCCGGCAGGACCATGTTCATCTTCTCAGCCTCGGCGTAGATCCGCTGCGGCGATTCGAGCTGGGCGACTTCGAGCCTGAGCTGGTCGTACCGGGTCTGCTGCTCGGCTATCTGGCCCTCGAGCGTGGCAATCTGGAAGGCGGCCCGATCCAGGTAGATGCGGGAGTAGATCAACGCGAAGAACATGGCAACGGCCAGCACCAGCCAACCGAATTGACGGACACTGAGCGAGCTGGGCTGGCGGCCGGGAATGACCCGAAGCCGCGACCGGGGCAGCCGGAGGGGGGCGGTTCTGGTGGCCATCAGCCCGCCTCACCGACGCGCTCAACCGCCCGGAGCCGGGCGCTGCGGGCCCGCGGGTTGGCGGCGATTTCGGCTTCGTCCGGCATGATCGGCTTGCGATGCACCAGCCGGAAATCGGGAGCGGCGGCTGGCATGACTACCGGAAGGGAAGTCTCGTCCGGTGAGGAGGAGGCCGACACCAGCCGCCGCTTGACTATGCGATCTTCGAGGGAGTGGTAGGCGATCACCGCGACCCGGCCCCCGGGCCGAACGATCTGAAGGGCACCGTCGAGACCTTCCTGGAGGGCGGCCAGCTCGTCGTTGACGGCAATCCGGAGCGCCTGAAAGGTGCGCCGGGCCGGGTGGCCGCCCGTGCGCCGCGTGGCGGCCGGGATGGCGGTTTTGACGATCTCCGCCAGCGTGACGGTGTCCTCGATGGGCCGGGCGCGGACGATGGCCCGGGCAATACGGCCGGCGAAGCGCTCTTCGCCGAAGCGGCCGATGATGCGACGGAGCTCAGCCTCATCCGCCGAGTTGACCAGTTCGTGCGCGGTGAGCGAGCCATCGCCCATCCGCATATCAAGAGGACCGCTTCGGCGGAAGCCAAAACCTCGCGCGGCGTCGTCAAGCTGTAGAGAGGAAAGTCCAAGATCAAAGAAGACACCCGTGACCGCATCGATCGCTTCCTCCTCAGCTACTTCGGCCAGGTGCCGGAAGTCGGAGTTCACGAAGTGAACCCTGGGGCCGAGTGTGGCGGCGCGGTCCCCGGCTGCCGGGTCCCGGTCGAGTGCTAGGAATCGGACGTCCGGGGCGAGCTCTTCCAGGAGCCGCCGGGTGTGCCCGCCCCCGCCGAAGGTGGCGTCCACTATCACACCAGATTCGATGGGGCGAAAGAGGTCGGTCACCTGCTCGACGAGGACCGGTTGGTGCTGTGGAGCCTGGTGCATTGTCAGCCCCCCGGAGCGCTGGCGCCACAATGGAAGCGGGCGGAGTAAGGGGCCTTCCATATGGCATCCGGGGGGCTGACAATGAACCCTGCTCTACATCGGTCCTTTCATTAGATTCCGTGCTCGCTGAGCGCTTCTTCGATGTCGGCGTATTCGACGTCTCCGGCGGCTGTGACTTCCTGCCATTTGGCGGAGTCCCAAATCTCGACTCGCTCACCAACGCCGACGACGGTGACTTCTTTGTCGAGCCCGGCATAGTCCCGGAGGGTGGCCGGGAGCTGGATCCGTCCCTGCTTGTCCGGCTTCTGGTCGATTGCCCCGGCGAAGAAGACCCGGGAGTAGTTGCGGAGCTTTCGGTCCGTTCGAGGTAGAGAACGAATTCGCTCGACTTCCTGTTCCCACGCTTCCGGGGTGAACACGAACAAGCAGCGATCCTGACCCTTGGTGATGAAGCAGCCTTTGGCGAGGTCGGGTCGAAACCGACTCGGGAGCACGACGCGACCCTTCGGGTCGATGCTGTGTGTGTGCTCTCCCAGAAACACGATTCCATCCTGTCTGCCTGTCCTCGGTGAGCCTCAGCGGCTCGTGGCTTGGTCCTCCACTTCGCGCCACTATGGTCCCTTTCGACCCACATGTCAAACACCTCGCGCCACTTTTCTTTGGAGGTCAACGGTCGACGGTCGACGGTCAACGGCCAGAACGGGACCAACCCGGTCGGAGCGGAACGGCAGCGCGCTCAATCACCGATAGGGAGACGGGCTTCCACGGGCGGGTGACCACCGGCCGGCGAAGGGGGACGGGGGACGGGCTGAGCTAGGTCGCTTCGCGGCGTTTGAGCTCGGTGCGGAGGGCGTCGTCTGAGTACTCCATCAGCTCGGGGCCCCACTCCCGGGCGGCGAGCGGAAGCGGGGCGTCGGCCTCGAGCAGTTCGACGATCTCGTCGCGCAACGTCCGCGCCCAGGCCCGCCCGCTGGCCGACGCTCGCAGGCTGAGCGATCCGTCGGTGCTCACGAGGTAGGCACGGGCCTCCATTTGCGGGTTGGCCTTCGACCCGCGTTCTCCGTAGACGAGCAGCACGCATGGTGCGCCGACATCCTGGATGCCGCCGGTCGACACGAACTCGCCGTGGTATGCCCAACCGGTCGCCTTGTCTGTGTCGACATGCTCGACGACCTTCGCCCAATTCTTGCGGCGCTCGTCCCCGATCAGGGGCACGTCCACCGCCACCGTCACAACCGCTTCCATGACACCAGACTGTACGTCGATCGAGGCGCCAGTTCGAGTTTGTTACACCTGCCCATACGCGGTTGTATGGAATCGTGACTGCCTGGGATCCCGCCCACTACGAACAGTTCGAACGGGAGCGAGCTCAGCCCGGGCACGATCTCATGGCTCGCATCGACCTGACCGCTCCGCACCGGATAGTCGACCTCGGGTGCGGGACGGGACGACTCACCGGCCTTCTCGCCGACCGATACCCCACAGCCGATGTGCTCGGCATCGACCGCTCCTCCGAGATGCTGTCGGAAGCGGCAGGCCGCGTCCGCTACCGGCAGGCCGACATCGTCGAGTGGGAGCCTGATGGGCCCCTCGACCTCATCTACGCGAACGCCAGCCTGCAGTGGATCCCCGATCACCCCCGGCTGTTCCCCCGCCTCCATCAGATGCTGGCCGCCGGCGGTGTGCTCGCCGTGCAGATGCCGCTGTCGTGGGACCAGCCGTCGCATCGGATCATGCGCCGGGTCGGCGAGGAGTTCGGCGTCGACCCACAGGCTCCCCCCACACTCGAACCGACCGCCTACTACCAACTGCTCGGGGAGGCCGAAATCTGGGTCACCACCTATTACCACCGGCTGTCGGGCCCCAACCCGGTGTTCCGCTGGGTGTCGGCGACGGGAATGAAGCGCTTCCTGGGCCAGATCCCCTATGACGGCCACGACGAGTTCCGGGCCCGCTGTGCCCGGCTCATCGAGGAGGCCTACCCGGCCGGCCCAGACGGTGCGACGGTGTTCCCCTTCCGCCGCCTCTTCATCATCGACCGGGCCTAGTCTCCCCCGCATGCTCACCGACCGATCGATCCTCGTCACGGGCGCCTCATCCGGCATCGGCCGGGAGATGGTTCGTACCTACGTCGGGTTGGGCGCCCGGGTGCTCGGCACGGCCCGGCGCGAAGCGGCCCTCGTAGAGACCATCGAGGGGCTCGACCCCGAGCGGGCGATGATCGTCCCCGCCGACCTGGGCAGCCGCACGGGTCGGGAAATCCTCGTCACCGAGGCGCTGCGCATCGCCCCTATCGACGTTGTCGTCCACGCCGCCGGCGTGCTGGGGCCGCGGGCACCGCTCGCCGAGTATCCCGAGCAGGCCTGGCACGAGACGTTCCACATCAACATGACCGCCATCCATCTGCTCCATCAAGAGCTCGTGAACTGTCTGGCCCCGGCGGCCACCATTATCGGAGTCTCCAGCTCGGTAGGGCGCACCGGCCGGGGCGGCTGGGGCATGTACGCCGTTTCCAAGGCGGCTCTGGAAGGCTGGCTCGAGGTGCTGGCCGACGAGTGGCCGGGCCCGGTGTTCTCGGTCAATCCCGGCGGCACCGCCACCCCGATGCGAGCCGAGGCCCTGCCGGAGGAGGATCCGTCGACCATCCCCTCACCTGCCGACATCATGCCGATCTTCGTCCGGCTCGCTGCAGCAGACCCCGGATACCCCACCGGCGAGAAGCTCAACGCTCGCGACTTCATCGACCGGTAGGCTGACGAAACCGAAAGGGGATGACGTGAACATTGTCGTATCCACCGACGGGTCGCTCGATCCGGCCGATACCACCGCCTTCGTCAAGCCGTACGCAAACGGCGCCGACGTGACCGTGCTGACCGTGGTTGAGATCCCGCGACGGCTGCTGGCCGACCTGCGGGCGGTCTACGGGGAGCGATCGGGCTCTGTCGACAGCGACGGCGAGTACGTGGGGATGTCCCCGACTCCCCCGGGGGTGTCACTCGACTTCCCCGGTGACGATGCGTTCATCGAGCTCTATTTGAACAACCAGCTGGAGGAGCGGACCGGCCCACTCGTCGCCGCCCTGCAAGAAGCCGGCGTCACCGTCGAGGTCGAGATCCTCGAGGGCGAGAACGGGGCGCAGCTGATTCTGGATTACCTGCGAGCCAAGAAGACCGACCTGATCGTGCTCGGCACCAAGGGGCGGGGGCTGTTCGAGGGCATGCTCGGCTCGACCGGGACCAAGGTCGCCCGCCACGCGCCGTGTTCGGTACTGCTCATCCGGGTGTGACCGCCCGATAGACCCCGGGACTAACCTTGCCCGCATGCGGGCGCTGATCCTGAACGCCACCTACGAGCCGCTCTCGATCGTGTCCGCGCGCCGTGCGGTCATCCTCGTCCTCCGTCAGAAAGCCATCGTCCTGGAAGAGAGCGGCACGGTGTGGCGTTCTGAGCGCTCCAGTGTTGCCCTCCCCTCGGTCATCCGGCTCAACACGTACGTCAAGGTCCCGTATGCCCGGCGCATCGCCCTCAACCGGCGAGCCGTGTTTGCTCGCGACCGCCACTCCTGCCAGTACTGCGGCACCGGCGCTGAGAACCTCGACCACGTCCTCCCCCGCTCCCGGGGCGGCGCCCATACCTGGGAAAACGTGGTGGCCGCCTGCCGGCGCTGCAACCTGCGTAAAGGCAACCGAACCCCCGCCGAGGCCGGCATGCCCCTGCGTTCTGAACCGACCGCACCGCGTCGCCACGGCTGGGTGCTGGTCAATCTCGGCGCACCCCCCCACCCCAGTTGGCAGCCCTATCTGGCGGGAGCGTTCTGACGCCGGCGGATTGAGAACCACTCTGGGTCGTACCTCTGATACGCTACGTGACGCTGGCGCGACACCGAGGGTTCATGCGAGTTGTTGGATATGTTCGAGAGCTGTTCGGTCCTGAGGATGCGGACCCTGCCTTCGTGCAGGGAGAGGCCATCCGGGGCTGGGTGCGCCGGACGGGGCACAATCTGATCTCAGTCTGCCAAGACGTCCGGCAGGAAGGCCATGGCCTGGCCCGCGACGGTTTCCAGGCGTTGCTCGGGATCGTGGCCCTCGACGGCGCCGACGGGGTCGTTGTGCCCAGCCTCCGCTCGCTCTCGCCCGATTTGATGACCCAGGAGATCATGATCTGGGACCTGCGCCGCCGCGGCGTGGCCGTCATGTCGATCGACGAACGCGATCACGAGCTGCTGCTCACCCCGACCAAAGAGCGCCTGCTGATGCGGGACGTGCTGGCCCGGCTCGAGGAGTACTACCAGTGGGCGCGGCCCGCCGAGGCCGATGAAGCAGACGATGAGGACCGGGGTGACGGCGAGGTGGTCGTCGAGCTGATCCCGGCGAGCGACGCCTAGCTAGCGGGCCTGGCTCAGAGCGGCCCAGGCGGCTCGGGCCAGCGCGAATGCCTTCTCAGCACCGATCAGCGCCGACCCGACGTGGAAGCTCCCGTCGTGGCGCTGCAAAAGCACCGTGACCATGTTGTGGTCACCCAGCTCATGCTCCTCGACGGCCAGCAGCACCGGCGGAGGTTGATCTCCCGACATCTCCCCGACGGCGGCAACCACTGCCTCGCGCACACCGGCGTCACTGGGCCGCCCCCGCCGGGTGACCGTTCGCCCGTCGTCGGTGTCCACCGTGACGGCAACGCCGTCCCGATCCTCCTGAACCCGCACCCGGGCGAGGAGGCCCCGGCCCGGCGGGGTCGCCGGTCGCTCCGCCGGCTCGGCAGGCTCCTCGGGCCGGACGACCGGCTCGGGCGCCCGGATGAACTGTTCGATGCCCTCTGGAGCCGTAGCCGGCGCAGGCGCGGCCGCCGCCCCGGCGGGGTGTTCCTCCAGGTCGTCGTCGGGCGCTTCGGCGGCCTCTGCGTCGGCGTCCTCGTCGGCCATCCCAGGAATGAGGGTCGTTTGCAGCAGCCCGGGTCCGCGCAGGATGGTCGCTTCCACCGGCGGCGGCGGCGGTCCGGCCGGTTCGATCCTGGCCTGCGGGGGTGCCATCCGGCCTTTCAGGCCATAGTGGGCCAGCACATCGCGCACTGCGGCGGCGACGTCGGTCGGGTCGGCCTCAGCCGACAGCCGGACCCGCACACCCTCAGCGGTGTCGGAGGCCAGCTCGGCGTCGGCCACTCCGGGCAGATCACGGAGTGCCGCGGTGAGATCCTCGGCTTCCCGGTTCATCGCTGGTCCCGCCGCCACTCGAGAAAGCGGATCACGTCGTCGGGCTCCGGAGCGCGATCGGCCGTGCCGTAGGCAGTTTGCAGGCGCCAGCGCAGGTAGGCGCGGCGGGGAAGCGGCAGGAACGGGGCGCGTTTCCACCAGCCGGAGGGAGTGAAG
The DNA here is from genome assembly GCA_013002865.1 of Acidimicrobiia bacterium. Classification (GTDB taxonomy): domain Bacteria; phylum Actinomycetota; class Acidimicrobiia; order Spongiisociales; family SHLN01; genus SHLN01. The sequence goes on from JABDLU010000202.1 coordinate 35,291, forward strand.
GCTGCCCAGGAGCGCAGCGCTTCAGACCACAGTGGAGGGTGGCGGAGGATCACCCGCATGATGGAGGGCGCGAACATCGGGTCCCTGACTCTAATCTTCGAACCCTTGATAGGCTGGTCATCTCATTCGCGGCGAGGAGACATCCATTGACAGCTGAGCCAATTGCGTCGAGCTCGTCCTGGTTCACCGAGCGCTTTGATGCCATCGTCGCCAACATCGAGCGGGTGATTCAGGGCAAGCACGACGAGATCCGGCTGGTTGTCCAAACCCTCATCGCCGGCGGGCACGCCCTGGTGGAAGACGTGCCGGGAGTCGGCAAGACGCTGCTCGCCAAATCGCTGGCCCGCTCGATCGACTGCTCCTTTCACCGCATTCAGTTCACCCCCGACCTGCTCCCCTCCGACCTGACCGGGGTCTCGGTGTGGGACCGCGAGCGCGGCAAGTTCGTCTTTCGGCGGGGCCCGGTGTTCTCCAACATCGTGCTCGGCGACGAGATCAACCGGGCCAGCCCCAAGACCCAAGCCGCCCTGCTCGAGGCGATGGAAGAGCGCCAGGTCACGGTTGACGGGATCACCCGGCCGCTGGAAGCCCCCTTCATGGTCATCGCCACTCAGAATCCGATCGAGCACGAAGGCACCTATCCCCTCCCCGAAGCGCAGCTGGACCGGTTCATGACCCGGGTGACGCTCGGCTACCCGAACCGGGCCAAGGAGCTCGAAATGCTCGATGCCCACGGCGACCACTCGGTGTACGAGGACATCTCCCCGGTCGTATCGGGCGAGGAAGTCGTCGAGATGGTTCGCCAGGCCTCCCAGGTGCACGTCGCCCCGGAGCTCAAGGGCTATTTAGTCGATCTCGCCGAGGCCACCCGCAGCGATCCCGATTTGCTGCTCGGAGCCTCCCCCCGCGCCACGCTCTACTTGCAGCGGGCCGCCCGGGTGCGGGCGGCTGCCACCGGGCGCGCGTACTCCACGCCGGACGATGTCAAGGCCCTGCTGATCCCCACGCTGAGCCACCGGGTCATCCTGCGACCCGAGGCGCAGATGCGGGCGGCCTCAGTCCGCGATGTGCTGGCCCGCATCACCTCGACGGTGCCGGTTCCGGGGACCGCCGACATTCGATGATCACCACGCGCGGGTGGGCGGCCATCGGCGCCGCCGCCGCGCTCGTCCTGTTGTGGATGGGCTTCGGCGAGCCAGAGCTGCTCGCCGGCGGGATCTTCCTGCTGTCGTCTGTGCTGATCGGCGCCCTCATCGTTCGCCGCTCCCGACCCGACGCCGATCTGACCCGGTTCATCACCCCGCTCAGAGTGCACGAAGGTGACCGGGCCCGGGTGGAGATCCGGCTGTTCGCCCGCCGGCCGCTGCGCCCACTCATCATCGAAGACGAGGTCTCCCGCCTGGGCCGGGCCCGATTCGCCACGGCCCGGGCCGGTCGCAACTCCTCGGTCACGGCCCACTATGAGATCGTGTGCCGGCCTCGCGGGGTCTACCAGATAGGGCCGGCCGAGCTGGTGATCTCCGATCCGTTCGACCTGGCAGCGGTGCGCAGCACGGCCGGGGGGATCGACCGGCTAGTCGTTTACCCATCCATTGAGGAGCTCGACGGGTTCCCGGCCACCCGCGGCCACGACCCGTCGGTGCAGTCGGCTCACCCGTCTCACGCCCCGAGCGGCGGCGACGACTTCTTCACCCTGCGGGAGTACCGGCTCGGCGACGATCTGCGCCGGGTGCACTGGCCGTCCTCCGCCAAGCGCGACGAGCTGATGATCCGGCAACTGGAGATCCCGTGGCAGTCCCGGGCACTGGTGCTGATGGATTCCCGGGCGTCGGCGCACACCCCGGACAGCTTCGAGCACGCCGTGCGAGGGGCTGCCTCAGTGCTGCACCACTTCTACCGGGGTGGCTATCTCCCCCAGCTCTGGATCGGCGATACCGCCCGGCCAAGCGCCCCGGCCCCGTATGAGATCGCCATGGAGAAGCTGGCAGCCGTCCAGCCGATGGAGGGGCTCGATCTGCGCCATGCCGTGCTCCGCATGCGACAGCACGGGTATTCCGGTGGAGCCCTCGTGATGATCACCGGCCGGCTCGATGAGGACAACCTTGCCGTCTTCCAGACACTCGGGCGCGACTACAGCCGGACCGTGCTTATGGTGGTGGCCGATGAGGATCCCGAGTTCCTGGCCCCGTTCAAACTGGGTGGAGCGGCAGCCGTGCAGGTCGGCGCCGGGGACCGGTGGTCGAAAGCGTGGACGGAAGCGATAGGAGCCGGTCGATGGTCTACCGCCTCACCTGGGTAGCCAGTTTCGCCCTGCTCGGGCTGGTCGTCCTGCGTCTTCGCAGGCTGTTCCTGCCGACCGAGACCGGGCTCCCCTGGCCCGTCGTCGTCATCGCAGCGGGGTTGCTCGGAGCGGTGCTCACGTGGGCGACGTTGCGCGCCCGGTTCGGCATCGTCACCGTCCTGCTCGTCCATGCGCTGGTGTTCGCCCTGTTCACGTTCACCTATGTCGGCGGGGAGCTGGCCGGCACCACGATCCCGCCGGTAGACGTCGCCGGCGACATCCTCACCGAGGTCTCCGATGCGCTGACCATCTTCCGATTCTCGGCACCGCCGGTCACGCCCCTGGCCGGGATCGTCGTGCTGGCCGGGATGATGGTCTGGGCACTATCGGCGGTAGCCACCTGGGGACTTCTCAACGCCAGCCCCTATCTGGGGATCGTCCCGCCGGTCGTCTTCTACCTGCAGCTGGCCGTGATCGACCGCCAGACCACGGGCATGCTGTGGACCGCCACCTTGCTCGTCCTGGTCGGCTCAGGCCTGGCAGCTATCGCCGCCGACCAGCGCACGGGCGGGGGCCATGCCGGCCCGGGCCGTCAGAAGGCCCGCCTGCAAGCGGTGGCGCTTCCGGTGCTCGCCATCGCCGCGGTCACGGTGCTGTCGGTTTTTGCCACCCGGCAGGCGGTTCGGGCCGAAGCGGTTCCGTCCACCGGATTGCTCGACTGGACCAACCGGGCGGGCATCGGCGGCGGGTTTGGCAGCATTTCGTACAACCCCTTCATCGATGTGCAGCGCCGGCTGGTATCCAACTCCCCGCAGCCGGTGTTCGCCGCCAGCGTGACGGGAGACGTGGCCGACGGTGAGCTGTACTGGCGCCTGCTCACCATGGACAACTTCAACGGCGACTGGTGGTACGCCTCGAACGATGACCTCGAGAAGCTCGACGAGACCGGCTGGGAGGACGACGCCTACGAGTTCCGCGGAGAGACCCGGGCGGTTCAGCAAGACATCACAATTCTCGATCTCGGCTCGGCCTGGCTGCCGGCCGCCTACTCCCCCGTCGGCCTGTTCTCCGAGGAGCGCATCATCGCCAACACCACCCGGATCGATCCGATCGATGGGTCGCTGCACATCGATGGGGTCACCGGCCGCGGCATGACCTATCGCATCCAGTCGGTGGTCCCCGACGTGAACGTGGCCGTGCTGGCCGGCGACGAGGACGGGGCCCTGTCGCCGCTCTTCCAGGAAGCGGCCGGCGAAGGACGGTTCCCCCCGGTGCCCGCCCCGGCCCCCACGCTCGAGCAGCCGCGCGACATCGAGCGCTACACCCAGCTGCCACGGGGATTCGATACATCGGGACGGCTTCGTCAACTCGCCGAGGGAATCACGTTCGGCCTCGAAACCGACTATGAAAAGGCGCTGGCGCTGGAGCATTTCTTCCGGGACGATGCCCTCTTTACGTACTCCACCAACGTGGCACCAAACGAGCGGGACAGCGGGCTGGAGGATTGGCTCCTCAACCCGGCCTCCCCCGGCTACCGGGTGGGCTACTGCGAGCAGTTCTCGGCCTCGATGGGAGTGCTGGCCCGCCTGCTCGACATCCCCACCCGAACCGTGCTCGGCTTCACCCCCGGAGAGATTCGGTCAGACGGGACGGTGCTCGTGCGGGATCGCAACGCCCACGCCTGGGTCGAGGTGTGGCTGCCGGCCCAGGGCTGGGTGCGCTTCGACCCCACACCGCGTTCTGATGGCGTCAACCCGACCACGTTCGAGGAGACCGGGTTCTCGGCCACCGACCTCGACCGCTACTTCACCCGGATCGACCAGGCCGCCCGCGACGCCCTGAGCAGTGCCGGCGGCGGCGGTGATCCGGCAGTGCGCGATCCCAACCTGGAGGAGCTCAATCGCTTCCCAGGAGGCAGCGGAGGCGACGCCGGCTCCGATGGGGGCGGCCTATCGCTGCCGAGCTGGCTGCAGCCCGCCGTCCTGGTGCTCGTCCTCGTCGCCGGGGTGCTTGGCATCGTGCCGGCAGTCAAACGGCGCCGGCGGCGCCGGCGCTTGCGGCGGCTCCGGGAGGGCGACATCGGGGCAGCCTGGGCCGAGATCGTCGACCGTCTGATCGACTCAGGCGTGGGACTCGACCGGTCGGCCACGCCCATCGAGGTGGCCGACCGCACCGACGCGGCGCTCGAGCCGCTGGCGGAGGTATACAGCCGGGCGGTGTACGGACCGGACCCGCAGGTCGATGGACCGTCGGTCGACGTTGCGCTGGCCAGCCTGACGGCAACCGAGGATCGGCTCACAACCCGGGAAAGCCGCTGGCGGAGAATCCGGCGAACCTACCGGCTGCAGTCGCTGCTCCCCGACTGGATCAAGAAGGCCCGGCGCCGCTGATTCGCTAGTTGCCGGACGCTTCCTGCATGATGTCGTCCTCGACCTCGCGCAGCGTCTCGAGGAACTTCTCCCGGTCGAGCTCGAAGCGGGTCACGTCGTCGGCGACGGATCGGGCGATCTTGTCGATCGCTCCAAAGAAGGCCATCTGCCCCTCCCGCAGCGCGTCGAGGAGCGCTTCGTCGTCCACCGAGTAGATGGTGGCGCCGTCGGTGACCAGGGACACCTCGGAGAGATGCTTGTCCATATTGCCGGTGCGCCGCAGGTAGTTCCATGCCCGCCGGACCCGCTGCAGGGACATGCCGTTGTCGAGCAGGCTCTTGACGACCCGCAGTGCCACGACGTCGCGGAACGAGTAGAGGCGGCGTTTACCTGGACGACCGCCGGTGGTTTGCAGTGACGGAACAACCAGGTTCACCCGATCCCAGTAGCGGAGTTGGTGTGCGGTACAGCTGGTCAACTTGATCGCTTGCTGCGCCGTGAAACCTTCCAACCCAAATCCCTCCGCGTGTGCCCGATTTTCCTACGAGTCGCCGATGGGATGTGTGGCGTCCCGCTTCCTTGCCTCGCCGTGGCGAGACGCTCACTCTAGCTACGCGCGACCTAGCGCCGCCACTTGGAGCGGAGCCGCTCGATCCAGGGCTCGACGCCGAGACCGGAGGTGCCGGGAGCGGCCGTCCGCCGCCGGATGGCGAGAACGAAAACGGAGGCTGATCCGACCATGACGACAAAGCCGAGCATGGCGATCAAGGTGTTGGCAGTGAAGAAAATCAGCATGAAGGCGAGGCCGGCAACGAACCCGGCGAGGCTGAGGCGAGTGGAGCGACGGAACGTGTCGGAGGCGGAAGCAGTGCGGACGGCCTTGGCGAGCTTGGGGTCGTCCTGGAGAAACTGACGTTCGATCTCGTCGAGGATTCTCTGTTCTTTGTCGTTGAGCGGCACGGCTACTCCCTGCCCGGCACCGGTGCGTGGACTGCAGTATACCGATCGTCGGTTGTACAGAACTTCTGAATAGTCACAGTATCCCCGTCTCTCGACGGCCGCCGGCGGCGTCCTCCGGAGGTGAAATCAGCCGGGCAGGCGTGACGGCATCGTCGCCGAAGCGGGCCCGGATCTGGTCGAGCGTGGCAGTGACGTCGTCCCACGCAACCGCCCGGTCGAGCCCGAGCTGGCGAGGGGCCCCGGCAGGCTCGAGCCCACTGACGCCCACCCCGAGCAGCCGCACGGGGCGGGACCCGTCCACCCGGGTGAGGAGGTCCGCCACGACGGTGAAGAGATCTCGCGACACGTCGACCGGCGTATCCAGGGTGTGGCTGCGGCTCACCGTGGTGAAGTCGGGGTACCGCACCTTGAGCGTGATCGTCCGTCCGGCCAGCCCGGCGCGGCGCAGCCGCCAGCCGACCTTCTCGGTCTGTCGCAGCAGCTCGGCTTCGATACGGTCGGGATCCACCAGGTCGCGGGCAAAGGTCTCCTCGACCGAGACCGACTTGGCTTCGCCGTCGGGGCTCACCGGGCGCTCATCGATGCCGCGGGCCAGCGCCGAGAGGTGGGCCCCCAGGCTGGCACCCAGCCGGCGCTCCAGGACCTCCCGCGGCGTGGCTGCCAGGTCCCCGATGAGGTCGATGCCGAGGCTCTCCAACGTCGCGTAGGTGGCCTCGCCGACGCCCCACAGCCGCCGGACCGGCAGCGGGTGGAGGAACGCCTCGGCATCTGCCGTTCGCACCCAGCGCAGCCCGTCCGGCTTGGCTTCCTCGGAGGCCAGCTTGGCAAGCAGCTTGGTGGGAGCCGCCCCGACCGAGGCGGGCAGGCCGAGTTCGTCGCGCAACCGGGCCCGGATGTGCTCACCGACCGCAGCCGGGGTCTCGAAGTGGAGCCGGAGCCCGGACACGTCGAGGAACGCCTCATCCACCGACAGCCCCTCAACGAGGGGCGTCGTCTCCCGGAAGACGGCGAACACCTGCTCGGAGACCGCCCGGTACCGTCCATGGGTCGGGGCGATATACCGTGCCCGGGGACAGTGCTTGCGGGCCTGAGCCATCGGCATGGCCGACCGCACGCCGTAGCGGCGGGCTTCGTAGCTGGCCGCCGCGACGACGCCCCGGCTCCCGAGGCCGCCCACGATGACCGGAACCCCTCGCAGCGTCGCATCGGTGAGGCGCTCCACCTCTACGAAGAAGGCATCCATGTCGACGTGGAGAATCGGTTCCGTGAAGGACGCGCCCATCGTGGGGCGCTCAGCAGACGGGTGGCTCATCGCGCCGGGAGCGACGTGCCTTGTCGGCCTCCGACAGGGCCGCCCACTCAGCCAGCGACCGCACCACGAGAACCGAAACAATCAGCACCCCGATGAAACCGACTGCCGCCCCCATCGTCCCCCACAGGATCTGCTCGCCGGTGCAGCCGTCCGTGCCGCAGGAGAGGCCGGCGACCCGGCTGCCGACGAAGTAGCCCACCGCGGCCGCGATCAGGACCGGAATCGCCACCCACGGGTTGGGCAGCCGCCGGGTGGGCTGCTCAGTTTGGGACATCGCCTGGCTTCTTTCGGGGTCGGCCGCGCTCATCGTATCCCGCCTTCGCCAGCAACTCGGGAGGAACCAGCTCCGGAGGGACTGCCACTCCCGGTGCCGACGGGATCAGCGGCCGGACCGCCTGAGCCGACCCCGGCAGCCATGCCAGCACCGCCAGCGCCCCACCGAGTACCACCAGCACGACGGCGCCTCCCGGCGGGGATTGCACGGCGGCCGCCACCAGTGCAGCCGGCACCGCCAGCCGGGCCCCCCACAGGCCGGCCGACACGGCCCGGGCATAGCCCCACGCTACGAGCAGCGCGGCTCCGGCCGCCACCCAGTGCATCGCCCGCGGCCCGGCCGGTGCCGACACTCCCGCGCCGGCGGGAACGAACACCAGCGCAATGGCGAGCATCATCGACGCCGGTGGTAGCGGATCGGCGGCGGGCAACCGGCGTAGAAAGCCGTCGAGCCAGGGACCGAGCAGCAACATAAGACAGGTCGCCGTTGCGCCCAGGGCCACCCAGCCGGCGATCGAAAACTCGAGCGTCAGCGCCAGGGCGAGCTGGCCGGCCATGAGCCCGAGACCGAGCCGGCGGGCCCAGCGAGCCCGCACCATCACCAGGCCGACGACCGACACGGCCGAGGCGACCATCACCGAGATGGCCACCAGGGCGGCGGAGCCGTCGGCGAGAGCGTCGGGTGACACCAGCAGCCGGACACTCGTGGCGATCCCGGCCACCAGGACGGATGCGGCGACGATAAATCCCATGGGAGGATTATGGTGCGCGCCCGGTTCTCCGGTCAGGGCGAGCTCACCGGCGGCCATTCCGGAGGCGGGGGGCCGTCAATGGTGGGAGTCCACGAGCCGGTCTCCACCCACGGATCGCCGGGCTCGAGGGTGAGAACGTCGCAATGGCCGGGACGATCCTGGTGGAGCTCGTCGAGTGGAAGGCCCCGCAGCACCAGCCGGCCGGCCTGGATCGGGTCCTGATGACTGACGAGGATGATCTTCCCGTCTTCGTGTCCGGCGGCGAGCTCCCGGGCGGCGGCGGCGATTCGCTCTCCGAGCCGGGGAATCGATTCCTCGGCAAACGGCAGATCGGTCGGGTGCTCGAGGTAGGCCTCCAGCTCTCCCGGGAACACCTCCGGTATCCGCTCCTAGGTGATTCCTTTCCAACGCCGGGCCACCAGCCACTCGGTGAGATCGGGACGGGTCTGAACCTCGAGGCCGCAGGCCGCCCCGATGATGCCGGCCGTCTCCTGGGCACGTTGCAGCGGCGAGGCATAGATTGCTTCCGCCCCCACCCCCGCCAGGTGTTTGGCGGCAGCCGCAGCCTCCGCCCGCCCCCGGTCGCTGAGGCCGAACCCGGGCATGTCGGCGTAGACCACCCGGTCGGGATTGTCGACCTCGCCGTGCCGAACCAGGTAGACGGTCACGGGTGGATGCTCACCCGTACCGGGAGAAGACGAGAGCCACGTTGTGGCCACCGAACCCGAAGGAATTGGTCATCGCCGTGTCGATGACCTGGCGGCGGGCCTGGTTCGGGACGTAGTCGAGGTCACAGTCTGGGTCGGGAGTCTCGAGGTTGATGGTGGGGGGTAGCACCCCATCGCGTATCGCCAGCAGGCACACCAGCGACTCGAGGGCCCCGGCGCCGCCCAGGAGGTGCCCGGTCATCGATTTGGTGGAGGAGATTGCCACCGCCCGGGCACCCTCCTCACCGAACACCAGCTTGATGGCGGCGGTCTCGGTGGCGTCGTTGGCAGGCGTCGAGGTGCCGTGGGCGTTGATGTAGTCGATGTTGGCTGCGGCCAGCCCGGCATCGTCCAGGGCCGCCTGCATGGCGCGGGCTGCTCCCATCCCGCCGGGGCGGGGAAGCGTCATGTGATAGGCATCGGCCGACATGCCGTAGCCGGTCAGCTCGCCGTAGATCGTGGCGCCGCGGGCGAGGGCGTGGTCGGCCTCTTCCAGCACGAGAACGGCGGCCCCTTCGGCCATGACGAACCCGTCCCGGTCGGCATCGAACGGGCGGGAGGCGCCTTCGGGATCGTCGTTGCGGGTGGAGAGCGCCCGGGTGTTAGCGAAGCCGCCGACGGCGAATTCGCACACCGGAGCCTCCGAGCCTCCGGCCACCATGATGTCGGCATCACCGCGCCGGATGACGCTGGCGGCGTCGCCGAGCGCGTTGGCCGAGGCCGCGCAGGCGGTGACGGCGGCCGTGTTCGGACCGAGCAGGTTGAAGCTGATCGAGGCGAGCCCGGCCGCCATGTTGGAGATGATCTGGGGGATAGCAAAGGGGCTGATACGGTCGGCTCCCCTGGTCCGCATCACATCCATCTGCTCCTGGAATGAAATCACGCCGCCGATGCCCGACCCGACCGCCACACCAGAGCGGGTGGCGAGCTCATCGTCCTCACTGAAGTCCAGGCCGCTGTCGGCCATCGCCTGAGAGGTCGCCGCCCAGAACAGCTGGGCATACCGGTCCATCCGGCGGGCCTCTTTGCGATCGAGGTATTCCTCGGGGTCGAAATCGGGGACCTCGGCGGCGATCGACACCTTCAGATGGGAGGCGTCGAAGGAGCTGATCGTCCCGACGCCGGACACGCCGCTCTGGGCGTTCTTCCAGAAGCTGTCGACGTCGCGACCGATCGGATTGACCGTCCCGAGGCCGGTTACGACCACACGGCGCATGTCAGCCGTCGAGCTTGGCGATGACGAGATCCACAGCCTGGCCGACGTTGCCGATCTGCTCGGCCTCTTCGTCTGGGATCTTCACATCGAAGTTGTCTTCCAGCGCCATGAGTAGCTCGACGACGCCGAGCGAGTCGATCTCGAGGTCCTCTTCGAAGCGCGCCTCCATGGTGATGCGATCGGCTTCGACGCCCAGCTCGTCTACCAGCAAGCCGGTCAGCTTCTTCTGTACTTCTTCTCGATCCACGGCTGTCCCTCCTATATCGCCAGGCCGCCATCGACGACCAGCACCTGTCCGGTTACGTATCCCGCCTGCTCGGAGGCAAGATAGCCAACGGCGGCGGAAATCTCGTCGACGGTCCCGAACCGTCCGACCGCAGTTTGGCCGAAGACGGCCTCCCGCATTGACTCATCGATCCGGGCGGTCATGTCGGTCTCGATGAACCCGGGGGCCACCGCATTCACGGTGATGCCCCGGGAGCCGACCTCTTTGGAGATCGATTTGGTGAACCCGATGATCCCGGCCTTGGCAGCGGCGTAGTTGGCCTGTCCGGCATTGCCGGAGATCCCCGACACCGACGTGATGGAGATGATCCGGCCCCACCGGGCCCGCACCATCGGTCGCAGGGCCGCCTTGGTGCAGAGGAACACCGAGCGCAGATTGACGGCCAGCACCTCATCCCACTCCTCCGGGGACATACGCAGCAGGAGGTTGTCGCGCACGATGCCGGCGTTGTTGACGAGGATCTCGACCGGGCCGAGGCGTTCTTCGACGGCGGCAAACAGCTCGGTGGCACCCGCTTCTGTGCCGACGTCGGCGGCGACGGCTATCGCCTCGCCCCCGGCGGCTCCGATACCGGCCACCACCGCGTCGGCCTCGTCCTTGGCGCGCACGTAGTTGACGGCCACCCGGTGGCCGGCGCCGGCGAGATGCTCGGAAATGGCGCGCCCGATGCCGCGCGACCCGCCGGTGACGAGAGCAACTCTCATCGGTCCGGCCCACCGCCGAAATAGGCAAAGTTCTCGGCCAGCAACGCCATGACGTCGCCGTCGGTGGGTGGCAGCTCGGCGTCTGACACGCCGAGCGGCTCGGTGCGGCTGCCGAACTCATAGGCGGCAGCTGCCCAGCTCAGACCCGCCCCGAAGGCGGCAAAGACGATGCGGGCGCCCGGCTCGACCCGCCCCATCTCGAGCGCCTCGGTGAGCGCAATTGGGATGGTGGCCGCCGAGGTGTTTCCGTACGAGGCGATGTTGATGAACACTTTGGCGGGGTCGAGGTGCAGGCGGCGGGCGGTGGCGTCGATGATCCGGATGTTGGCCTGGTGGGGAATCAGTATGTCGACGTCGTCCAGCGCCCAGCCGGCTTGTTCGACAACGGCCGCGGCGGCATCACCCATGGCGGTGACCGCCTTCTTGAACACCTCAGGGCCGTTCATCTCGACGGCCAGGTGCTTGTGGTTGCTCTCCAGCGCCACCCGGTCGGTGGCCGTGCCGCTGCCGGGCGCCCACAGCAGCTTGGCGAGCGATCCGTCCGATCCCATGCGAGAGCCCTTCAGGCCCCCCGGCTCGTCGGTTGCCTGTACGACGACGGCTCCGGCGCCATCACCAAACAGCACGGCGGTACCACGGTCGGTGAAGTCGATGAAGTAGGTCAGCCGCTCGGCTCCGATCACCAGCGCCGACTCGACGATTCCGGCCTGGACCATCCCCGATGCCGTGATCAGGCTGTAGAGAAAGCCCGAGCAGGCGGCGTTCTGGTCGACGGCACCGGCATTGACGGCCCCGAGGCGGTCCTGGACCAGGGAGGCTGCGCTGGGCAGGAGCATGTCGGGCGTGCAGGTCGCCACGCTCACCAGGTCTACATCCGGCGGCTCAAGCCCGGCCGCCGCCAGCGCCCGGAAGCCGGCCACGGTGGCCAGCTCGGCGGTCCCGACATGGCTGATGCGGCGTTCCTTGATGCCGGTCCGCGAGGTGATCCAGTCGTCGCTGGTGTCAACCAGCATCTCCAGATCGTGATTGGTCAGCACGGTCGGTGGCAGGCATTTGCCCCACCCGGTAATCGCAGAGCCGGTCACGTCGTACCCGTCATTGGATGAGCGAGCCGATGCGCTGCACGGCCTCGTCGACGTCGGCCACGTGGCTGAAGGAGTGGACCTCGGAGTGGGGCACCGTCCGCTTCGCCATCGTGGCGGTGACGTTGCCGGGACCGATGTGCAGGAACATGCGCACGCCGGCGTCTCCCATGCCGCTGAGGGTTTGGGTGAACCGCACCGGCCCCACCACCTGCTGCAGAAGCGTGGTGCGCGGATCCTCGACCGGCCGGGCGGTCAGGTTGGCCCACACCGGGAAGGCGGCCTCGCCAAACTCGACTCGATCGAGTGCGTCGGCCAGCGGGCCGACCGCCGTCTCCATGAACGGCGTGTGGAAGGCACCGGCCACCTTGAGCGGGATCACCTTGCGGGCCCCGAAGTCGGCGGCCCGTTCGGCGAGCCAGTCAAGATCGTGGGCGCCGCCCGCCAGCACCACCTGGCCGGGCCCGTTGAAGTTGGCAACCCATAGCCGCCCGCCGGCGGCCCGGCGCTCCATGGCGGCCTTTTCGGCGGCGTCGTCGTCGATGCCGAGCACCGCCGCCATGCCGGACGGCTCGCGACCGGCCGCCTCGGCCATGGCCCGGCCCCGGGCGGCCACCAGTTCGAGGCCGGCCTGGAAATCGATGACTCCGGCGGCGGTCAGCGCGGTGTACTCCCCCAGCGAATGCCCGGCGGCCGCAAACGGCGCTTCGCCGACCAGCGGCGCCAGCTCGTGCCACAAGGCATAGGAAAGCGCATAGATCGCCGGCTGAACGTGATCGGTCCGGAGCAACTCGGACTCGGGACCGTTCAGGCAAAGGTCGCGGAGGGACCAGCCGAGGATGTCGTCGGCCTGGGGCCCGAGCAGGTCGGGGTGGCGGTCGAACAGGTCCGCCCCCATGCCGACGTGCTGAATTCCCTGACCGGGAAAGAGGATCGCGAATGTCACGGGCTTTCGACTCCTCGCAGCAGCTGCGGGTTACCGGGGCCCACACACGCCGGTGGGACGATTGTAGGGGTGGCTACTCGTCTCTGCCGGGGTTCGACCCTAAAGTCCCGCAGTGCGCCAACCGAGGTCCTCACGATGATTGTCGACATTCCCCATACGCCAGGAGCCCAGATCGCCCTCCCCGAGGAGTTCGACCGGCTCTACGACATCGCCAACAACCTGTGGTGGGCCTGGGACGACGAGGCCAGCGAACTGTGGGCGCGCATCGATGCCCAGCGTTGGCATGACGTGCAGAACCCGATTTCGTTCCTGCAGGGCGTCGAGCCAACCACCTGGGAGTCGCTGAGCGCCGACGCCCGGTTCATCGAGTCCTATAGCAAGGTCGTTCGCCGCTTCGACTCCTACATGGCGGCCGACGACACCTGGTTCGAGGACCAGAACTTCGAGATGCCGGGGCCGATTGCCTACCTCTGTACCGAGTACGGGCTCCAGACCCGACTCCCGTTCTATTCCGGCGGCCTGGGCGTTCTGGCCGGCGACCACCTCAAGACGGCGTCCGATCTCGGCATTCCCATGCTGGCGGTGGGGCTCCTCTACCGGCGGGGCTACTTCCGCCAGGCCGTCGACCCAGGGGGCGGCCAGCAGCACTATTACCCCGCCCTCGACATCTCGCGACGCCCGATCCACCCCATCGTCGGCCGGGGCGGCTCCCAGCTGCAAGTCGAGCTCGACTTTCCCGGCCGCAGCGTGATGGCGACCGCCTGGAAGCTCCAGGTCGGCCGGGTCCCTCTGATCATGCTGGACACCGACGTCGCCGAGAATGATCCGGCCGACCGGACGATCACCCATCACCTGTACGTCCGGGGCCGCGACATGCGCCTCGCCCAGGAGCTGGTGCTGGGGGTTGGCGCCGTCAAGGTGCTGCGCAAACTGGAGATCACACCGGCCGCCTGGCACGTCAACGAGGGCCACGCCGCCTTCAGCGTGCTGGAACGGACCGCCCGGCGCCTCCGGGAGGGCACCGGGTTCGACGAAGCCCAGCGCCAGGTGCGGGCCAAGACCCTGTTCACGCTGCACACACCGGTACCGGCCGGAAACGAGCGCTTCGATCTCGGCGCCGTACAGCGCTACACCGACTACCTGTTCCCCGAGATCGACGCCGCCACTATCGCCAAGCTTGGCCGCGCCAACGAGCACGACGAGGGCGCCTTCGACATGGGGGCGCTGGCGATCAGGTTTGCTTCCTACGTCAACGGCGTCAGCGCGCGCCACGGCGAGGTTGCCACCCAGCAGTGGAGCCATCTGATCGGCGGACCGGCCGACTCGGTCACCAACGGCGTACACGTGCCGACGTGGATCGGCCATTCCATCAACCGGGTATTCACCGAGGCCGTCGGGACCGACTGGCCGTCTCATCTGACCGCTCAGAAGAAGTGGGAGGCGATCCGGGACGTGCCAGACGATGAGCTGTGGCACGCCCACCTGGCGCAGAAGAACGCCATGACCCGCCAGGTGCGGCGCCGCCAGATGGCCGAGTTCAGCCGTCATGGTGCCAGCCCGGACGTGCTTCGCGAGGTCCGCGACATGCTGCCGGCCGATCGACTCACGATTGGGTTCGCCCGACGGTTCGCCACCTACAAGCGCGCCACGCTGCTGCTGCAGGATCTCCCCCGACTGCAGGCGATCATGACGAATCCGGAACGCCCGGTGCAGTTCATCTTTGCCGGCAAGGCCCACCCGGCCGACACCGGTGGGCAGGAACTCATCCGTCGCGTAGTCGAGCTCTCGCAGCGGCCCGAGTTCCGGGGCCACCTGTTCTTCGTGGAGGACTACGACATGGCGGTCGGCCGGCTACTGACCGGCGGGTGCGACGTCTGGCTCAACAACCCGGTGCCTCCCAAGGAGGCGAGCGGCACCTCCGGCATGAAGTCGTCGATGAACGGCGGTCTCAACCTGAGCGTGCCGGACGGCTGGTGGGCCGAAGGAGCCCATCCGGGCCAGAACGGCTGGACCTTCGGGCCGGATGGCCTCGAGCCCCACGGCGACGACTCCGATGCCGGCGGCCTGTACAGCCTGCTCGAGAACGACGTGGTTCCCCTTTTCTACGACCGGGACGGTGACGGCGTTCCCAAGGGCTGGGTGCAAATGATGAAGGAGGCCATCGTGACGTCGGTGTTCGACTTCTCGACCCACCGCATGCTGATGGACTACGCCGCCAAGGCCTACTTCCCGCTCACCACGGCCGGGCTGGAGCAGTAGCCGCCGGCTAGAGCTTGTCGAGCGCCTTGCGGATGCCCTTCACCGCCTGGGCGGTCCGGTGCTCGTTTTCCACCAGGGCGAAACGCACGTAGCCCTCGCCGGATGGACCGAACCCGATGCCGGGGCTCACCGCCACCCGCGCCTCGCGCAGCAGGTATTTGGCGAACTCGAGCGATCCCATGTCGGCGTACGGCCCGGGGATCTCGGCCCAGACGAACATCGTTGCCACCGGCTTCTCCACCTTCCAGCCGGCCCGGTTGAGCCCGTCGACCAGCACATCGCGCCGCTTCTTGTAGATCGCCGAGACCTGGGCCGGATAGGCATCCTGCTCGTTTAGGGCGATGATCGACGCGATCTGGATGGGTTGAAAGGTGCCGTAGTCCAGGTAGGACTTGAGCTTGGCGAGGGCGGCGACCGCCGGGGCGTTGCCGACGACGAAGCCGACCCGCCACCCGGCCATCGAGTGTCCCTTGGTCAAGGTGTACAGCTCCACTCCCACCTCTTTGGCGCCCGGCACCTGCAGCAAAGACGGCGGCACATAGCCGTCGTAGTGCACGTCCGCATAGGCGAAGTCGTTGACCAGAAAG
Organism: Acidimicrobiia bacterium; assembly: GCA_013002865.1. GTDB lineage: Bacteria > Actinomycetota > Acidimicrobiia > Spongiisociales > SHLN01 > SHLN01. Next base: position 51,025 of record JABDLU010000202.1, read on the forward strand.
ACGTCGTTCTCGTGCGCGAACGCCACCAGCCGCTCGAAGAACTCCAGCTCGACGACGGCGGTAGTCGGGTTGTGGGGGAAGGAGGTGAGGATCACCCGGGGGCGGGGCCAGCTCTGGGCGAACTCGTGGCGGAGCCGTTCGAAAAAATCCTCGTCCAGGCTGAGATGCACGCTGCGGACCTCGGCCCCGGCCAGCACGGGTGCATAGATGTGAATTGGATAGGACGGCTCGGGCACGAGGGCCACATCGCCCGGCTGAACCAGGGTCCACATCAGGTGGGCAAGCCCTTCCTTGGCCCCGATGGTGGTGATCGCCTCGGTGTCAGGATCGATCGTGACGCCGAAGCGGCGCTGATAGCGATCGGCGATTGCCTTGCGGAGATTGGGGATGCCCCGCGAAGCCGAGTACCGGTGGTTCTTACCCTGCCGGGCGGCCTCGACGAGCTTGTCCACGACGGCCGGGGGCGACGGAATATCCGGGTTGCCGAATCCGAGGTCGACGATGTCGGCCCCGGCCCGGCGGGCGTCCAGCTTCAGCTGGTTCACCTCAGCGAAGACGTAGGGCGGGAGGTTAGAAATGCGGCGAAACTCCATCCCGCCAAGGTAGCGGGACCGGCCCGAAATGCGATGAGATTCGCTCAGAAGCCGCGCAGGTAGCGCTTCACCGCCCGGCGGACCGGCCACGGCACGAGCGAGGCGCCCCACTCGATCACCCCCGAGACGATCTCGAGCACGTCCCCGGTGCCGTCCCAGTGCTCGTGAACTATGGCTTCGCCGGCCGATTCGAACATGGCATTGAGCGCAAAGGCGAGGATCATCAGGTCGTCGGCCCGTCCCAGGAACGGAATGAAGTCGGGGACGAAGTCGACCGGAGCAACGACGTAGCCGAGCGCGGCGCCCAGAAAAACTTTGTGTTTGGTGGAGACTCGCGGATCCTTCATCAGGCGATATCCGAGCGTCACGAGATTGGGCACTGCGGTGAGGGCTTTCTCGACCGCCGGGCTCCGGGAACTGGCCATGTCCGTCATGAGCGTGGCAGGTTAGTGACCGGCGTCCGGTTCCTGGGCCAGCAGATCCCGGGCCTGGACCTCATCGGACCCCAGCACCATCAGGCGCACCCCCCGGGTGAAATTCAGCTCGGGATGGATGCCGCCGGCGTTGTCGGTCTTCAAGTAGGCCTTGAGCCCGGCCGCCCGCAGCCGGGCACAGGCGATCTCGCCTTCCATGGCGGTGAAGTAGCGGCCGACCTCGACGATGTCATCGGTCACGGCGGACCGCCTACTCGATGTCGATGTGGACGACCCGATGCTCGGTGTCCTTGTCGTCCGGGCCACGCAGCTCTTCGAGAGCGGCGCTGACGGCCGCCAGCACTTCGGACACCGCCTTGACCAGGTGGTAGCCGGCTCGCTGGGCCGCTCGCTTGATGCGCTCTTCTTCTTCCTCGGGGCTCATCCGGGCTCTCCAAACGTCACTCGCAGGACGCCGCCTTCCAGCTTGGCCCGGCGCACCACCCGCCGGCGGAGGGAGTCCGGCAGGATGAAGGCCCGCCGGTACGTCCCGACGGTGATGATCAGCTCTTCTCCGTACCGGACGACGTCCACTTCACTCTTGTCGGCAAACGGCACCGCCATAGCAAGCACAACGTCGTCGCCGTCGTCGAGCACCTGAAACGGCTCAGAGTCCGACAGGCGGCTCGTCGGATCGATGTCGCCGTACAACTCGTCGCCAAGCAGGCGCAGCTTGTCGACGCCCACCATCTCCTCGTCGAACAGGCGCAGCCGGCGGATATCAACGTCGGCGAAGCCGTCTTCGATGTCTTCCAGATACTCCGCCTGAACTTCCTGCCAGCGCTTGAAATATGGGTCCGTGATGGCGTCGGGCAGGACCCGGTTTACCACCACCCCGTCGACCGCATAGCCGAACAGGCCGAGATAGGTGTAGGTGCGGCGCGCCTCGTTGATCACCATCTTCTCGGGGTTGAGGACCAGCCGGGCGCTGGTCACGAACGGGTTGGTGAGGATGTCGCGTACCCCCTGGATGCGGCCGTAGAACCCCTCCGCGGCGTCGAACACCTCGTCACCGGCGATGGGGATGGACACCACCTTGCTGAGGACGGGGCGCATGGCTTTGACCACCTTGCGCTCGACCGGGAAGATCTTGTCCATGTACCAGCCGAGGATCTCAGGGAGCGACAACAGCCGCAGCGTCTCGGCGGTCGGCGCACAGTCGACGACGAGCAAGTCGTAGGTGCCGGAGACGGCGTGGTCTTTGACATCGGCCAGGGCGAACAACTCGTCCATGCCGGGGAACACCGACAGCTCCTCAGCCTCGATGCCGCGCAGCCCGCTCCAATCGAACAGGTCGGTCAGGTACTCGCGCACCTCTCCCCAGTACTGCTCGAGCCGGTGCTGGGAGTCGATTTGCTGGGCAACCAGGTTGTCCGAGACCTCGATCGGCTCGTCGCCCAGTTTCATGTTGAAGGCGTCGGCCAGGCTGTGGGCCGGGTCGGTGGACATGACCAGCGTGCGGTGGCCGCGGTCGGCGGCCTTGAGAGCGGTGGCGGCGGCAACGGTGGTCTTACCGACCCCTCCCTTGCCGGTGACGAGCAGGACACGCATCAGTCGGCGGCCGAGGCCAGCTCCTCTGCTCGATCCCGCAATCCCCGCAGCGCGGTGCCGACGATCTGCTTCTCGGCCTGGCGGCGCAGCATGCCGGGGACCTTGAAGTTGGGCTCGACCCGCAGCGCGTACACCACCTCGGTGCCGCCGTCCTCGAGGTCGTAGAACTCGTAGCGGCCCTCCATGGTTGCGATGTCGTCACCGGGCTCGGCGGTCCATTCGATCTTGGCGATCCCGTCGTAGGTGTAGTTGAGGACGTAGGTGATGGTGCGGATCATGCCGTCGACCACCAGACGGGCCCGGGCGGGGGTGCCGTCCTCGTTGACCGCGAGCACTTCGGTCTCGCGCACCCCGGTAGCCCACTCCGGGAAGTTCTCGACGTGGGCGGCGACGTCGAAGACGATCTCCGCCGGGGCGGAAACTTCGATTGTCTGAACGGTGCCCTCAGCCATAGTGCTCCTCGATCGCCCAAAGGCTAGCGAGGGGCCGATTCAGGCGGAGGGGAGCTGAACCCCGCGCCCGGTCGCCCGGAAGTAGCCGACGTTCCGGCACCGGGTCTTTCCGACCCGCCAGTGTGTGGCCTGGGGCTGGTGGACATCGCCGAAGAAATGGAAGCGGGGTTGGTGGGCGGTCAGGTACTCCAGCACGGCCGGCGAGCCCTTCGACATTCCCCCGACAACGTCGCGCTGCAGGGCCGGAATCGCCGGGGCGACGTGCGTGCAGAGCACATCGACCGGACCAAGCGCATCGAGCCGGCGGCCCATCTCCTGATCTTCCAGCTCCCCGGGCACATTCAGTCCCGACCGCACGCCGCCACCAACGATGCCGACGACATACCCCTCGATCTCGAGCCGGTCGTGCTCGATGAAGCGGCTCCCGGCGGGCAGATGGCGGGTAAGCACATCGACCCGGTCGACATTGCCGTAGGTGACATAAGCGTCGGCGCCGGAGAGGGCCCCCATGATGTCGATGTAGGCCTCCTCGACCAGCTCGGTGTGGCGGCGCCGCAACTCGTCCTCCCGGCCTTCGGCCCGCTGCTGCCACAGCGCCCGGGCGTCGTCGAAGCGTCCCTCCATGCGCAGCCCGACCAGGTCGGCGACGAAGTCCCGCCCGGAGAGCTCGGCCAGGATGCCGTCGAAATTCCGATAGTCGGTGAAGTTGATCAGATCGCCCAGCACGAGCAGAGGCTCATCGATGGATTCAACGAGCGTGCGGAGCTTGCTGCTGGCGCCGTGCACATCGGCGACGAGGATCATGGAGCGAGCCGGGCGATGGCGCCGGCCGCGATCGCCCCGACGATGGCAGCGCCGGCAGTTGCCGCGGTCGGCCATCCGGCGTAGGCGGCCGACAATCCGGCCATCCCGAAGCCAAACACGCCCGCCACCGCAGTGCGCCCGTTCGTCCCGAGGCGCTCATCGGGGTCGATCCCCTCCCAGCCGTCGACCGAGGCGGCAACGGCCGAGGTGATGATCCAGCCGAGCAGCCCGAGAAAGCCAACCCCCAGGGCAATGGCGAACACGGCTCTCATGCGGGAAACTCCATATCGTCAGCGTACCGACCCCCGGTCACGAGCCCTCCGATTCGTAAAGCGCCCGCTCGATTTCAGCCAGTGCCTCCGGATCGCTCTCGTGCCGCAGGGCATCGCTGAGCGCCGCTCGAGCCATGGGCCCGCCGATGCGGCCGAGCGCCCACGCCGCCTGGGTCCGGACGAATGCGGCGTCGGAGTGGAGCTGATCGACCACAGCCGGAACGGCCCGGCTGTCGCCGCTGTGCCCAAGGGCTATCACCGCATTGCGGCGCAGGTAGTGGGGGTCGCGGCGGGGAATATAGAAATGTCCGAACTCCTCGAGCAGCGCCTCGTCCGAGGTTTCCAGAATGTCGACAAGGTCGACCCGGCCGGCCGGGGTGGACGACCCGGCGGCCAGCCGCTGCCCGGGTGGGCAGGCGTCCAGGCAGTCGTCACACCCGTAGAAGCGATCCCCCCACGCCGACCGCACCTCCGGCGGGATCGGACCCGGTGTCTGCGCCCAGTAGGAGATGCACTTGGTGGCGTCGAGTACGCCTTCGGTGTCGAGGGCCCCGGTCGGGCACGCCGGGATGCAGGCCGTGCAGGTGCCGCAGTCACGCACCATCGGGTCGGCAACCGGGAGGGGCGCATCGGTGACGATCGATCCCAGCAGCAGCCACGGGCCGAAGCGGGGCGCCAGCGCCATCGTGCTCTTGCCCCACCAGGCAACGCCCGCTCGCACGGCCGCCGCTCGATCAACGAGCCGGTTGTCATCGACCAGAACCTCGGCCCGGTGACCGGCCGAGCGCAGCAGCCCGGCCAGGTGGACGAGGGCCGACCGGAGCGGGGCATAGTGGTCGGCAGTGGCGAAGCGGGCGATCCGGCCCGTGTTGGAGACCGGCGGTCCCGGATCACCGGCGGCGGGAAGATAGCCGACGCTGCCAACCACGAGGCGCTCGGCCCACTGGTAGGTCTGTCGGATATCGGTGGCGGCGTGGGGGTCCCGGTAAGTGAAGCGGGCCCGGCCGGCTTCGCCCGACGTCAGCCGGCGCTCCATCTCGGTACGAGTGTCGGCGAATGGCTCAACCCGGCACACGCCGAATCCGGCCAGACCGGCCTGCTGTGCTCCCGCCTGCAGCCGCGCGTGAAGGTCGGCGAGTCCGGTTGACACCATCCCGGCAGGCTATCGGGGCACCTAACATGCGCGGATGGCAGACCTCAACCGCACGAGCCGCCGGATCACCCAGGAAGCCGCTCAGGGCGGGTCCCAGGCCATGCTGTATGCCACCGGTCTCAGCGAGGCCGACATGAACAAGGCGCAGGTCGGCATCGCCTCCATGTGGTACGACGGCAATCCCTGCAACATGCACCTCAACGATCTGGCCGCCCAGGTCAAAGAGGGTATGACCGCGGTCGGTCTGGTGGGAATGCGGTTCAACACCATCGGGGTCTCAGACGGGATATCGATGGGCACCGACGGCATGAGCTACTCACTGCAGAGCCGCGACCTCAACGCCGACTCGATCGAGACCGTGATGCGGGCTCAGTGGTACGACGCCAACGTGTCGATCCCCGGCTGTGACAAGAATATGCCCGGCTCGCTTATGGCGATGGGTCGGGTCGATCGGCCGTCGTTGATGATCTACGGCGGAACCATCCGGGCCGGCTTCTCACCCGGGGGCGAGGCGCTCGACATCGTCTCAGCGTTCCAGGCGTATGGGGAGCAGCTGGCCGACCGTATCACCGAGGAGGAGCGCTTCGACATCGTACGCCACGCCTGCCCGGGTGCCGGCGCCTGCGGCGGCATGTACACGGCCAACACGATGGCGTCCGCCATCGAAGCCCTGGGGATGAGCCTCCCCTACAGCTCCTCTACCCCGGCGACCGATCCGCTCAAGCTCGACGAGTGCCACCGGGCCGGACAGGCGATACGCCACCTGCTGGAGGAGAACATCCGGCCGAGCGACATCATGACGAGGGCGGCGTTCGAGAATGCCATGGCGGCGACGATGGCCCTGGGCGGCTCGACCAACTCCGTCCTTCACCTGATCGCGATGGCGCGTTCAGTGGGAGTCGACCTGACGCTGGACGACTTCCAGGCGGTCAGCGACCGGGTTCCGTTCCTGGCCGACCTCAAGCCGAGCGGCCGCTATGTGATGGAAGACCTGCACCAGGTCGGCGGGACACCGGCCGTCCTCAAACTGCTGCTGGAGCACGGGGCAATCGACGGCGACTGCCTCACCGTCACGGGCAAGACCCTGGCTGAGAACCTCGCGGGCGTTCCAGGATTAGCGGAGGGCCAGGATGTCGTGCAGCCGTGGGGCGAGCCGATCAAGGATTCCGGCCATATTCAGATCCTGCGAGGCAGCCTCGCCCCGGACGGCGCCGTCGCCAAGATCACCGGCAAGGAAGGCGTGCGCTTCACCGGCCCGGCCCGCCCGTTCGACAGCGAAGAGGACATGCTGGCCGCCGTCGAAGCCGACCAGATCGGCCCGGGGGACGTCGTGGTGATCCGCTACGAGGGCCCGAAGGGGGGTCCCGGAATGCCGGAGATGCTCACGCCGACGTCGGTGATCATGGGGGCCGGCCTCGGCGCCGAGGTCGCCTTGATAACCGACGGCCGCTTCTCGGGCGGCTCCCACGGGTTCATCGTCGGCCACGTGACGCCGGAGGCTCAGGACGGCGGGCCGATCGCCCTCGTCGAGGAGGGGGACACGGTCACCATCGACGCGACGACCCGGACGATCGAGGTCGAGGTCGACGACGCTGAACTGAGCCGGCGGCGGGCTGCCTGGTCACCCCCGCCGCTCAAGGCGACACGGGGCACGCTGGCGAAGTACATACGGACGGTGAGGCCGGCATCGGAGGGGTGCGTCACAGACGAATAGTCGTCACGGGGGGCTGTTGGCGGTGGCTAATCGTTCGGCCTGCAAGGTGGCCCAGGTGTCGGCGGCGTCGAGCAGCAGGGCGACGTGGAGATCCTCGCGCAGTTGGCGCCGGGCCGGCTGGAATGGTGTGCCCCACTCGGTGATGAACGTCACCTCGTCATTCGGGTTGCCCTGGAGGGTCCAGCCTCGACGGTGGATGAGGCGGTGGTGAAACCCGCACAGGGTGATGAGGTTGTCGAGGTTGGTCGGGCCACCAGTGGCCCAGTGGATCAGGTGATGACCATGGGTCCAGCGGGTACGCCGACAACCCGGGAACCGGCACCCACCGTCACGGTCGGCCATGATTCGACGCAACCAGGCAGGGATCTGGCGGCTGACCCGCCCAATACCCACCGTGAGCCCATCCTGATCGATCGCCGGCTGCACCCTCCCATCACAGGTCAGTCGCAACAGCTCATCGCGGGTCACGGTCCGCCCCCCAATATCAACCGCTGATTCCGGGTCGGCTAGCGCGGCAGCGTCGACATGGACCACGATGGTTGCCCGATCATGATCCCGGTCCTCGGCCATACTCTCAGAGGACATCTGCACCAGCGCTTCACCAGCCCGGATCTGCGGGTCCCGATACAACCCGGTGTGGGGATCAATCGGCGCTTTGGCACCCAACCTGGACAGCGCCGACTCCACCAGGATCCCATCCACACCCGGAATCGCCCCCCGCACCAACAACGTCGTGTCATCCCACCACACATTGAGGACCGGGGACTCCGGACGGGACCGCTGCACCACCGGTATCGCCAGATAGGCACGGATCTCCCCGGCGAGATCCTCAAGGCCAACCTCGGCTGCAAAGCGCAACAACTCGGTTTCGTTTTCCGGGGTGGCATACCGGGTCAAAACCAGCACCTCATCGAGCGACACCACCCCGGACCGGAACGCATCCTCGATGGTCGGCAACGGACTGAGCGCCTCCGCAGCCCGGAGCCACGCCCGCGCCGTCTTCGAGGAGATCCCCAAATCAAACGACACCCAGGAAACTGCGTCGGTCATCGCGTTGGCCCGGGCCGCCTCATCCATATCCACCCGACAGAACAATTCAAACAACTCCAGGAACACCAGATTGAGCCGGGTATGGAGCCCAACCATCCGCTCCCTGACCTCCCGAGCCACGCTCCCATCGAGTCCGTTTGTACTCATGCCGCCACCGTATCAACCGGGTGTGACACAAACCCCGGGCAGCCAAAAGAAATGTTTGGGAGCACCCCACGGCGGGTACCTGTCCACCACGCCAACACAAAGGAGTGGAGTCATGCGACTGGGAATCAGCCTTACCGGACTGGTGCTTTTGATCATCGTTCTCGCCCTGATCTTCTAATGCTTGCACCGGTTTCATTGTTCGGAGCTCCGTTCGCGGGGCTCCGAGCGGTTTTCACACGACTATTCGGCGATCGCGACCCGGACAGGCCAGAGGTCGCACCGGAGCCCCTTTCCGAGGAGTCGACCGAGTCGACCCCGTGATCGGGCTACTCGTTGCTGGCCTTCTTGAGGAGGCGGAGCTTTGGCACCAGGCCGGCATCGGCGAGGGTGTCGATGGCCTCGGCCTCGTCGTCGGCCAACTCAACGCGCCGCAGCGGCGTACCTTCCAGCAGCACCGTCACGATGCAGTCGTCGCACGCGCTGGTGTGTTGCATCACGCATTCGTCACAGTCGATGAGCATCCGACCTCCTTTCACTGAGCGCACCGTATCGAGCGGGTGTGACAGGAAAGAGGGTTGCCAGCGATCAGCGATCAGCAATCAGCGATCAGCAATTGGCTATCGGCTATCGGCTATCGGCCAGACCGGGGTCCGGCGACCGGCGACCGGGGACGGGCGACCGGCTAGTACGCGCGGCCGAAGATGATTCGTTTGCCGTAGGCGGAGGGGGTGTCGCAGCGGATGCAGGTTCCGTCGGCGTCCTCGCCGTGGGTGGGAATGCACCGTGGGGTAGCCGACGTCTCCGCTTTGATGTCGTCCTCGCACTCGGGACGGCCGCAGTGAAAGGCAAGCGCAAAACCGGTCGAGACCTGGTCGGCAAAGGCACCCCACTCATCCACCACCGAGGTGTTCTCCTCCCGAAAGGCATCGGCCCTGTCCAGGAGAAACTGGTGGTAGGCATCCAGCATTGTCGGCACCCGTTCCACGAACTCGGCGAACGGGATCTGCTCCTTGACCGGCCGTCCCTTGTCGTCCAGCTCGCCAACCCGATGAGCTACCAGCACGTGGCCGGCTTCCAGATCGCGCGGACCGAGCTCGGCCCGCAACGGCACGCCCTTCAGCTCCCAGTCGTTGAACTTGAAGCCCGGTGAAGCGTCGCGGGAATCCACGTGGACCCGTACGCCGGCTGCCTTGAGCTCGTTGGCCAGCTCCTCGGCCTTGTCGAGCGCGGCCGCTCCTCCCTCGTCCCGACCGATCGGGATGATCACGATCTGGATCGGCGCCATGCGGGGCGGAAGCACCAGCCCCTGATCGTCGCCGTGCGCCAGGATGACCGCCCCGATCATGCGGGTCGACATGCCCCACGAGGTGGTGTGGACCGGCTGCACGGCGTTGTTCTCGTCCGTGTATGTGATGTCGAACGCCTTGGCGAAGTTCGTTCCCAGGTAATGCGACGTGCCCGACTGCAGCGCCTTGCCGTCGCGCATCATCCCCTCGATGGTGTATGTCCGCACGGCCCCGGCAAATCGCTCCCCCGGAGTCTTCTCGCCCTCGACCATCGGGATCGCGGCGACGGTGGAGGCAAACTCGGCGTATACGTCGAGCATCTGGAGCGTCTCCGCCATGGCATCTGCTTCGTTGGCGTGGGCGGTATGGCCCTCCTGCCACAGGAACTCGGTCGTGCGCAAGAAGATGCGAGGGCGGAGCTCCCAGCGGACCACGTTGTTCCAGGCGTTGATGAGAACAGGCAGGTCCCGGTACGAGGAGATCCAGCGCGAGTACATCTCACCGATGACCGTCTCCGAGGTCGGGCGCACCACCAGGGGCTCGTCCAGTTCCTTGCCACCAGCGTGGGTGACGACTGCCAGCTCCGGCGAGAATCCCTCGACGTGATCGGCCTCACGATGCAGATAGCTCTCCGGGATGAACAGCGGGAAGTAGGCGTTGACGTGGCCGGTGTCCTTGAAGCGCTGATCGAGCTCACGCTGCAAGATCTCCCACATCGTGTAGCCGTACGGCCGAATGACCATCGTGCCCTTGGCCGGGCCACGGTCGGCCAGCTCCGCCTTGAACACGATCTCGTTGTACCAGGCCGACACGTCCTCGCTGAGGGGGGTGACGCCGAGGTCCTTCTTCTTGCTACTCATCGAAAGCAGGGTAACCGGGTCTCCTAGCGGTCGGTCGTCGCGTCCTTGCGACTAACGAGGTAGCTGCCGGCCAGGGCGAGGGCCACGCCTCCGATCTGGATCAGGGCAACCGTCTCGTCGAGGAAGACCACGCCGAGGATGAGCGCGATGACCGGTATCGAGTATCCGGCAACCGCTCCCCGATTCGGACCAACCCGGCCAATCAGCGTCATGTGCATTGCGCGGGCGAGACCGGTCCCGACGACCCCGAGCGCCAGAATTGCCAGCACCGGGCCCCACTCCCAGCTCGAGTCGGCCAGGCCAAGCACCCCAAGCGGAAGGAGGACAATCGATGCGGCCACCAACGCCCACATGATCACCGGCAGGGCGCCGTACGTCTGCTGAAGCGGTGGGTAGAGGACGTTGGCGAAGGCATAGCCGGAGATGGCGAGCGCGACGTAGAAGACACCGAGGGCGGATCCGCCGGCGTCGGTCAGGCTCGGCGCCGTGAGCGCAATCACGCCCAGGAAACCGATTGAGAGACCGACCAGCTGAACGCGACCGGGGAGCCTTCGGGTGATCGCCGTCATCAACAGAGCCGTGAGGATCGGCGTGGCGCTGACGAGCATGCCGGCCAGCGCACTCTCGATTCGCTCCTCGGCCAGGGCAAAGAGCAGCGCCGGGGCGGCCTGGCTGACCAGGCCAATAGCTACCACCCGGAGCCGGTCGGATCGCTCGATCCGGCGGCGAGCGGCCGGGAACAGCAACAGCGCACCGGCACCGAGCATCACCCGGGCCGCCGCGATGACACCCGGTTCGAGGCTACGCAGGCCGATGGCGATGAACAGGAACGACGCGCCCCAGATCAGCGAAATCGATCCAAACATCGCCCAGTCGATGAGGGCGTAGGCCTCGCGGTTGGTTCCCTCGCCGGTGACGACGAGACCGCCGGCGCGGCTGATCGGTGGTGACGGGTTGCTCACCGACCGGACGCTAACGAGCTGTCACCGGTGGCGATGCGTAGCGATGTGGATCACATCCGTAGTGTGATCGCGATGACGGCAGCCGATGTTCTTTGGGTCCTCGATTTGCTCAAGTCGAGAGGCATTGAGGCCTGGATCGGCGGCGGATGGGGCGTCGACGCACTGGTCGGCTCCCAGACGCGGGATCACCTCGACCTCGATGTCTTCTTCGATCGAGATCAGGAATCGGACGTCGTGGACCTGTTCGCCGGAAAAGGCTTCGAGGAGACGGTCGATTGGCGGCCGGGGCGGTTCGTTCTCACCGACGGCATCCGGGAGGTGGACCTCCATCCGGTGGAGGTTTTTTCCGATCGATCAGCCGTCCAGCGCACGCACGATGGGCGCCGCTTCGATTACCCGGCGTCGGCCCTGATCACAGGGACGATCGAGGGCCGGACGGTGCCGTGCATCGATGCTGCCCTCCAGTGGGCATTCCATCAGGGGTACGTACCGACGGCAAAAGACCGCCACGACATCGCGTTGCTCGAGCAACTGCTCGGGCGGTAGGCACCACGGGCGTAGGAGGACGACGGAGCAGGGGTCGACGATGGTGGGGAGCGCCCCTTCCGACTCGCAGGCAAGCGGTGGACCGGTCGGCTAAGGTCGATCCAATCCGCAGACCGGAGGTTTCTCGAGGTGGCAGCGAGGGTAGAGCGCATCCCGAAGAAGCGCTTTTCTGGTCCCGGCTGGCGCCCCACCGCAAAGGCCTACGTCTACCTCTTCCCGACGTTCTTCATCCTGGCGGTGTTCGTCTACTTCCCGATCATCGAATCGTTCCGGCTGAGCCTCAATCGGGTCGCTCCCTTTGGGAACCAGGAAATCAGCGTCGGCTTCGACAATTATCGCCGGCTTCTGACTAGCCCCGATTTCTGGGACACGGTGAAGGTGTCGGTGTATTTCATGATCGGCACCGTCCCGGTCGGAATCGGGCTGGCCGTCGCCATCGCCATCTTGCTGGCCTACCCGTTGAAGCGGCTCAACTGGTTCTACCGAACGCTCATCTTCGTGCCCGTGGTCATTTCCAGCGCCATCGCCGGCACCCTGTTCAAGCTGCTGTACAACCCGGTGGTTGGGTTCTTCAATCACTGGCTGAGCATCATCGGCATCGACGGCCCCAACTGGCTCAATGAACAGAACTGGGCGGTAGTGGCCGTCACGATCGCCGTGGTGTGGCGCCAACTCGGCTTCAACGTCATCATCGCCCTCGCCGGCATCCAGGCCATCGACGAACAGCTCTACGAGGCGGCCAAGGTCGACGGCGCCGGTGTGTTCAGACGGATCTGGCACATCACGCTGCCGATGCTGTCCCCGACCCTGTTTTTCCTCGCCGTCGTCAACGTCATCATCAGCCTGCAGGCCTTCGGCGAGATCAACATCCTCACCGACGGTGGGCCGGGCCGGGGTACCACCAACCTGGTCTATCAGGTGTTTGTCGACGGATTCGTCGGCACCCGCTTCGTTGGCAGGGCGTCGGCCCAGGCATTCCTCCTGGCGATCATGATCATCGGCATCTCCATCATCAACTTCCGCGGCCTCCGATCTCGGGTGCACTACCAATGACCACCGAACCCTTCCTGCTCGACGAAGACATCACCGCCCAACCCGAGCACGTCGCGCCGCGCAGCAGGTGGGCCGATCTGCCTGTGCACCTGACGCTGCTCATCATCGGGCTCGCCATCGCCACCCCGATCATCATCTCCTTCTTCATCAGCTTCACGCCGCTTCGGGAGCTGGTGTCACGGGCCAATCCGTCAATCCTGCCGGACACCTGGACCTTCGACAACTATGAGAAAGCGTGGAACGCCACACCGTTCGGCCGGTTCGTCCTCAACAGCTTCATCCAGACGGGGATCATTACTGCGGCGCAGGTGCTGTTCAGCATCCTCGCCGGTTACGCATTCGCCATGTTCGAGTTCAAATTCAAGAACGCGCTGTTTGCCATTCTGATCGGCAGCCTGATCGTCCCCTTCGAACTGACCTTCATCCCCAACTTCCTCCTCATTTCAGACCTCGGGTGGGCCAACACCTATGCCGGGCTCACCGTACCGTTCCTGGCCAGTGCGTTCGGGGTCTTCATGATGCGCCAGTTCTTCCTGTCGATCCCGCGCGACCTCTACGACGCCGCCAAGATCGATGGGGCAAGCGATTGGAAATACTTGTGGGCGGTGATGACCCCCCTCAGCAAGGGAGCGATCTCGGCGTTTACGATCTTCGCCTTCCTCAGCGCCTGGAACCAATACCTGTGGCCACTCATCATCACGAATGAAGAGAACATGCGTACCGCGCAGATCGGAATCCGGTTCTTCCTGGTCAACCAGGAACGAGCCACCGACTGGGGTGCGATCATGGCCGGGGCGGTCATCGTGATGATTCCGACGCTGCTCGTTTTCATCGTGGCGCAGAAGCAACTGGTGAAGGGGATCGCAGCGAGCGGTCTCAAAGGTTAGGGTCCTGCACATAACAGAGGGAGGTCAGGAATGGTCCGAAAGACCAAATGGTTCATCCTGTTCGTGGTGTTCGCCATGGTGGCGGCCGCCTGCGGCGGAGATGACGGCAGCGACGATACGTCGGCAACGACATCAGGTGGCGGTGGCGAAGCAACCACCACAACCGCCTCGGGCACACCCCCGACGACGGTGGCGGCGGCAGAACCCATCGAGATCGAGTTCTGGCACGCGATGGCCGACGATCTCGGGGCGGTTGTTCAGGAGCTGGTCGACCGGTACAACGCCAGCCAGGACAACGTGATAGTCAATGCGACCTTCCAGGGCAGCTACGACGACACCTACAACGCTCTCCTTGCCTCGTTTGAGGCCGGAACGGCGCCCAACATCACCCAGAACTTCGACCTGGCCGCACAGACGATGTTCGACACCGGCCGGCTCGTCCCCGCCTATGAGCTGATGGCAGCAGGCGAGGCCGACTCGTTCCTGGCCGCGCCGCGGGATTACTACTCGGATGAGAACGGCATGGTGGCGCTGGCGTTCAACTCGAGCACGCCCATCGTTTATTACAACGCCGACATATTCGAGGCCGCCGGGATCGATCCGCCGGCCGCTGACTGGGATTTCGAGGATTTCCTCGCTACCTGTGACGCAATCGAGGCGGCGGGCACGCAGTTCTGCGTGACCTTCGGCACCGTCGGCTGGTACTTCGAGCAGATCCTGGCCAACAGTGGCGGGCTCTACTTCGACAACGACAACGGCCGGACGGGTCGCGCTCAGGAAGTGCTGTTTAATACCGGCCAGGGCGTCGAAGTCTTCGACTTCCTCACCGGTCTGATCGCCGACGGACACGCTCCCAACCTGGGCAGCACGTGGTCGGATACCGACAGTGTGTTCTTCGCGAAGGAAGCCGCCATGATCTTCGATTCGACGTCGGGAGCCAGAGGGTTCCAGGACAATGCCGATTTCGAGGTCAAGACCGCCTTCATCCCGCACAGCAACTCGAGTGATCGCAACGGTGTTGTGATCGGTGGAGCCGCCCTGTGGCTCATCGACTCGGAGGACGATGCAGTGAACGCGGCGGCCTGGGACTTCATGAAGTTCATGACCGAGGCCGACCAGCAGGTGACGTGGCACACCGGCACCGGGTACTTCCCGGTCCTGGCATCGCTGCAGGACAGCCCGACGGATGAGCTGGCGTCGTTCTGGGACGAGAATCCGAACTTCGTGACCGCCATCGATCAGCTGGCGACGACCAACACGAAGAACGCGGATGGTTCGACCAACTACGCCGTGCTCGGCGGGCGGGCCGGTCCATTCCCGGAGATTCGCCGGATCATCGTTGAGGCGTACGCCGAGGTGCTCGATGGTGGCAGCACGCCGCAGGAGGCACTCGACGCGGCAGCCGAACGCGCCAACCAGGCGCTGGAGGACTACAACGCCTTCTTCCAGTAAGCCGACGAGAGACAACGCACTAAGCGACCGGCCGGCGGCTCTGCAG
>JABDLU010000133.1 GCA_013002865.1 Acidimicrobiia bacterium
GCCAGCACCATGGTGAGCGAGCTCATCAGCAGCACGAACGAGCTGACCGAGGTGAACGGGATGTCGAACAGTTCGTCGCTCCCCGGCCCGCCGTTGGTGCGCTCCCGATACAGCAGGAACGTCGAGATGAGGGCGCCGAAGAACATGAGCTCGGACGACAGGAAGGCCCACATCGCCGTCTTGCGAATGTCGAGATTGCTCGACGTCGTGTGGCCGACTTCGACAGCCATTATTCGCTCACCTCGGTGCCGGCGCCGGCCGGGACCAGCTCTTCGGCGGTCTCGGGTTCATCCGGCTCGGCCGGCTCGCCATGACCGCCCCCGTGGTCGTCATCGCCCATCGGATGGTCGATGTCTTCCAGAGCCCAGCCGAAGATGGCCCAGAACATGATCCCCGCGCCCAATGCCATGACGGCAAAACCGACCGGGATCCATAGGAACCCGTAGGCAACGGTCACGATGCCAACGGCCAGCAGGATGGGGTAGTACGACGGCGAGGGCAGATGGACGTGGAACTCTTCGTCGGTGTCGAGCGCCGATGGATCCAGCGGGTTGGTGTCGAGGCGCACCGGTAGGTGGTCTTCGTCCTCGCCGTACTTCTTGTACCAGAAGTCATCGATGGCCTCCACGGTTGGCTCCTGGGCAAAGTTGTACTCGGCGGGGGGCGACGATGTGGTCCATTCGAGGGTGCGGCCATCCCACGGGTCGGGGCCGGCCACCTCGCCCCGCCGGTAGCTGCGCACAGCGTTGATGAGGAACACCAGGATGCTGAGGGCGATGATGAAGGCGCCGACGGTTGAGATCAGGTTCCAGAAGTTCCAGCCCAGCCCGTCGCCGTAGGTGGCGATCCGACGCGGCATGCCGTTCAGGCCCAGGATGTGCTGGGGAGCAAACGTGAGGTTGAAGCCGATGAACATCAGCCAGAAGTGCCACTTCCCGATGCGCTCGTCGAGCATCCGGCCGAACACCTTGCCGAACCAGTAGTAGATGCCGGAGAAAATCCCGAACACCGCCCCACCGAACAAGACGTAGTGGAAGTGGGCAACCACGTAATAGCTGTCGTGCTGCTGGGTGTCGGCCGGAACGATCGAGTGGGTGACGCCCGACAGGCCACCAATGGTGAACATGGCGACAAACCCGACCGCGAACAGCATGGGGGTCGGGAAGGTGATGTTCCCACCCCACATGGTCCCGACCCAGTTGAAAATCTTGATCCCGGTGGGGACCGCGATCGTCATCGTCATGATCCCGAACGCGGTCTCGGCGACCGGGCCGAGACCCGAGGTGAACATGTGGTGGGCCCACACTCCGAAGCCGAGGAAGCCGATGGCGGCGCCGGCGAAAACCACGAACTGATAGCCGAATAGCGGCTTGCGGCTGAAGGTGGGCAGCACCTCGGAAACAATGCCCATGGCAGGCAGGATGAGGATGTAGACCTCGGGGTGGCCGAACAGCCAGAACAGGTGCTGCCACAGGATGGGGTCGCCCCCGCCGGCCGCATCGAAGAACAGCGTCCCGAAGTTGCGGTCGAACACCACCTGGAACAGGCCAACCGTCACCAGGGGCAGGGAGAACGCCAGCAGGAACGCCACCACGAGCTGCATCCACACGAACACCGGCATCCGAAACAGCGTCATCCCGGGCGCCCGCATCGTGAAGATCGTGGTGATGAAGTTGACCGCGCCGAGCAGCGAGGCCACACCGAGGATGAGCAGCCCGAGCGCCCAGAAATCCATCCGGATCACTTCGTTCTGGGTGGCGAGCGGTGAGTAGCCCACCCAGGCGCCGTCCGGCAGGCCGCCCAGGAAGAAGGCGCTCGAAATGAAGATCCCGCCGCCGAGGAAGATCCAGAAGCTGAGGGCATTGAGGCGGGGGAACGCCACGTCGCGCGCCCCGATCAGTATCGGCATGAAGTAGTTGCCGAAGGCGGCTGCGATCGGCATAACGAACAGGAACACCATCGTGGTGCCGTGCATGGTGAATAGCTGGTTGTAGACGTCCTCGTTGACGACCGAGCCGTCCGGAACCGCCAGTTGCGCCCTGATGAACAACGCCTCGATGCCGCCGAGGATGAAGAACGCCATCGCAGCAACGCCGTACATGATGCCGATCTTCTTGTGGTCGACCGATGTCAGCCACGCCCAAATCCCACCCTTCGGCTCGGCCGCAGGCGGTGTGATGGGGGGCGCTTCAACAACGGTTGCCATGTATCAGACCTCTCCTGTCACTCGAGGCCCTGGAGGAACGCCACCAGGGCGGTGATCTCGTCGTCGGACAATCCCAGGTTGGGCATGCCACGGTTCAAGTCGGGCTCCATCGCCTTGAGCTCGGACGGGTTCGCCAGCCAGGCTCGCAGATTCTCGGTGGTGTTGTCGTACAGGGAGCCGGCGAAGGTGTCCCGCATCGCAAAGTGGGTGAGGTTGGGTCCGGGGTTGAGGCCGCCGCCTTCGGCTTCAGTTCCGTTGATGGCGTGGCAGGCCGAGCACCCCTTGCTGATGAACAGCTCCCAGCCCTCGGCGCGGAGATCGGCTTCATCAGCGGTCTCGGACGGGACGTCAGCGGGGGCGAGCTGGCTCTCCACCCAGGCATCGAACTCGGCCGGCTCGTGGGCGTAGACCCGCAACCGCATGTTGGCGTGTGACAGGCCGCAGAACTCCGCACATTGCCCGAGGTAGAGGCCGGGGGTGTCCGCACTGATCGTCAGCGTGTTGGTGTGGCCGGGCACGAGATCTCGCTTGCCGGACAGCCGGGGCACCCAGAAACTGTGAATCACGTCGCCGGCATCGGCGGTCAACGTGAGAAAGATGTCGCGATCGGTCGGTATGTGCATCTCGTTGGCGGTGATCACCCCGAGATCGGTGTAGTCGTACTCGAACCACCACTGATGCCCCGTCACGGTGACATTGATGGCGTTGACCGGCTCCTCGGCATTCTCGAAGATGGTTTGCACCGTCGGGACCGCCAACCCGGCCAGGATCAGCGCGGGCACCACCGTCCAGGCGATCTCCAACCGGGTGTTGCCGTGGATCTGCTTGACCGGACGCTCCGGCTCCCCCTTCTTGCGGCGGAACTTGATCGCCGTGTAGATGATCGCCCCCTGCACGAGCACAAAGATGACGGCGGCGATGATGACGGTCAGCCAGAACAGGTTGTCGATGTTGCGGGCGCGTTCGCTGGCCGGTGCAAGCGAGTTGGCGGGGAGCTCCTCGCCGCAGGCTGAGACGATGAGGGAAAGCAGCAGCAGTCCGCCAACAGAACCCAGGCGACGTGACGACTTCCGGCTGCGAGCGGCTTTCACCGTGGAGGGACTCCCCATACTCGAGGTCGGGAATATCGTACTTATACGCGTGTACCTGCCGAAATCACTTGTGAACATGCGAAAGTGAAGGTCCGTAGCCTTCCCGTTCGGTGGACGGTCAACGGTCATCGGTCAACGGTCAGAAACCTGATCAGCGGGCCACCCGCATGATGAGGGTGCGGAGCGTGGTGCGGAGCTCGGGGGTGTTGGGTTCGAGGTCGGTGAGGTGCTCGGCGGCAAGGTCGAGCATGGCGGTGGCAGCCCCGGGGGCGGGGCCCTTCAGTGCTTCGAGGAGCGGCGGCGCCAGGTCGGGGCGAGCGAGCTCAAACCGCCGAAACGGATCGAGGCTGTCGAGCTCGCCGGCATGGCCGCGCCCGAGCAGACCCAGCAGGTTGCCGAGGGCGTGGTGCTTGATCATGGCGTCGGCGCTGAGCTCCTCGCCCCGGCCATACCGGGTGAGGCCGATCACCAGCTGTGACGCGAACCGCCCAAAAGACACCGCCCGGTTCCGCCCGGCTGATTCCTCCGCCGTCGCCTGGGCGATGGCTGCCATCTGGTCGGCGATGCCGCCCTTGTCGACCATGACGCGGTAGTCATTGGCCCGGGTGATGCTCACCTCAGACGGTTCGAAGACCGCCTGCTCGATGAGATGCCCGTCGTCGTAGATGACGTTGCGGCCGTGTTCGGTCTCGGCGTTGAAGAGAACGATCCGCTCGTGATCGGGCAGCCAGGTCGGGTCGTCCCGTATGGTCGGGGCTGCTCCGGTCTCCGCCACAACCCAGAAGTCATGGTCGGACCACTCGTCGGGATCCCGCCCGGCCCGGGCCATCGAGCCGAGCGCAACCAAGCCGATGACAGCGGGGTTGGCTTCCGCCCACGCCACCAGCTCGGCCGTGAAACGCCGATAGGTACGGTCGTCCATGGCGTGTATTCTCGCCCGCCGCCGCAGCCGCGCCGAACGGGGCTATCCCGCCACCGCGTCGAATACCCCCGGATCGATCGACTGCCACTCGTCGACGGCCCCTTCGATCCGTTTGAGGTGGTCACGCTGCATCGCTGACTCCCGGGGGGTGGTCGGCATCCACCGTGCGGTGCCGAGCGTCCAGAACACAAACATCCAGTGCAGGGCGCCTCCCGCCATAGCGACCACGTCCTCCTGCGAGACGCCCGATGCGCCGTGCTCGACTAGTGCGTCGTGATAGGCATCCAGCAACCTTCGGCGGGTGTCGCCTGCCGCCATGCCGACCAGGACCGCCGCCAGGTCCTGTGCACCGGGGCCCCGCCGGCATCCCGCCCAGTCGATCAGATACGGCTCACCGGTCCCCGGCGCGAACAAGAAGTTGTCGAGATGGGCGTCACCGTGCACGAGCGTCGCCGGGACTCGGCCCAGGATGGCGGTTCCGCGAGCCAGCACCTCCGGAGCCCGGGCCAGCAACTCACCGGCCAGGTCGGATTGCGGTTGGCCGAACCGGTCCAGGAACGCCGACCGCCGGTCGGCACACCAGGCGTCGTCGGGGAGGGTGGTCATCGCATCGCGCAACCAGGGCAACCGATCGAGCTCCGCTGAGCCCCACCACTGCCCGTGCAGCCTGCCCAGCATCCGCACGATCCTCTCGATGACGTCATCGCCCTCGTCAACCAGCACATCCCCTTGGCGGAAGCCGTCGAGCGCACTGAGGACGAGGTAGCCCGTCGAGCCGTCGCTCCCGCCAGCGAGACAGACGGGGAGAGGTATGTCGAGACGGCCGCCGAAGTGCTCGTAGAACCGGATCTCGGCCGTGCCGGCCGGACTGTCGAGGTCCCACCGCTTGACGACGACGTCTCCGACGGGACCGCCTGTCAGCTCGAGCCGGAATATCTCGCTGGCCAGCCCGTAGGCCTCACCCACCCGGGCCGACGAGCGGATGTCGACCTCGTACCCGAGGATGCTCGAGAGCCAGTTCGATGTGGGGGGCCGGGGGGTCAACCCCGAGATCGTATCAACCCCGGTTCGTCGAGGACCTTCTGGAGGCCGGCCGAAACGCCTCCACCGGCAGACAGCCCGCTGGCCCCCGGCCAACTCGAGTTCCACCGGTCGTCGTGGCCGTAGACGAAGTTGTCCATGAAGCCGAGGCTCCCCATCGCCTTGGCGTCGGCCAGCACCTGATCGGCAGTGATGGGGGCGTTGCCGTTACAGCTCCAGGTGATGCCCTCGTAGCGGGCTTCGGCGTTGCCCCACACCCGGGCACCGGTGGCGGCCAGTTCGTTCATCCACGACACGGCCGTACCGGTGTCGGCACAGTGACCGGTCTGGGGTGAGTGGGCGTCCAGCCAGCCCGCCCCCAGGTAGTTGAAGTGCTGGCCGGGAGCGGTGTGGAAGAGGATGGGCGCTCCCCAGAACCCGTTGGCGGCCTCGGCGTCGTTGATGCCGCGGGCCACCTCGGACCACACCGCACCGTGTTCGCCGCCGTTGTCCTTGGTGGTGTCTCCACCGAGCACCCAGGCCGAGACCGCCCAGCGGGAACCGAAGTCGGGCCGGGTCCACTGCGAGGCGATCCGGTAGCCGTAGTCGTAGGCATTGCCGGCGTTGAGGCCCCCGTTCTCAACCGAAAACTGGTTGGGCCCATCCCATGCCACGACGATGCCGACCCGCAGGCCCTGCCCGGCGGCCTTGGCAATCAGCGTTTCCACGTCGTTGAGGTATTCCGGATTGGGGTTGTCGAAACTGCCGAAGGTGTGGCCGAACCCGTTCGGGGTGTTGATGTCCTGGTTGATGTTGACAACCGAGAAGAGGAACCCGGTCACGTTCGCACCGCCGCTACCCGACGCGGCGGCCAGACGCCCGACGTACTGGGCCATGCCGTCGTTGTTGGCTTTGGCGGCAACCTGCCAGGCCGTATCCCAGAGATACATGCCGGAAGAGTTCGATGGCTGCGGTGTTGTGGTCGTTGTCGTCGTCGTGGTGGTGGTCGCAACCGGTGGCGGGGTTGTCCCCGGTGGGCTACCCCCGATTGTGGTGCTGGTCGTCGTCACGGCTCCGGCGACCGCTCCGGTCGGCGGCGGCGTCGACTGGTCATTGCCCGGGGACTGACCGGGGGTGGTGGCTGCCGCAGACCCTGCCTGGACCGAAGCCGTGGTCTTGGTGCGGGCTGCGGTGTCGGGCTGCTCGCCGAGCGGCACGTTGCGCAGCGGCACGAGGGGGTCTTGAAAGACACCAGGCCCGGCCGCAGATTCGCCTGCCGTCAGGTCGACGATCACCGCCCCGTCCGTCGGGGCGACGGTGCTGGCGAACGCGGCGCCGACGAAGACGAGAAGTGCAGCTGCCAGGACCGTCGTGAAGCGACGTAGGTGAACGTGTGCCATAGGGAAGTCTCCGCCCTGGTTCCCGGGCATAGCCCGGGCCCCCCAACCGTGTTGCATCGCTCACAGTAGCGGACAATCACACCCTATGTAGTTGGGAACCCTCCGGGTTGCTTTCGAGTTTGCCCGCGGCAAACTCGTGGCAGCGTTCTAACGACCAACCACTAACGACTAATGACTAACGACCAGCGACTAGACAGCAGCAGCTTCCGTCGCGGTCGAATCGTCTCGGGTGCGGGTGTACAAGAAGACGGCCGCCAGTCCGATCACGATGAGGACGGGCGGGACGCCCACCTTCTTGAGGCCTTTGAATGCACTCAGCCAAGCCATGAGATTTCCTTTCCAGTTCGTATCAACGGTCAGTTACCCCGACGGCGTGATCGCAAACCTCGGCCCCGCCCCGATCCCTCCGGTTCGGTACCCTCCCGTCATCCATTGGGAGGCGTCTGAGTGCCTGGTGGGCTCCCCAGTCTTCAAAACTGGTGAAGGGGTGAAAGCTCCTTGGCGGGTTCGATTCCCGTCCGCCTCCGCGGCAGCCCTCCGGGCTGCTTGCGAGTTTGGCTCCGCCAAACTCGTGGCAACATATACCGTTGCTACCGCTCGGTGACCGTCGACAGTTGACCGTTGACAGTTGACCAGGCCGGAGACCGGCGACCGGAGACCGGAGACCCTTTCATGCGCCCACTCGAAGAAGCTCAACGGCAGGTGTTGGAGACGGTGCGGGTCCTCCCGGTCGTCGAGACCGCGCTCGCCGATTGCCTCGGTCTCGTCCTGGCCGAGGATGTGCGAGCCACCCACCCCATTCCCCCCTTTGATAACTCGGCAATGGACGGCTACGCCGTTCGGGCCGCCGATGTGGAGGCCGTCCCGGTCACCCTGACCGTCGTCGAGGACGTGGCGGCGGGGCGGGCACCGGACCGCTCGGTCGGATCGGGAGAGGCCATCAAGATCATGACCGGGGCACCGATGCCGCCGGGAGCCGACACGGTGATACGGGTGGAGGACACCGAGCAAGCCGGCGATCGAGTCACCATTTCGGTAGGGGCACCGGCCGGCACCTCGGTGCGCCGGGCCGGCGGCGATATCGCCGCCGGTGCGATGGTTGCCCAGGCAGGCACCCGGCTGGGCCCCAACCACCTCGGCGTACTCGCTTCGGTGGGAGCCGCCCGGCCCCGGGTCTACCGCCGGCCGACGGTGGCCGTCCTATCGACCGGCGACGAAGTCGTCCCCTACGAGACTGCCGAGCTGGCGCCGGGTCAAATCCGGGGCACCAACGGATTGGTGCTGGTGTCCGTCTTGCGGGAGCTGGGGGTTGAGGTCCTCGACCTGGGCATCGTCGGCGACAACGCCGATGAGCTTCGCGCCGCGCTCGCCCGGGGGTCCCGCGAGGCCGACGCCATCGTGACGTCGGGCGGCGTGTCGATGGGTGAGTACGACCTCGTGAAGGCCGTGCTGGGCGAGCTGGGCGGAGTCGAGTTCTGGCAGGTGGCGATGCAGCCCGGCAAGCCATTCGCCTTCGGGATCATCGACGGCACACCGCTCTTCGGCCTGCCCGGCAACCCGGTGTCGGTCTTCGTCGCCTTCGAGCAGTTCGTGCGTCCCGCCCTGCTCCACATGATGGGCTCTCCCCGCCTGTTTCGCCCCCACCTGCCCGCGGTTCTCGATGAAGCGGTGTCCACTAATCCGGCCAAGACGGTCTTCGTCCGCGTTGCGGTCACCTGGGAGGATGGCCGGGCCCGGGCATCCACCAGCGGCGGCCAGGATTCCAACGTGCTGTCGGCCCTGGCGGCAGCTGATGCGCTGGCCGTCATCCCGGTCGGCATCGGCGATGTTCCCGCCGGCGGCGCCGTCTCGCTTGAGATGTTCCGCTATCCCGAAGATCGTGGCCTATCCGGGCCGTGAGCCTATTCTGGCCGCCAACCAGGGGCAGACGCAGTGGCAGAGAGCTCATTTTCAGAATTCATCACGGCCCGTCGCCGGGAGCTCGAGCTGACACTCGGGGACGTCGCCAACGGCCTCGGCGTGTCGCCGATCACCGTGTCCAACTGGTCAAACGGCCAGGCGATCCCGAAGCCAGAACAGGTCACGGCGCTTGCCGAGCTGCTCGAGGTCGAGCCGGGGATGCTGTCCCAGCTCGCCGGGGTGCCGAACAAACCGGAAGCCGGCATCAACCTGATGCCGGTGGACGAGGCTCCGCAGCAGCCGGCGCCTGTCGTTGAGGCATCCCCGCCCGAGCCCACCGAGCCGGCGACCGCTGACGTGCCTGAGTCCCCCGCTGTTTCGGCTGATGAGCCTGTATCTGCTGACGAGATGGACAGCGAGCTGGCCGAACTGATCGAAGAGGCATCCGCCGAGATCGAGCCCCCGCCGCTTCCGGTCGGGGCGTCCGTCGGGTCCCCTGAGACCGGAACCGGTGCCGCCACCATCGCCGAGCCGGCCAGGACCGAGCGGCGGCCGAGACGCCTGCGGAGACCGGACCGGGCCGGCGCCGAGCGGCCTGTGACCACACTTCCGCTCACCTACGTCGAGGACCCCAAGCAGCTGATGCGCTACCGCATCCGCTGGGCGTTGACGGTGGTCATCCTCGTGATCATGTTCTTCATCCTGCTGTGGGCCAGTCGCGAGCTGCTGAGCTCTCTCAGCGAGATCAAGCAGGCGGTGACGCCGGGCGGCATCGGCACACCCTGACGCGGGCGGCTGCTCAGCCCATCACCCGATCGTCGACATCGCGCAGCCGGCCCGCGAGGTTGCGGAGCGCTCGGGTGCGCACGCGGGGCGTCTCCATCAGCTTGTCAAAGTCGCGCTTGTGGACGACCAGCACCGAGGAGTCCTTCTCGGCGACGACATTTGCTGTGCGCGGCATGGCATCGATGAGCGACATCTCGCCGAACACATCGCCCTTCTTGCGAGTGCCCACCGTCCGGGTGTGGCGGCGCACCGAGAAGCTGCCGTCCAGCACAACGTAGGCTTCGGTGCCGACTCCTCCCTGGCGGGTCAGATAGGCCCCGGCCGGGACTTCGATCTCCTCGACGCGGTGGGCGAGTTCACCCAGGACGGTGCGGGTCATGCTCGCCAGCAGCGGGATCTTGCGTAGTGCGGCGATCCGCTGGGTCTGATTGGTCAGTCGCAATTCAGGTCTCCTCTTTCATCGACCAGCGGATCCTAAACAGCTCATCCTCTCCCGAACCTGAGCGGAAGCTGCGGACGTCTTCCGACAAATCAGAAGACGCGGGAGGATGGATACCGACAACAGAAAGGACCACCATGTTCACACTCGTGTTGTGGCTGCTGCTGGCGGTGGTTTCGCTTCCGCTGGCGATCCTGGCGCTGTTGCTGTGGCCGCTCGTGTGGCTTGTCTCGCTCCCACTGAAGCTCGTCGGCATCACCCTCCGCGGGGTCTTCGAGCTCCTCACCACCATCGTGACCCTGCCGGCCCGCCTGCTCCGGAAGTCCAGCGGATAGCCGCACCCGGCCGCCGGACGGATCCATCGGCGGCAAGAACAGGCAGGAGTCACCGAATTCGTGCCACAGATAGTCGCCGTCGAGGGCGGCACCGTAGGCGGCCGACACCAGCTCCGGCCCCGCCACGGCCTCCAACAACGCGAGGTGGGACGCGTCGGGTGCGTGCCAGCCGGATATCAGCCCGTTCACGACCTGGGCCGGCCGGGTGGGCCCGAGCACCAGATCGGTCCACCCGGCGGCCGGTTGGGCGACCCCGTCGGCAAACGCGGACTCGAGGGCCCGGGTCACGGTCGTGCCCACGGCGATGATGCGCCCGCCCTCCCGCCGGGCCTGGTTCACCCGGCGAGCCGTCCCGGCCGGGACACGGAACCGCTCCGCCTGTGGCGGCTCGCCGGACTCCTGGGACGACACGCCGGTGTGGAGTTCGAGGCGGGCAATGCCGACCCCGCTCGCCGCGAGCCGTTTCAGCACTCGCGTGGTGAATGGGCGGCCCGCACTCGGCATCTCGGCGCTGCCCGGCCACCGGGACCGGTCGGCAAAGACATTCTGATAGGCGGCCAGCGGCCACGGCTGCGGAACATAGCGGTACCGGATCGGCGCGCCGTGCCTCCGCATGTGCCGGGCCAGGTTGGGAATGCCCTCGATGCGTGCCAGCCACAGCCGGGCAGCACCGGTCTTCTGGCCGGGGGCCGGCTGTTCCAGCCGGATCCGGCCCGGCCCCGTCTGTATGACCTCGCCGGCTACGGCATCGAGTATCGGGCCCCGCTGATCCTGATGGCGCAGCTCGACGGTCCAGGAACCGTTGTCGTTGCGGGTGGAGAAATGGATGGTGACGGCATGGCCGCGCCGCCTGCCGGGGAGGGCGGCCGGCATCGTCGGGCTGGTGTTGAGGACGACCAGATCGCCGGGGCCCAGGACCTCGGCGAGGTGGTCGAACCGGGAGTGAGCGATCCCGCCGTCACCGGCCACCAGCAGCCGCACTTGGTCGCGCGGTGTACCGCGCTCCTCCGGAGGTGCGCTCGCCAGACGATCGTCCGGCAGCCGGAACTGCACACTCGTGCCGGCCACCACTAGGTGGCCTCGCTCATCATCTGGGCGGCGGTGTACCGGCCGCTCGGGGGGCGGGTCTCGATCAGGCGCATCAGGGCAGGCACGACCGACTCGGGAAGCGGTCGATCGGAAATGTCCTCTCCCGGAAATGCCGCCTGGTGCATGTCGGTGCGCATGTCACCCGGGTCGAACGAGTACACAGCGATATCCGGGAACTCCGCTGCCAGCACGAGCCCGGCATGGTCTAGCCCCGCCTTCGACGCCCCGTACGCCCCCCACCCCGGGTATGCCTCAACGGCGGCATCCGAGCTGATGTTGACGACAATTCCGGCCCGGGCCCGCAGGCCCGGTAGCAAGAGTCCGATGAGGGCAAGCGGCGAGACCAGATTCGTGTCGAACACCTCGTGCAGATCGGACGGCGCTAGGGAGGCCAGGTCCCGAAGCGGGCTTGGACCCAGCGAGCTGGCGTTGTTGACGAGGAGATCGAGATCCCCGGCCCGGCGGGCCAGCTCGACTCGATGGTCATGGTCGCGAACCGTGCCGACCACCCCGTGCAGGCTCCCGGTAGGGGGCTCGGTGGCTTCCCGGACGGTGGCGGCAGTCCGGCCATCGATCGTTACGGTCCAGCCGGTTTCTCCGAGGGCCCGGGCCAGCTCCCTTCCGAATCCCCGCGATCCTCCGGTGATGAGTGCGTTTGGCATGGCAACCTCCGTTTCGACTTGTGTTCTGTCCCGAATAGAGATACCGTACAACTTAAAGTTGACTTCAAGTCAAGGGATTTTCGAAGAAACATGGAAGACCTGCTCACGATCAGCGAAACCGCCCGGCGCAGCGGCTTCACCGCGTCCGCCCTGCGCTACTACGAGCGCGAGGACCTCATCGAGGCGACGCGCACCGGCGGCGGTCAGCGGCGCTTCGAACGTCACGAGTTACGCCGCCTGGCGTTCATCGCCGCCGCCCGCCACGTCGGCCTCACGTTGGAGGAGATCCGGGAGGCGCTGAGCTTGCTGCCGTCCGGGCGCAACCCAACCAAGGCGGACTGGGCAAAGATCTCCCGTTCCTGGCGGGCACGGCTCAACGAGGAGATCGAAGCGCTCGAGCGTCTCCGCGACGGGCTGGACGGCTGCATCGGATGCGGTTGCCTGAGCTTGCAGCGCTGCCGCCTCAGCAATCCGCAGGACGTGGTGGCTGCCCGGGGCTCCGGAGCCGTCTTCCTCCCCGCTCCGCTGCACCCCACGGCGGAGTAACCGGCTACTCCCCTTCGGCCTTGGGGGGCCGGCCCATGAGCCGGGTAAGCATCTCGCCGACCGGCTGACCGTTCAGGACCTCGTTCACCTGAAAGGCGATCGGCATATCGACATCATGGAAGCGAGCCAGTTCCACAACGACCGGGGTGGTCTTCACGCCCTCGGCCACCATGTTCATCTCCGAGATGATCTCCTCGAGGGAACGGCCCTCCCCCAGCGCGATGCCCACCCGGTGGTTGCGGGACAGCGGACTCACGCAGGTCGCAATCAAGTCCCCCATGCCGGCCAGCCCGGCGAACGTGGCCGGGTTTCCCCCCATGGCCTGTCCGAGCCGGCTGAGCTCGGCCAGCGCCCGGGTGATGAGCGTTGCCATCGAGTTGTCGCCGTAGCCGAGGCCGTGCGCCATACCGGCGGCGAGCGCCATCACATTCTTGAGCGACCCGGCGATCTCACAGCCCACGACGTCGGTGTTGGAATACACCCGCAGCGTCGGCGTCATGAACACCGACTGGAGCACGGTGGCGATGTCCTCGCTCGGGACGCTGATCACCGACGCCGCCGGCTGCCCCTCCATGATTTCCCGGGCCAGGTTCGGTCCGGTCAGAACCCCGATTCCGGCGGGGTCGTGGTCGGGCAGCACATCGGATATCACCTGCGTCATCCGCATGTTGGTTCCAGCCTCGAGCCCCTTGGTCAGGCTGATCACCGGTATGGCCGGTTCGATCTGCGGGCCCGCCTGCATGAGAACGGCCCGCAGGCCATGGGAGGGGACACCGAGGACGACCGCATCGGCACCGTCGAGCGCTTCACCGAGGTCGGCGGTGGCTCGCAGCGCCTCGGGGAGGGGGTATTCGGCGAGGTAGTCCGGATTGCGACCGGTGGTGTTGATGGCCTCGGCCAGTTCCGGCCGGCGGGACCAGAGCCGCACCTCGGCCGACTGGCTGGCGAGCGCAGCCACGGTGGTACCCCAGCTTCCGGCTCCGATGACGGCGACACGCATCCCCCGATGGTAGAGCTACCGGCCGACGTTCACAGTCGCGAAATAAATCCCAGCTGCTGACTTGGCCATGCCCGGCCTGCTTGCCAATCTCCATCGGGAACGACGTAAGGGGTCTTTCAGGATGGTGGACAGGGAGCAACGCGCACTTTTGGTAGTGCCCTACACCCCTCCCCCTCCGCCGCGCGCCCACCTGTGGGGCAGCCTGGTGGCCGGGATGATCACCGCTGGAGCGATCCTCGGCCTGTTCATGGCCGACTACTCGACGAGCACCACCGTCACGCTGATCCTGGTGGCCGTAGCGGGGCTGGCGACCACTCTCGGGCTGGTCGTGGGCGGTGTCCGTGCTCGCCGCCAGTTCCACATCGAGATGGAGCGGGCGATCGATGTGAGCCGGGTGCCGGCCGCCGCCGACCGGTCCACCGAGGCCGTCTAGCGTTCCGTCCCGGTAACCAGCCGCCACATCGGAGCCCGCCGGTCGGCGACATAGTCCCGATAGGTCGGATAGAACTCGGCGAACCGTTCGAAATAGCCGTCCCATTGCTCGTCACCCACCAGCTCGGCGGCTGCGGCGATCTCGGTGCCATCTAGCGCTACGCGACAGCTCGGCTCCGCCCGAAGGTTGCAGGACCAGTCCGGTTCCCGGCGGCCGAAGTTGGATGCCAGCACAATGTAGGAGCCCGGCTCGGCCAGGAACCACAGCGGGGCTTGATGAGGTTGGCCGGTGGCTGCACCGGTGGTCGTGAGCAGCATCGTCGGGAACGGCGTGATCCGCCCGCCCCACCGCAGCAACACAGTGTCGATCCGGGGTACCAGCCAGGCCAGGATTGGCCGAACCAGCCGCACACTTCCGATCCACCGCGTGAAGGATCGGTAAGCCTTCATCGGGGGGCAGTGGCCAGCTCGACGACGGTCTCGGCGCACCCCCACGACAGCGACCAGCCGTTGCCGGCATGACCGTAGTTGTGAATCACGTCGCCCTCCCGTTCTACTCGCACTTCGCCGCGGCCGGGCCGCAGACCCACCTTCACACCGATCACCTCGGCGTTGCGCAGCCCCGGTTCCAGTGTGGCCGCCGTCTCCAGCAACTGCTCGGTGACGGCATCGTCGGGGGTGCGGTCCCACACCCCCGGCTGGCGGGTGCCGCCAACGACGCACTCATCACTATGCGGCATGACGTAGGCGTACCCGAGCGGCCCCCCGTCGACCATGGTGATCCGGTCGACCGGTTCGCCCCGAACCCGAACCACCTGCCCGCGAATCGGATGGACCAGCTGGTCGGCGGCCAACTCGCCTGCGCCGACACCTGCGCAGTTGATGACCAGCTCTCCGGGTGCGGTGGCGTCGGCGAAGCGGGAGAGCCGCCGCAACTCGATGGTCCCGCCCAGCTCGCGGAAGCGACCTTCCAGCACGCCGAGGGTGGGCACGACGTCGATGGCAACCGTCTGCTGGATGTAACCGTCGGCGTAGCCGCCGGCGAGGTCGACGGGCTCGCAGCGGCGATACCCGAGAGCCGGGTCGGCCCACCACGGATCCGGGCTGGGCTCGTAACGCAGCTCGAGCATGTCCCGCACGACGAGGCCGGGGGTCCCACCCTGGGCCAGGGCGGTGAAGATTTCGAGCGAGCGGCGGCCCCAGGCCGCTTCCCGGGTGCCGGCCGAATCGCCGTAGGGGTACCAGATGGCGCCTGCCATAGACGACGCAACCGTATCGGCCGGCGGCTCTGCCGCCACGATATGGGCATCGACGCCGGCCTCCCGCAATCGGATGCCGGTCGTGAGCCCGATGACGCCGGCGCCGATGACCGTGGCCCTCACGCCGCCGTGAGCTCGAACCTGCTCATGTGGCAAGGCTAGGCCGACCAGATCACGCGCTATCGGCGAGCGGCTCGCCGCGGCGCCATCCCGGGAATGACAGGCTCACCGTGGTCCCGCTGCCGGGTTCGCTCTCGATCTGCAGTGTCCCGCCGTGGGCTTCGATGAGCCGACGGGTGATGGGAATACCCAACCCGGACCCGGCCTCGGTTGCCGACTCGGACGTTTCGACCTGACCGAACGGCGTCATGGCCACGGCAATCTCATCCGGGGACATGCCGATGCCGGTGTCGGCCACGGAAATCGACACCGAACCGTCGACGGCCTCAGCCGCAGTCACATCGACCGTCCCTCCCGCCGGCGTAAATTTCACTGCGTTGTTCACGAGGTTGATGATCATTTGGCGAACCCGGCGATCATCCGCCCAGATCGAGCCGAGCGCCGCGGGGACCCGAGAGCTAATCGTCACGCCGCGCTGGTCGGCAAAATGAGAAACCATCCGCACGGCAGTGGCGGCCGCCTCCGCCAGCTCGACGGATTCCTCGGTCAGTTCCAGCTTGCCCGCTTCGATGCGGGCGAGATCGAGGATGTCGTTGATGAGAGCCAGCAGATGGGTGCCGGCCTCGTGTATGTCGCTCGCATACTCGCCATACCGGGGATCTCCCATCGGCCCGAGCGCCTCCATCTTCATCAACTCAGTGAGCCCGAGAACGGCGTTGAGCGGGGTGCGCATCTCGTGGCTCATGTTGGCCAGGAAGGCCGACTTGGCCCGGTTGGCGTCGTCGGCCGACGCTTCGGCGGCCTGCCGCTCGGCGACTTCGCGGGTCAGTTCGGCGGTGCGATCTGCCACCCGGTCCTCCAGGCTGTCCCGCAACTCGATGTTGTGACGCTCGTGCAACCGCAGGCCCTCGACCATCGCATCGAACGCTCGAGCGGTGGCGCGCAGCTCGCGTATGCGTGTCGGCACCGGGGGTCCCGGTTGCAGTCGGCCCTGCTTCACCGCCGCGGCACGCCGCCGCAGCGCTTGAAGCGGCTGCGTGACATTTCGCACCAGTCCGGCGCCGAGCACGACGAATAGCCCGGTGGCGAGCAGTGTTATGACGGCATTGCGCTGGCTGATGCTGCGAATCCCGCCAACGAAATCGCCTTCGTCGACCTGCACGCCGAGCGTCCAGCCCGTTGAGGGGAGAGTCTCGAAGACGGCCCACCGTCTGGTGCCGTCCCACTCGAACTCAATGAGCTCGTTTCCCGGGCCCGACAGGCTCGCCGGGTCGCCGAAGGCCGCGAAGGTGGCGGCCGCTTCCGAGCCGCCCGCCTCGGAGATACTCACGAGACGGAGCCCGCCCTGGTCGTCGGGCACCGGCAGTCTCCCGGCATCGGGTAGTGCCACCAGCGCTCCGTCGGATGTCACGATGAACGCAGACCCGCCGGCGCCGAGCTGCAAACCTCCGAGGAACTCCGACAGCGCCGCCAGCTCGACGTCGACCCCCACCACTCCGGCCAGCTCACCGGCTTCGTCCCGGACGGCGACTGCTGTCGTGACGCCCGGGACCTGCGCGGAGAAGAACACGTACGGGTCGGTCCAGATAGGGTTTGTCACCGCTGCCGCCTGCTCGAACCAGGGACGAGTGCGGGGGTCGTACGCGTCGTCCGGATCTACCGCCGTGTGCACGAGGTCGCCGTGACCGCTCCGCCAGGTCAGGGAGACGGTTCGCTGGCCGCCGGCGTGGTCGATCCATTTGGTCCGAAACCCGCCTTCCTCGAAACGGTCACTTCGATTCACGAAGAAGAAGTCACCGTTGGCTTGCCCATAGAAAACACCCGAGAGCGCGGGATTGGCTCGCAGCGCCTCGAGAAAGAACAGCTCGAGGCCATCCTCACCTGTTACCAACCCGTCCTCGATGGTTGCGGCCGTCAGGGCGGCAACACTCTCGGAGGCATCGAAGAACGACTCGGACTGCCCACTCGACTGGGCGGCCACGTTGTCCATGACCTGCCGCATGCCGGCGAGCACCTCCGATTCCGTGCTTCGGGATATCGAGATGAATGTCACGACCTCGGCGAGTATGAACAGGACGAGAATCGCCCCGATCAGCTGGCGTATCGAGAATCTCATGTCCACCCCGGCTATCGGTGAATCTGCGGGTCGACTTGACCGTCAGTCGGAGGGCAGTGAAACCGAGTAGGCACTGACTGCCACGTTGCGTGACTCGTCGACTACCACGCCGGTGTCGATCAGCACGACGGGGTCGGGTCGGGCATCGGCCAGTGCCAACCCGGCCAGCGAGGGCATGGCGGTAGCGGTCAGAACGCCGATCAGCAGTGCGGTCAGACCGAGCAGTGTGCGGATGTTCATAATTGCGTCTCCTCGTTTGGGTCTCGGTGACCTATCGGAGGCGGACCCGCTCGACCGAGTAGTGCTTACGCAGGGCGTGAACAATTTCGCGGGTTCTTTACAGAACTGCCCGGGAAACACCTTCAGCTAAAACCGCCGGGGACCGAGGTACCGGGCATGAACACCAACATGCGCATTCTGGTTGCCGAGGACAACTTCGTGAACCGAAAGGTCTTGCTTGCCTTCCTCGAGCAGCTGGAATTGACTGCCGACGTAGCCGAAGACGGCGAACAAGTGGTCGGCCTAGTGCGAGAGGGCGACTACGACGTGATCCTGATGGACATCAGGATGCCAGGAGTCGATGGCGTCGAAGCGACCGAGCGGATCAGGGCCCTCGGTGACGATGTGCACCAGCCCTTTGTCGTCGCCGTCACCGCTTCAGCGATGATGGACGACAACGAGCGGTATCGGGCGGCCGGCATCGACGCCGTTCTCACCAAGCCGCTCGCCCTGAGCCAGCTGGCCGGCGTCCTGGAGAGTCTGCCCGAAGCCGCATGACCTCGCTGACCGTCGATCGGTCCGTTCTCGACGGCCTGCTGGCCGAAACGGGCGACCACAGCCTGGTCGAGCTGGTCCTCGACGCGTATCTCGAGCGGGCACCCGAGTTGACCGGGTCATTGGGACGGGCGGTCGCCGCCGGAGCCCGACCCGACGCAGCCCACCACGCCCACGACCTCGCATCATTGAGCGGCCAGGTGGGGGCGACGGCGCTGGCGAAGCTGGCCCGTCAGGTCGAGTACGACGCCGACCACACGAGCAATGCGCTCGA
Source organism: Acidimicrobiia bacterium (assembly GCA_013002865.1). GTDB lineage: Bacteria > Actinomycetota > Acidimicrobiia > Spongiisociales > SHLN01 > SHLN01. The sequence goes on from JABDLU010000133.1 coordinate 18,371, forward strand.
TGCACAGTTCCGACGTGTCGAGCACGCCCTCCCGCTCGTACTTGCCGAAATTGCCGCTCTTCGCGCCGGTGGCTAGGCGGACTCGAGCCGGTAGCCGATCCCCCGCAGAGTCGTGATGGAGAGATCGGGGAGCTTCTTGCGAACGGCGGCTACGTGGGCATCGACGGTACGTGACCGACCCATGAACTCCTGCTCCCAGACCCGCTCGAACAGGTCCTGTCGCGAAACCGCCGCCCCGATGTGACGAACCAGGTGACGTAGCAGGTCGAACTCGCGAGCGGTTAGCTCGATGACATCTCCATGGCGGCGAACCTCGCGCCGCGCCATGTCGATCTCGTACCCGGAGAGCTCGATCATTCGCTGCGGGTCTGTCTGATCGCCGACCCGTCGCTTGATCGCCCGAACCCGCGCCAGCAACTCACGAGGCGAGAACGGCTTGGTGGCGTAATCGTCGGCGCCCAACTCCAGCCCGAGCACCTTGTTCATCTCGTCGGCCTGGGAGGAGAGAATGACGATCGGCACCATTGAGGTTGAGCGTATGGTGCGGCACACGTCGAAGCCGCTCATGTCCGGCAGCCGCAGGTCGAGGATCACCACCTGCGGGTTTAACCGGGCAAACGCCTCGAGTCCGCCGCGGCCGGTGTCCTCCACGACGACCTCGTAACCCTCGCTGGCGAACGTCCGGGTGACGAGTTCTGAGAACACCGGCTCGTCCTCGATCATCAGGATGGGACGCTCCATGCGGCGACCCTACCGGTTGCTTCCAGTCGGTACAACGTTTCGACCGACCGACGCCGGGGGCCGCCGCCGCGCATCCGGTTTCGGCCGTCAGGCTCCCATTTCGGTGTGGGCCACGGGCGCCATCCGCAGCAACCCGAGCCCGAGCGCGAGTGCCGCGCAGGCCACGAGGGCAACGGTGGAGTGCACCCCGGTGTTCGGCAGCTCGGTGAGCTGTGGCTGCACCGAGACACTGATCCCCTTGACCGCCGCGGCCGGCACTCCGGCCGCCGGCGCCGGATCGGCAACTGCTGTCGGATCAGAAGCAGTCGCCGATCCGGAGACCGGGGCGGGCTCCGCTGCAATGGTGGCGGAAGCAGCGGACGGAGCCGGAGGAGGCACCGGCGCCGGGAGGGAGGCCGTGGTCCCGAGTGTGGCGGGGGCCACCGCCGTGAGGGCGGCACACAAGGGGACGACCGAGTTGGGGTTGTAGGCATCGAAGAAGCCGTGCTCGGCGACGACCTGGACGGCATCAGCGCCCAGCTCGATCGTGCCCAGGGCGAACACCGCGAGATCTTGGTCGGCTGGAAGGTCCGGGGTTATGGCACTGCTGGCAATACGAGTGCTGGACGCGCCCTCAAAGGACAACGACCAGACCTCGGCCGGCTGGGTGTGACCCTGTCCGGGCTTCACAGAGTGGTCATCGTAGGACGCCAGCGTGAGCTGGTAGGTGCCGGCCGGGATTTCAACCGGGAAGGGTCCGAGGCGGTTTTCGGTGTCGTTCCATCCGAGCAACTGACGGTGCGTCAGTTTCACGACGTAGTCGCCGGTCGCCGGGCAGGCGGGGGCGTTCGCAGAAGCGGCAGCCGGGGCGGCCGAGACGCCAACGACGCTGGCGGCAATGGTCAGGACGGTGATCAGTTTCTTCATCAAGCTCTCCTCTTGTGTGAGGAGTCTTTCGACGGCGGCCTCGCAGACCTACGTACAGAAACGCAAAGAGAACGTAAATTGGCCGACTCAGTCGATCCGGGCAGCGAGTCCTCGTGGAGCAATCTGGAGGTAAGAGCTGCGAATCAGCTCGTCGACCTCGTCCCAGTCGATCGGCTCGACCAGCATCATGGTGAGCCACCCGTAGCGCCCGACGTAGGCCGAGCGCTCGAAGCGGGGGTCGCCGAGCAGGGCGTCGACCTCGGCGGGATCGGCCTTGAAGCCGACAGTGGCCGCCTCTTCCCCACATGAGGCGAAGATCTTGTCGCGCACCCGGAAGGTCGGGTGACCCCAGGTTTCACGCTCGACTGTTTCGGGCAGGGCCAGGCACAACGCCCGGATCCGGTCGAGGCGGCTCGGCATGGCCTGAGACTACGCCGGGCACTGGTACGCTCGCCATCATGACCACCGGCACAGTTCCCAAGCTGCGCAAGGCGATCAAGCGCAAGTCCCCCGGCCTCACCCAGGAGCGGGAGCTGTGGGACCGTGGCTATCAGATCGTCGTCGGAGTGGACGAGGTGGGCCGCGGCGCCTGGGCGGGGCCCATCAGTGTCGGGGCGGCCGTCATTCCCAAAGACCGCCGCATTTACAAGGTGCGCGACTCAAAAATGCTCCGGGAAGAGGAGCGTGAGGCCCTGTTCGACCGGGTGGCCGACTGGGTGGAGGCCTGGGCGGTCGGCCACGCTTCGCACTGGGAGTGCGACCGGTACGGCATGTCCGAGGCGCAGAAGGTGGCCGCCCGGCGGGCACTCGACCAGCTCGGGGTCAGCCACGACATTGCCATCATCGACGGCAACTGGGACTTCGTGGGCGGCCGGACCCGCAAGCTGATCAAGGCCGACGCGGTGTGCCTGTCGGTGGCGTCGGCCTCGATCCTCGCCAAAGTGACCCGGGACCGCATCATGCGCCGGATGGCGATCCGGTTTCCGGGCTACAACTTCGAGAACAACAAGGGTTACCGGGGACCGCACCACCAGGCCGGCCTGGCCGAGCTCGGTCCGAGCCCCATCCATCGCAAGAGCTGGGCGTTCATGGACACCATCCCCGAGATCACCGAGCCCCGCTACCGCCGCCCCGACCCGCAAGGCCAGCTGTTCGACTGAGGCGGATCAGCCCTCCACCGGCTTGATCACGCCGGCGGCGATCGCAGCGAGGGCGGCCGCGCCGAGAACCGGCCAGGCCCGCGAGCCGCTGACCTCGGCGGTCCAGCCGGCCAGTGCCGGGCCGGCCGCGCCGACGGCACCGAACACGAGGGACGTGAAGCCCATGGCGGTACCGAGGCTGTCCGAGTCGAATACCTCGGCGGTGTACATCCCGGCCAGCGCCGACAGTGCACCAATCCCGAATCCGGCGCAGATGGCAAACAGGACGGCCGGGAGGAGTGTCCCGGACACCGACAGCAGCACTCCCCCGAGTGCCAGAACGACGTAGGCGAGCTGCATGCTCCGACCGACCCCGATCGCGGACACGAGCGGCGCCAACGGGAGGCGGCCACCCAGCTGGGCGAGGCCGCGCAAGCCACCGATCGTCGACGCCAGTCCGATCGAGAGGCCGGCACTGGTCATAGCCGGTACCTGGTACACGATGATCACCGATGCGGTCATCCCCCCGACGGCCTGCGCAAACAGAAAGCGGCGCACATAGGTGTTGCCGAGCCGGGCGCGGATCGCCGCCAAGCTCGATTGCCGGCCCGGCATACCGGGCGTCGGAACCGACACTGCCGCAGCCAGCAGGGACGTCGTTGCGAACGCCCCGAGGACCACCAGTGCCGTCCGCCAGCCGAAGCGGGCCTCGAGCCAGGCCGCAGCCGGGATCGCCAGCACGCTGGCGAAGGCTCCCCAGATGGTCAGCACCGCGATGGCCCTATTCGGGTCGGCCGGGGCGATGCGAACGGCGACGGTCTGGGTGACGTGGTAGAACGCGAGGGCGGCCAGCGATCCTCCCGCCACGGCCCCGGCGGCCGTGAATACGGCCACCGATTGGGCCGCCGCCGCCGCCACGAACGACGCCATCGTCAGCGCCGCCCCGGCGGCGAAGACGAGACGACTACCGAAGCGGTCCAGCAGCCATCCACCGCCCAGACCACCGATCCCGCCGAGCAACAGGCTGAGTGCATAGGCCCCGGTGAGCGCCGCCTCGCTCCAGCCGGTGTCCTCGATGATCGGGTCGAGCAGGACGCCGAACGAATAGAACCAGGCACCGTAGGCGCCGATTGTGACGACTCCGAGCAGGGCCAGGCGTCCCCGCGGCAGCCCGTCGCTCACGAGGTCAGCTCCGAAAGCGGTCGAAGCTGTGCAGCTCCAGGCCGGCGGTCTCGAGCAGCTTCATGACCGAAGGATGGGCAACGCCCAGGTTCGCCTTCGACTCGTCGTAGGCGGCCCAGGGGCGGCCCCCTACCCGATCGGGGGCATCGGCGATCGTCCAGGCATCCGGCTCGGTGGAGTCCAGCTCATCCCAGTCCAGCGGCATGGCGACCGGTGCAGTGGGGCGGGGCCGCACCGACCAGGGGGCGACCGCAGTGGCCCCGAAGCCGTTGCGCAGCCAGTCGACGAACACCCGATCGCCCCGGTTCTTCTTCTGGAACTCGAGGGTGAGCGCATCGGGGTCGTGGGCGACGGCCAAGCGAGCGATCCCCTGTGCCGTCTCAGACAGAGCCGTCCAGGAGTCGGTGGCATCGAGCGGGGTCACCACGTGATAGCCCTTCGATCCGGTAGACATGAGAAACCCGGGCAGTTCGAGCAGATCGAGAAACTCCTTGATGGTCCGGGCGGCCTGCCGGGCCGTATCAGTCCGGCCCGGCGAAGGATCGAGATCAAAGATGAGCCGGTCCGGCGACTCCGGGTTGGCGGCTGAGAAGACCGGGGCGTGAAACGTGATGGTGTTCTGATTGGCGAGATAGATCAGCCCGTCGGCTGAGTCGATGACCGGGTGAAGCGTCTCGCCGTCCTTCTTGTCCATCGAGAACCGCTCGATGAAGTCCGGAAAGTAGTCGGGGGAGTTCTTCTGCATGAATCCCCGCTTTCCGATGCCGCTCGGAAATCGCTCCAGCGTGAGTGGCCGGCCGGCCAGATGCTCGAGCATCCCATCAGCGACCGATTCGTAGTAATCGATCAGCTCGCCCTTGGTGATGCCCGGGAACATGACCTTGTCGCGACTCGTGATGCGGACCATGGGACGAGGCTACGCCTCAGTTGGTCAGTGGTCAGTGGTCGGTGGTCAATGGCCCGGCTACGGAGGGAGGCACGGGGTGCCGATGAGGAGAGTGTGAAGAACCTTGCGTTAGTGGCGGTCGGCTGTGCGCTGGTGCTCTCAGCCTGCTCGACGATGGACGATGTGGCGGTGGTGCACGGGTGCCCGGCATCGGTCCGGATCATCACGGCTCATCTACAGCCCGGTGTTGCCTTCGTGGGCGGTGAAGCAGAGACGGCCTACCGCGGGAAGTTGTGGAGTGAGACGGTTCCGCCAGACCAGGTCACGCGCCTCGCCGGAATCGTCAACATGGGTCCCGACGATCTCGTACGCGTATCGACCGATTTCGACTGGGAACGAACCCTCACCCGTTCCGAACTGCGCGACCTGGACGTCCCCATCGAACTCCCGCCCGAAGCCTGCCCTCCAGCCGATTGACGGGCGCCGTTGACAGTTGACCGTTGACGGTCGACCGGATCTTTTCGCGCCCCTCCCTATCTCGTTTCCGCGACCCGGGGAGGCGTCGATATGGTCGGCGGCACTCCCCGAGCCCGCACACTTCCCAACGCGATAGGGGTTTCTTTCGCGTTTTGTGTCACATACGTGTAATACCCTTGACGTAACTACACCGCTGTGATTATCATCGCGGGTCCATCGCAACATGATGTGGTAGCTCGCCAGCCCAACCACAACATGTTGTGGTTAGCGATACCGATGCCTAGTGGCCCGGGGTTGCACCAGACGGCCTTTCAGGGGCCCACACGACCACACAAAGACGACTCGAGGAGGAATGGATGACGGATGCGGCGCTCAAGGAAGGCATGAAAATCCCCCGCCGATTCACACGGTCGGGCGAGGATCCGTTCGACTCCCTCGAGTGGGATCGCCGCGACTCCCGGATCACGAACCCGGATGGCTCCGTCGTCTTCGAGATGATCGGCGCCGAGGTGCCGGCCAGCTGGTCGCAGGTCGCAACCGACATCATCGTGTCGAAATACTTCCGCAAGGCCGGCGTCCCCCAGCTCGACGATGAGGGTGCGCCGCTACTCAACGACGACGGCAGCCCGGTGCTCGGCCCGGAGCGCTCAGCCCGCCAGACCATCGGCCGCCTGGCGGCCACCTGGACCGCCTGGGCCTCCGACAACGGCTACTTCGCATCCGACGAAGACGCCTCGGCGTTCCACGACGAGCTGGCCTACATGCTCCTCCATCAGATCGCCTCGCCGAACTCGCCCCAGTGGTTCAACACTGGCCTGAACTACGCCTACGGTCTCACCGGCCCGGCGCAGGGGTTCTGGTACGTAGACCCCGCCACCGGTGAGTCGGTGCTGTCGGACGACTCCTACACCCGCCCCGCCCCTCACGCCTGCTTCATTCAGGCGGTGGAAGACGACCTCGTCAACGACGGCGGCATCATGGATCTGTGGATGCGCGAGGCGCGCCTGTTCAAGTTCGGCTCCGGAACCGGGACCAACTTCTCGAAGATCCGTGGCGAAGGAGAAGCCTTGTCCGGCGGCGGCAAGTCCTCCGGCATCATGTCGTTCCTCAAGATCGGTGACCGGGCGGCCGGCGCTATCAAGTCGGGCGGCACCACCCGGCGCGCCGCCAAAATGGTCATCCTCGACCTCGATCACCCCGACATCGAAGAGTTCATCAGCTGGAAGATGGAAGAGGAGAACAAGGTGCGCGCCCTGATCGCCGCCGGGTACCCCTCCGACTTCAACGGTGAGGCCTATCAGACGGTGTCCGGCCAGAACTCGAACAACTCGGTCCGCGTCCCCCACGATTTCATCAAGGCCGTCGTCAACGACGAGATGTGGGCACTGACCGCCCGCAAGGACGGCGAGGTCGTCAAGAAGGTCAAAGCCCGCGACCTGTGGCGCCAGATCGCCGAAGCCGCCTGGTCGTGTGCCGACCCCGGTGTGCAGTTCGACACCACCATCAACGAGTGGCATACCTCTCCGGCCGAGGGGCCGATCCGGGCCAGCAACCCGTGCTCGGAGTACATGTTCCTCGACAACACGGCGTGCAACCTGGCCAGCCTCAACCTCGTGAGGTTCTACGACGATGAGGAGCAGGCCTTCGACATCGACGCCTACCTGCACGCCATCCGGCTCTGGACGATCGTGCTCGAGGTCTCGGTGACCATGGCCCAGTTCCCCTCGCGGGAGATCGCCGAGGGATCGTTCAACTACCGGACGCTCGGCCTGGGCTACGCCAACCTCGGCTCGCTGCTGATGCGGACCGGCATTCCGTACGACTCCGATGAGGGCCGGGCGATTGCCGGCACCCTCACGGCCATCCTCACCGGCCATTCCTACGCCACCTCGGCGGAGATGGCCTCGGTGCTCGGCCCGTTCGCCAAGTATCCCGAGAATCGGGAATCGATGCTGCGAGTGATCCGCAATCACCGACAGGCGGCCTACAACGCCGACCGGGAGGAGTACGAGGGCGTCAGCCATTTTGTGATGGGCATCGACCCCGAGGTGGCTCCCGCCGATCTGCTTCAGACCGCCCAGCTGGTGTGGGATAACGCCCTCAACCTGGGCGAGCAGCACGGATTCCGGAATGCCCAGGCGACGGTACTGGCCCCGACCGGGACCATCGGTTTGCAGATGGACTGCGACACCACCGGCGTCGAGCCCGACTTTGCGCTCGTCAAGTTCAAGAAGCTGGCGGGCGGTGGGTATTTCAAGATCGCCAACCAGTCGATCGCACCCGCCCTGCGCCACCTCGGCTACAGCCGGGACCAAGTCGACGAGATCGTCGACTACGTGGTCGGCACGATGACGCTGCTCGGGGCGCCCGGAGTCAACCGGGCCAGCCTCACCTCCAAGGGATTCACCCCGGACGACCTCCGCAAGGTGGAGCAGACCCTGTCCGGCGTGTTCGAGCTGAAGCACGCGTTCAACGTGTTCGTGCTGGGTGAGGAGACCATGCAGCGCCTCGGCTTCTCGGAGGAGGAGTACACGTCCTTTGACTTCGACATGTTGCGGGCGCTCGGGTTCTCCGGCGACGACATCCGCGCCGCCAACGACGTGGTGTGCGGCCGCCAGACCATCGAAGGGGCCCCGTATCTGCGGGACGAGCACCTTCCGGTGTTCGACACGGCCAACCGCAACGGCAAGTACGGCGAGCGGTTGATCCACCACAACGGCCACATCAAGATGATGGCGGCGGCGCAGCCGTTCATCTCGGGCGCGATCTCGAAAACGATCAACATGCCGAACGAGGTGACCGTCGAGGACATCGAGGAGAGCTACATGCTGTCCGCCGAGCTCGGGCTCAAGGCCATGGCACTGTACCGGGACGGCTCGAAGGCCTCCCAGCCGCTGTCGGCAACCAGTGACGAAGGCGAGCACCCCGACGACGAGCTCGAGGGGCTGCCGGAAGCACTGGAAGACGAGGCCCGCATCGTCACCGGGGCGGCACCCCCGGTGCATTTCGCGCCCGGCATGTCGCCGACGATGGCCTATCAGGGCATGAGCCGACCCCGGTTCTTGCTTCCCGCCCGCCGGACCGGGTTCACCCAGGAGGCCCGCGTCGGCGGCCACAAGCTGTTCGTGCGGACCGGTGAGTATGAGGACGGCACCCTCGGGGAGCTGTTCATCGACCTGGCCAAGGAAGGCGCCACCCTCCGGGGTGTGCTGTCGTGCTTTGCCATCGCGGTGAGCAAGGGCCTGCAGTACGGGGTGCCGCTGGAAGAGTTCGTCGACACGTTCACCTTCCAGACCTTTGAGCCGCGCGGCATGGTGGAGGGGCACCCCAACATCAAGATGGCCAACTCGATCGTCGACTACGTGTTCCGGGCCCTCGGCATGGAATACCTGGGCCGCAACGATCTGGTCCAGGTACCGCCGACCGAGACCCGGGCGCTACCCGAACCGCCCAAGGGCATTGCTACCCAGACGGGCCAGCAGCTCGGCCTGGAGGAAGCACAGATGGAGGACGACATCGCCGCCCAGGCCAAGGCGGCTGCTTTCGTCGATGCCGAAGTCGTCGAGCCGGCCGGTGAACCGGTGGCATCGCCCACCATCAAACCGACCAATGGCACCAGCGCTGGCGCCACCAATGGACAGGCCGCTGCTCCGTCAACGGCGGTGATGACAACCGATGCCCAGACCAGCTCCGTGCAGGCTGCGCTGGCATCGAACATGGGTGACGCACCGTTGTGTGACACCTGTGGTCACATCACCGTCCGGAACGGCTCCTGCTACCGCTGCATGAACTGCGGTGACAGCAAGGGCTGCAGCTGACCGTCCACCAACCGCCCTCTCCAAAAGGGCACCACTAGCTAGGAGAAGGGATCCCGGAAACGGGGTCCCTTCTTCATGCCCAGAACCGCTCGTGGGGGACGGCCGCTTCGTCTTCCAGGGCGGGGCCGTCGACGGCAATCGGCCGGTTGCCGGCGGCGATCACCTCACGGCAGGTAAGGCCGAGTGCAGGTCCGTCCGAATCGGGCGGGATCATCGCGATCAACTCGTCGTTGGACAGGGCATACACCACCCGGCCGATCCCTGCCCAGAAGATGGCGGCCGAGCACATGGCGCACGGCTCACAACTCGAATACAGCGTGTACGAGGACAGATCGTCGACCCCGAGCGCCCCCGCCTTGCGGACCAGATTGGTCTCGGCGTGGCCGGTCGGGTCGGACCCGGTTGTAACCGTGTTCTCCGCCTCGGTGACGACCGCGCCATCGGCGTTGACGAGCGTCGCTCCAAAGGGATGGTTGCCGTTCTCGCGAGCAAGTTGCGATACGCCGATGGCCCGGCGTAGATGTTCGAAGTCTCGATCGTCCATAGTGCGATAGTACGCATGCCAAAGCCGTCTCCGCTCATTCCTAGGCTGGACGCATCACGACCAGGACGGCCCCGATGATCCTCTTCCATCCCCACAAACACGACCGCGCCTATCCCGATGAACGCTCCCGGGAGGTAATGCTCGACACCATCAGCTTCTTCGAAGCGAAGGGAAAGCAGCGCCTCAAGGAGGACGATCACGCGGCCGTGTGGTACGCGGACTTCCTCGATTTCGTAAAGCGGGAGCGCATCTTCGCCACGATGTGCACGCCTGCCGGATACGGTGCCGACGACGCCCGCTGGGACTCGTGGCGGATCTGCGAGTTTGCCGAGATCCTCGGCTTCTACGGCCTCCCGTACTGGTACACGTGGCAGGTCTCGGTGCTCGGGCTGGGACCGATCTGGATGAGCGGCAACGACGCGGTCAAGCACCGGGCCGCCGAGCTGCTCGAGGGCGGCGCCATCTTCGCCTTTGGACTGTCCGAGAAGGCGCACGGGGCCGACCTGTACTCCAGTGAGATGACGCTGGCCCCGCAGACAGACGGGAGCTATCGGGCCGATGGCCGCAAGTACTACATAGGAAACGGCAACGAGGCAGCCCTGGTCTCGGTGTTTGGCAAGATCCAGGGAACGGACGACTACGTGTTCTTTGCGGTCGATACCAGCCGACCCGGATACACCTGCATCCAGAACGTGGTCCACTCGCAGAACTACGTCTCGGAGTTCGAACTCGCCGACTACCCGGTGACCGAAGCAGACATCTTGCATCGAGGCGACGAGGCCTGGAACGCCGCCCTCAACACCGTCAACATCGGCAAGTTCAACCTGGGCTGGGCCTCGATCGGGATATGCACCCACGCGTTCTACGAAGCCATCCACCACGCCGCCCATCGCACCCTGTATGGCATGCAGGTCACAGACTTTCCCCACGCCAAAGCCTTGTTCACCGACGCCTACGCCCGCCTCGTCGCCATGAAGCTGGTGGCGTTGCGGGCCGCCGACTACATGCGGTCGGCCTCATCCGAAGACCGCCGCTACCTCCTCTTCAACCCCGTCGTGAAGATGAAAGTCACGACCCAGGGCGAAGACGTGATCAACCACCTGTGGGATGTCATCGCCGCCAAGGGGTTCGAGAAGGACATGTATTTCGAAATGGCGGCCCGCGACATCCGGGCACTGCCAAAACTGGAGGGCACCGTGCATGTGAACATCGCCCTCATCGTCAAGTTCATGGCCAACTATTTCTTCAACCCGGCCGAGATGCCGGATATCCCACGCCGCGACGACGGCGCCAACGACGAGTTCCTCTTCGACCAGGGCCCGACGCGAGGTCTCAGCAAGATCCGGTTCCAGGACTACGGCCCCGTGTTCGATCGATTCGATCTCCCAAACGTGGGGGTGTTCCGGGAACAGACCGAGACCTTCAAGGCGATGCTGTTCCAAGCCCGTCCGGATGAGGATCAGACGGCAGATATCGACTTCCTGCTGGCCCTGGGCGAGATCTTCACCCTGGTCGTCTACGCCCAGTTGTTCCTCGAGAACGCCGAGATCTACGGCATCGAGGAAGACATCGTCGATCAGGTCTTTGACGTGTTCGTCCGCGATCTCTCAGGGTTCGCCGTTCAGCTGCACGGCAAGCCCAGCACGACCGACGCCCAGACGGAGTTCTGCCTGTCGATGATCCGCAAGCCGGCCGTGGACGCAACCCGTGCCGAGCGGGTGTGGAAGAAGCACGTGTTCGCCCTCCGGGACGCCTACGAGATGAGCCCCTGAGGACATTCCGGTTGGCGGCCGCAGCGCGCCGAGCCGGGTCAGGGCGCCCGGGGTCGCCGCTCCAACTCTCGACCGTCGTGGACCATGCGGTGGTGGCGGCGGCACAGCAGCTCCAGGTTGTCGAGGCTGGTCGGTCCCCCGTCGATCCAGTGCACGCGATGGTGGGCGTCGCACCAGCGGGCGGGTCGATCACAGCCCGCGATGACACAACCACCGTCGCGAACGACCAGGGCCCGGCGAATGGCGGGTGGGATGGTTCGGGTGCGCCGGCCGACGTCGAGCGGTTCCGAGTCGCCGGCGGTGATGATGCGACTGATGCCACAGTCACAGGCGATGCGGCGAGCGGCATCGCCTGAGATGACTCCTGCCTCCCCCAACTCCAATGGATACCCGGATCGTTGCTCGAGAGCCTGCAGGGACACGATCACATTCATGTGCGGCCGCTCACCGCCCTTCACCGGCGCCTCACCGTGATCGAGGTAGTCACGGCACAGGTCCACCAGGGCATCGGCCCGGCGTTGGGTCGGGCTGCGGCTATCGGATGGGTCGGTCGTCTCGGCCAGTGCGCGGATGGCCGCCAGCACGGCTTCGCCGCCCTCGGCATCGAGCTCGAACTCGCCGTGAACCATGCCATCGAACGTGGCGGCGATGCTGAGCCGTCGCCGGTTGTGACGCACCATGTCGTCGACGTGCAGATGGTCGAGTGACTGTCGCCAGTAGGCGATCAACCGGGCGGCATCCCGGGGCCGCAGGCCGGCGGCCTCTCGCACGAGGGCCGCTTCGTGTTCCGCGAATATCTCGGGGTGGCGCTTCCGAGCCGCCACGAGGAGATCGACCACCCGGGTCGACAGATCGCCGGCTTCGTAGGCGGCTCGTGCATCCGGCATATCCGCGAGCGCTCGGGCCCGATGCACCTGCACGGCGGCCTCGCGTGCCGACAGGCCGCTCTGATGTCGCAACCAAGAGGTGGTCGAGAGGTAGCCGTCCGCCTCAAACGTGCCCCGGCGATCGATCTCGACGAGCCGACGGGACGCCTGCGCCTGCAGGCGGGTGACCTGGAGGTTGAGCTCGACGAGGTCTGCTTCGAGCCGGCGATCATCCACCTCGGCGAGTTCCTCGCCTGCCAATTCGTCAACGAGTGAGCGCAGCGAGCTCATCGGGTCGGTCGTTTCTTCATGCCTCCGTTGTATCAGGCGGGTCGGACACACAGATCTAATGTGCTGGCATCGAAGCTACGAGCCACCGGGCTGAACATGAGCTGCGCGCATTCCACGCCATGGTTCGCCGCTGTCAGTCGAATACGCCCTCCGCGGCATTACACCTGTAGATGACCCCCCAAGAGGCATTTGAGAAGCACGTGGGTGAGTTGACTCGCTTTGCATCCGGATTGGTCGGCCCGTGGGAAGCAGAGGACGTCGTGGCTGAAGCGTGCCTGAAGGCCTTCGCCAGCCCGAAATGGAACGCCATTACACACCAGCGCGCCTACCTCTATCGGTCGGTGATGAACCACGCTCGCATGCGTAGACGCGCTTCCCTCCGGCGGCGCACCCGAGAGGCCAGGGCAGCACGGCCCGAAGGTGAGTTCCCGATCGAACTCGATCCCGACGTTCTGGATGCCGTGAAGCGCCTGAGTGTCCGACAACGGGCCGTCACCTTTCTCACCTATTGGGAGGATCTGCGACCCGTCGACATCGCCGCACGCCTCGGGATATCGGCTGGATCGGTGCGGCGGCATCTCCATCGAGCCCACGTGCGGCTCAGGGAGGTAATCGATGACTGACGAGCTCCACCCAACCGTCGCCCGACTCGTCCATCAGCTGGCCGAGGCGGCTCCCCCACCCTTGACCTACGCCGACCTCCTGGAGCGTGACCAGCCCCAGGGGCGGATGACCGCCCGCCGGACTACCTGGAAACTGTCGATGGCCGCCGGCGTGGCGGTGCTGCTTGCAGTAGCGATCCCCGTGCTATTTGTTGTCGGCGACGCACCGAGAACCGGTGCGATCGCGATAGAGCGCGGTGCTCTTATCACGAATGTCAGCCTCGATGGCCTGTTTGACGTGCGGGACTTCGTGCCCGATCCAGAGGGCGATCGGATCTTCAGACAAGACGATGATCAGTGGTGCGTCATCCGGATTTCTCGTCTCCCAGGTCTCGAGGGTGACCCGTCTGTGCAGGCAGGTGGTTTGGCCGCCCGCAACGCAGAGTCAGCCTGCATCGGCGCCCCCTTCCGAGCCAACGCTCGATGGAGTCCGAACGGCGACCGGCTCCTTCTCTATCAACAGAACGACCCGACGGGAACCTATCGAGTCGTGGACGCTGAGATGCTCGAGCTCGTTCACGGGGGCAATCTCGGTTCCGCACTGCAGGCGGTCATGATCGATTCCGAGCGAATCCTTCACTTCTCTGACGGTCCCTCTCCCGCCTGGAAGGTGAGCCGTATCGAGGGCGAGGACGAGGCCGTGTTTGAAGGACCGGCTCCGGCCCCCACCCATCCGCCCCTCCTCACCGACGAAGCCACCGTCGTGTACCGCAGTGTTGAGGGCGAGCTGATCAGAATCGACCTGGCAGATACGTCAGCCGCCTCGGTGGCGAGGCTCCCAAACCTCAACCCGGGGGGATTCTCCGATGTAGGCACGCTTGTCGGCGTCACGCCAGATGCATCTGTGGTCCTCCTTCTTGGAACCGAGGTAGCCAATCGGACCGGCAGCGGACCAACCGCGTTCATCTATGACCCTCAGACCGACGTTCTCGTGCCCCATGTGCCCGCCGGTCTTCCAGCCACTACCCGTACCTTCATACCCTCCATAGTCGGAGACGAATGGGTCGCATATACGGTCGTACCGGATCTCACCTCGGGCGATAGCAGTCTCAATGTCTACGTGGCCCCGCTTCTGGCTCCCGAGAGAGCCGACCTTGTGTTCTCTGAAGGAACTCTCGTCGTCGCCGCCGGTAATCGCCTATTCATCCGAGCGGGCGATGTATTGGCCGTCCTGGAAGTCGATCCATAGACGGCGACCCGGTGCTCGAGTGAGTTTCCCGGGAGACGAATACACCTCGCCCGCGAAGCAGGCGATCATCGACGTCGCATAGGTCCAGATTCCAAGTTGCAGGCAGAAGTTGGGGTTGGACATGGAGGTGGCGAAGCCAACTCCCAAGGAACCCGAACGGTTCCCCGCATCAAGCACAATCGCCTACCTAAGTTTGGCTGGACAGGCAAAGGAGCAGCCGTGATCAAGCGACTGACTATGTGGCACGCACTGGACGGAGTTCCTCGGGAGGAGGCACTGCGGCACTGGCGTGGCACACATGCCGATCTCGTGGCCGAGGTTCCGGGCTTGCGACGGTACGTCCAAAACCACTGCGTCGACAGCCCGGAAGGTGGAGGACTCCCCTACACCGGGCTGGGTGAAGTCTGGTTCGACAGTTTCGAAGCTGCGGCGACGGCCACGAGCACCCCCGAGTGGGCTGCGGTCATTGCCGACGCCGGCGCCTTCATGGACCTTGGTCGCGTGGTGGCGGCTTGGGCAGACGAGCATGAGATCGTTCACCCCGTCTAGGCGCCGCCGCCTTCCTTGGCAGTTGGCGACCTGGTGAGAGGCTCATGACTACTGAACGGTTCCTACTGAAGGACTTCTTCAATCCGGAGACGATCGGGATCATCGCCGAGGCCGTGGCTGGGGCCTACCCGGACTTCAACGCCGGCTCGTTCGTCATCGCGGTGTTCGACGATCAGTGGGACGGTCGTGAGTTGAAGCAGCGGATGCGCCAAGCCAGCGAATGTCTGCGAGCGGCCCTGCCCGACGACTATGAGGAGGCTCTGGCCATTCTGGTGGAAGCCGGCCCGAACACCGCCGAGGCCGGGTTTGCGGCGATGGTGATGTCCGACTTCGTTGAGGCGCACGGGATCGACTATTTCAAGGCGTCGGTCGATGCCCTCGCCGTCTTCACTCGCACGATATCGGCTGAGTTCGCCGTGCGCCCGTTCCTCGTTCGGTATCCGGAGGCGATGCTCGCTCGCATGCTCGACTGGGCAGACGGCCCGGACCCGGCGCTGCGACGGCTCGCCAGCGAAGGGTCCAGACCTCGCCTTCCGTGGGGTATGGCCCTCAAGCAGTACCAGGCTGATCCGGCGCCGATCATTCCGCTGCTTGCGAAGTTGCGGCACGATCCATCCGAAGACGTTCGTCGCAGCGTCGCCAACAACCTCAACGACATCGCCAAGGACCATCCCGATCTCGTCGTCGAGGTGCTCGGGTCATGGCAGGACGGCAGCGATGAGGTCGCCGACATCACCCGGCATGCGCTGCGGGTCCTCATCAAGCAGGGTCACGCCGGGGCGCTCGAGTTATTGGGGTTCCACCCCGACCCTGACATCGTCGTCGAACAACTGACCGTTGAGCCATCACCCGCCACGATCGGAAGCAAAGTGGCGGTCTCATTCACCGTGCGGTCAACCGGAGCAACCACACAACCAATCGTGGTGGACGGCGTCGTCCACTTCGCCCGCCAAACGGGTACGTCGAAGAAGGTGTTCAAGTGGAAGACGGCCGAGCTGGCGCCGGGTGCCAGTGTGCCGATCCGGCGCTCGGTCACGTTGCAGCATCTATCTACCCGCCGTATTTATGCCGGCACCCATGCCGTGGAGGTTCAGGTCAACGGCGCAGTCAAGGCCGCCGCTCAGTTCGAGGTGGAGGCCGATGGCTAGGCCGTCCGTCGATGTAGCCCAGGCCGACGTCCCATCGACCGCCGAAGTCACCGCGATGCGTTCGTAGGCCCGCATCGCAGCGTTCGTGTAGGTTCGGATCGACAGAGCGCCGATTCAGCGGTCACGCTGTTTCGGCGGCCCCGTCCGCACGCCAGACCCGATGCCGCATCTCTTCTTACGTGCCTACGAGGTCACACCTAGTGGGTCGCCATCGGCGACTCGGAAAGCGAGGAGACATGTCCCACGAGGGAGCAACGCAGATCACGTTCATCTTCACGGCCGGCCCGGACCACGTTGCCGAAGGAGATCGCATCTTCGCCAGCCATGCCGAGTTCCTGGAGAAGACCCACCACAGAGACGGAGAGCTGGCACTACTCCGTTACAACGTGGTGAAGGGTCCCGAGCTGTCGAATCCACTCGATCCGTCATCAGAGCCGACCGAGAACACATGCTTTGCGCTCACCGAGGTCTACGCCAACCCGGAGGGCCTTGCGGACCACTGGAGGATGGGCGCGGGGGAATGGGCGGAAATGGGGGCCTTCATGGCCTGGGCCGGGAACGTCGACGTCGCTGTGCTCCATGGCTCACCGGTGATCCACTCGCTCTGGTAACCCGCTAGACCAAACGCCAACACCCGCCGTCGAGGCGGGTGTTGCGCGTCCGAGAACCTTTGGCGCGTTCCGAAGTTGCCATGGCAAGCCCCCAGGTACGTCCCAATCGCAGGTTCTGACAACAGTGCGGGTGCCGATGGCGGTGCTCAGATGTTGGTTGCCGTGACGTAGCGGAAAGCAACTTCGAATCGGATACTCCCATCGTCAAGCTGATAGGGCTCAACCGCCTGTTCCAGCAAGGGCCTGAGAGCCGCAGCGTCGACCACGTCCAGGGCGGCTTGGACGGGTCCTGCCGAGATGCTCGCTCTCCAGAACGTGTCTATGTCAGGGTAAAGAAACGGACAGTCAGCCTCTCCCACCTCCGCGACGTCCATGCCGGCAGTTTCGATCAACTCTTCGAGTGTGCCGGGCGCAGAAAGGGCAAACGGGCCTCCACCACTGGGTGGATCCGGCAAGGCGCTACGGATCACATCAAACACCGCCGCGTAATCGACCTTGTCGGGTGTGCTGAAGAGGCCAACCGCCACTCTGCCGTCTTCCGTCGCAACTCGAGACAGCTCACGCAATGCGGCAACCGGATCAGCCGCGTATTGGACTGATGACGCGGCCAGCACATCCTCAAAGGTGCGGTCATCGAAGGGCAACGCCTCCAGAGCCCCAGCCCGGAAGTCCCCATCAGGCACGCGGCGTTTGGCTACCTCGATCAGTGCGACCGATGCATCAAGACCACTGACCGAGGTGGTTCGCTCCCGTGCGAGAACACTCGCTCCTCCTGCCCCGCACCCGGCGTCGAGAAACGGAGAACTCCCCGCAACGACCAGCGAGTCCAGCATCGATTGCCAAAGGGGTACCGAGAAGGTTTCCTGAACGTCCGCCCAATCCAACGGAGCACGACCCCAAAGCTCACCCTGTCTATCAGCGGAGCCAACCATCACACCCTCCAGGTCATTCCAGATGGACGAACAAGCCCTGGGCGGACGTGTCCCCGACGACTCTCGTGACATGACCCGCGCCATCGGTGTCTTCAAGCAGGACGACGCTTCCAGGACCGAAGTGCCGTGTCTCGCCGGAACTCACGGTGACCTCGAGCTCGCCCGTCAAACCGATGTACAGCTGTCGGCGAGGTGTGGGGTGAGAGTCTCCTATCCAAGTGCTGGGTGCACTGAAGAAGAGGGCTCGCTCGGCTTTGACCGGTTCGGAAACGTTCAGCGGCGAAGCCGGAGGCGCATATTCGGCCTCTACCAGCTCCACATGAACCTCGTCGAAATGCGATTCGCCGTCCGAACTGCTGTAGATCCGGTCGTAGCGCACGCGGCCTCCTTCCGGGGAGCACGCAAACCCTACATGGCAGCATGGCAGGCGGTGATGGCGCAGCTACGGCCCGACCGCGTCGGCCAAGTAGAACGCTTCGGGATATCGCACGGCGCCGCGGAACCGGGGCTCATAGTTCTCGAGCAGCTTGACCATGAAGGCGTCGTTCGGGGTGCGGGGCGATGGCGGGGTGATGCCGTGCCGCGACGCCCGTTCGAACCCGAATCGCGGGTAATAGGACGGGATCCCTTCAACCAGCACCAGCGGCTCGCCCCGGGCCTCCAGCAACTCGAGCCCGTGCCGGGTCAGGGCGTCACCGATTCCGGTCCCCTGGTGATCGGGGTGGACGGCCAGCGGCGCCAGATCGAAGATCCGCTCCTCGCCCTGAGCCGTGTCGAGCAGCACCAGGCTGAACATGACATGGCCGGCCACCGTTCCGTCGTCCAGCACAGCGATCAGCGACAGCTCCGGCACGTACAGATCGCTCTCACGGATGAGGCGAATCAGATACGCCTCGCTCTCTTCCCCGAATGCGGCGTTGTTGACGGCCTCAACGGCCGGGAAGTCGGCGGGGGTCTCAGGACGGATGATCATCGGGGGCAACCTAGCCCGCCGATGCCAGCCCGACGCGACGCGCTTACAATCTCCATCTCCGAGGGCGGACACGATGAGCTACACCGGAATGCTGAAGGCGGCGGATGCGCGCGATTCTTTGCGTGTCGAATTGACCGTCGACGGGGGCGTTCTTCATGCCACCGAGCCGAGCGGCGCCGCCTGGGACATCGCCCTCGATCGAGTACAGGTCATCCGCTGGTCGGAGCGAGAGGTGCAGCTCGAGTTGGCCGGCAACACCGTCTTGTTCGTGCCCGACGACCCGGACGCCGCCCTCGGATCCCTGCTTCCGCTGCTGGTTGCCACATCAGACCGCTCACTCCCCGCCACAACCGGCGGCCCACCCGACCGACACCAGCCGCCGGCTGAGCTGGTCGTCGACCTCAGCGAACCCGCAACCGAACCTCGCGCTCCAGCTCCTTCCGGCCAACCCGCCGCACCGTGGCCCGACCAGCCACATACCATGCTCAGCGCGCCGGCTCGCCGGCGTCGCGAGGGACTGGCGCTGGCGATCGTGCTCGTAGTCGCCGGTCTGGTGGCGGGTGTGGCGGTGCTCCTGTCGCTGGGATCCGGCGCCGGTCCGGCAGAACGGGCCCGGGAGGCGCTGGACGATGCCGGGCTGACCGCCGTCGCCGTCGCGGTTGACGGCCAGACGGCGACATTGACGGGTACCGTCTCGGCCCCGGACGAAGCCGAGCAGGCGGCGGCGCTCCTGACCTCGGTCGACGGAATCGACGGGGTCGTCAACCGGCTCGAGATGGCGGCTCCCGGCGCACCGACCACGGCCGGCCCAGCGACGAACCAGCCGCCCGCGCTCGCCGCCGAGGCCGGAGAGGCCCTGGCTGCGATCGGAATCGACTCAGCCGTCGTCGAGGCCGACGGGAGCCGGGTGGTGGTGACCGGCACCGTCGGGTCGGAAGCCGTCCGGCGAACCGCCCTCGCCGCCCTCTTCGCGGTCGACGGCGTTGAGGAGATCGATAATCGGTTGGAGGTGACCCCCGTCCCGGATGAGACGGTGACAACCACCGCTCGCGCCGCGCTGGACCAGGAGGGGTTCGAAGCCGTGACCGTTACCATCGACGACGGGATTGCCACCCTCACCGGTGTAGTCCCGCTGGCCGCCCTTGACGATGGCTTCTTCCAGTACGCCGACCGGGCGGAAGACATCGTGACCGCACAATCGGGGGTCCGGGGCGTCCGCAACCGCCTCCAGCTCACCGGCGACGCCGCCACCCTGCGAGATCAGCTGCGCAGCCTCACTGCCTCTGCGCCCATCACGTTTGGGCTGGGGGACTCGGCCCTGACGGCGGCCGGGCGGGTAACGCTCGACGGCGCAGCCGAAATCATTCAGGCCCAGCCTGGTCTCCGGGTGTTGATCGCGGGTCATACCGACACCACGGGCTCGGCGGCCTTCAACGAGCAGCTCAGCCAGGAGCGGGCCGACGCCGTCCGGCAATACCTCGTCGAGCAGGGCATCGCCGCCAACCGCCTCGTCGTAGTTGCCTACGGCGAGTTGTTTCCGTCCAGCCCGGGGGCGGCCCCGCTCGACCGACGGGTCGAGTTCGAGGTGGCCGGATGAGACGCGTCACGCTGATCCTCGCCGCCATCGGACTGGTCGCCGCGTCGTGCACCTCCGACGCGCCTGAGGTCCTGTCGAGAGAGCTGGCCACGGTCACTTCGACACCGCCAACTGTGACGACGCTGTCCTCACCCGAAACGACGGTGATGGCCCCGGAGGAAGTCGCGGCGATCGACACCGACGGGGTGACGGTCACCGATGACACCATCTACGTCGGCCTGCTCACGGATCTGACCGGCCCGTTCTCCGGCAACGTGCTCGACATCGTCGATGCCCAGATCGCCTTCTGGCGCAAGCTGAACGACGAGGGCGGCATTGCCGGCCGCCGGGTCGAGCTCCTCATCGCCGACACCACGTACGCCGTGGACACCCATCGTGAGGAGTACGAGCGGCTGCGCGACCGGGTCGTCATGTTCAGCCATTCCACGGGAGCACCTCACACGCTGGGCATCGCTGCTGATCTCGTCGCCGACGACCGGTTGGTGGTGCCGGCCACGTGGTACTCGGGTTGGTCCGACACCGCAGCCGGCGCCAACGTCCTCGAAACCGGCAGCAACTACTGCCTGGAGGCGATGAATGCCCTCACGTTCCTCTCCGAGGACTTCGCGGCCACCGACGGTGCAGCCCCGACGATCGCCATCGCCACGAATCCGGGGCACTACGGACAGGACTCGGCCGCCGGCGCCAAGCACGCCGCCGAGCAGCTGGGGCTGACGATCGCCTATGACGGCGAAGCCGCCATCACCGGCGCCGACAGCGTCCCCGGGATCGCGGCAGCGATCGCGCAGGCGAACGCCGACTGGACGTGGATCACAACCGACCCGATCACGCTCGCCCAGGTGGTGGGCGGTGCGGTGCAGCTCGGCTACGAGGGCAAGTGGAGCGGAGCCATGCCGTCGTTCAGCCCCCGCCTTCTCGACACGGCGCTCGGTCCGTACCTGTCCGCCAACTACATCCTGTCGGCGCTGTTCTCTCCACTCGGTGCCGACGTCGAGGGCATGGACGAGATCATGGCGGTGCTGACCGAGGCGTATCCGGACCGGTTCCCGAGCGACGGCGTGGTGGCGGGGTACCTCGAGTACTCGGCCGCCCGGCAGGTGTTGGAGGAGGCGGCGGCGGCCGGCGACCTCACCCCGGCCGGGGTCGTGGCGGCGGCGGGCCGCCTCGACGAGCTGTCCTTCGGAGGGGTCGGCCCCGTCAATCGCTATTCGGGTGACCCGAACGCGGACGTGAGCCGCGCCACTGCGCTCTACCGACCCGACAAAGCGTTGTTCGATGCCCAGGGAGGCCTCGCCGCCACCTTCGGGGGCGGGGCCGTGTCGGCGTTCACGCTGATCCAGGACTTCGCCGTAGCGCCGCTGGCCGCCGACTACGACTTCCAGGGCCCCTGCTACCAGCCCGGCTAGCGGCTGAGACGGGCGCCCGGGCCTCCGCCGACCGGCGGTCTCTAGGCTGCGGGAATGGAACATCGCACCCTCGGGTCGTCCGAGCTGAACGTCAGTTCGTTTGGCCTCGGCACGATGACATTCGGGGCCGAGGCCGACGAGGCCACCTCGCACGCCATCTTGAACCGCTTCGCCGAGGCCGGTGGGACGTTCATCGATACCGCCGATGTCTACAGCCACGGCGCCTCAGAGGAGATCATCGGCAGCTGGCTGGGCACGCGGGGCGGAACCGAGGAGCTCACCATTGCCACCAAGGCGAGGTTCCCCATGAGCGACGATCCGGCCGACGCCGGGGCGAGCCGCCAGTACCTGGAGCGAGCCGTCGATGCCAGCCTGGGCCGGCTGGGCGTGGACGTCATCGACCTATACCAGATCCATGCCTGGGATCCGGCTACTCCCCTCGCTGAGACGCTGGCGACGCTCACCGACCTGGTCGCCGCCGGCAAGATCCGCCACGCCGGGGTGTCTAACTTCACCGCCTGGCAGCTGCAGCGGGCGGTCGACATGGCCCGGTACGTGGACTGGACCCCGATCGTGTCGCTGCAGCCCAAATACAGCTTGCTGAGCCGGGACATCGAGCTGGAGCTGCTTCCGATGTGCCTGGAAGAAAACGTCGGCGTCATCCCGTGGTCTCCGCTGGGAGGCGGATGGCTCACCGGCAAGTACACGCCGGATGAGCGGCCGACCGGATCGACCCGGCTCGGCGAGAACCCGGCCCGGGGCATCGAGGCCTACGACCTGCGCAACACCGATCGCACCTGGGCGATCCTCGAGGTGGTGCGGGCAGTCGCCGGGGCCCGCGACGTCAGCATGAGCCAGGTCGCCCTCAACTGGGTGCGGGCCCGTCCCGGCGTGTGCTCGGTCCTGCTCGGTGCCCGCACCGTCGACCAGCTCGACGACAACCTGGCCGCCCTGAGCTGGGAGCTCACCGAGAACGAACGCAGCGCGTTGAGCGAGGTCAGCGCCCCGGGCATCCCGATCTACCCGCACGGTTTCATGGAGACCTACGCCGGGATGACCGTCTGGGAGGACCTGATGACCCGGGTCGAGCCCCCCGCCATCGGGCGCTGAGTGACTCCGGCTGCGGACCTCTTACTCATCGCCGTCGCGGAGATAACGCTTCGCCTCGATGAAGCCGGACCGGATGCCGCCGATCGCGTGACCCCGTGCGACCCGTGGACGGTGCGCGATGTGCTGGCGCATTGCTCGGGCTCGATGCTGCGCGTGGTGGAAGGGCGCCTCCATCAGTTCACCCCCGAAGACAACGAGATCGACGTGGCGGAGCGGCGGGCATGGCCCCTCCCCCGGGTCAGGGACGAGCTCAGCGACACGGCCGAGCCGACCGCCCGGTATGTCGACGCGGCCCACGGTCGCCTCGACGGACTGGCCCTCGGGGTGTGGGTCCATGCCGGCGACATACGGCAAGCCCTCGGTATCGAGCCGGCCTACCGCAGTCCCGGTGCTGACCTGGCGCTCGGGCTTCTCGAGGACCGCAGCCGGCGGCTCGACGTCGGGGTGGCCGCCACCATCGACGGCACCCAGCTCACCCTTGGCAGCCGGGATCCGGATGGCCGGTTGATCTGCAACACCGACACCTTCGTGCGGTTGGTCGCCGGACGAGATCCGGGCCCCGTCGAGCTGATCGGCTGCGACCCGGCCGACCTGCTGCTGTTCACCTAGCCGCCCGCGATCATCCCTACGCCCGCCGCGGCCAGGGCCAGGCCGGCCAGCTGGGAGCGCGACAGTTGCTCACCGAGAACGAACCGGGCCAGCAGCATGGTGGCAGCCGGATACAGGGCCGTGATCACCGACACCAGGCTCAGCAGACCGCGGCGCTCTGCCAGTAGGAAGAAGACATTGGCCGCCATGTCGAGCGCACCGGCTCCCAGCACCAGGCGGCCGGTGCCCGTCCCGGGGCGCAGCGACGACCCGGTGGCCACGGCCAGCACGACGAGCAGGGTGATGGAGGCGGTGCGGGCAAACGTCAGGGTCCATAGCTCGGCCGACTCGGTTTCAGCGAGCAGTATGAAGAACACGCCGAAGCCCACTCCGGCCAGGATCCCACTGCCGACACCCGGCCCGAGCCCGTCCCGCAGTCCGGTGGCGGCGCCGCTGATCAACGCAATGGCAGCCACTGCAGTCGGGACACCGACCAGCGCCAGCAGCGAGGGCCGTTCCCCGGAGATCAAGCCCCACCCCACCGGCACCAGTGCCGTCATGACGGCACTCAGCGGTGCCACCACGCTCATCGTGCCCCGGGACAGGCCCCGATAGAGCAGCACCAGCCCGAGCGCACCCGATACGCCGCCACCGGCCGCCCAACCGATGTCGGATGACACCAGCTCTCCGCCGGTGATGGCGAGCAGTGCCAGGATCATGGCCAGCCCGGCCAGCTGGGAAACCGCCACCACGGCGAACACGCGATCGGACCGCCGGGTAGCGAGGCCGCCCAGGAAGTCGGCGGCCCCGTAGGTCAGCGACGAGACGAGCGCGAAGAGAGAGCTCATGGGGGTCGAGACCTTACCGGCGCACAACGTATCCGGCCGGGCGGATCAGCGGCGGAACCCCCCGGATCTACGTGGGAAAGGTCACCTCAACCAGCGGGCTCCGGTCCATCCAGGCGTCCATGCGGTCGGTGTGGCCCAGCCGGGCAAGCAGCACTTCGAAGACCGCCCGCCGCTCATCCTGGTCGGTCACCGGATGAGCCACAGCGTCCAGGTCGGCAACGACCGATTCTTTGAGGTGGAAGGTGAAGTGCGGCTCGGCCAGCAGGTTGGCGTACCAATCCCGGCTGCCGGGCAGCCCGGTGATGTAGACGCGGCCATCGATGTTATGAAACCAGATCTCGATGCGGCTCGGGCGGTCGCTCCGCCTGCCGCGGGTGGTGATATCGATGGTCCGGTCCGTCCTCAGCGCTACGGCCTCAGGTTCGGTCATGGCAGGTGCAACGACCCACGACCGCCGCGCATTCCCCGGCCGACCCATTTGGACAGGACTGCCCGCCTGGCTTGGATTGGCAGATGATTCGCACCAAACGAGTGTGGGACCCTCACGAGAGCTCGGACGGCGCCCGCTTCCTGGTCGACGGCCGCTGGCCGCCCGGGGTGCGCCCCGACTCGCTGCGCATCGTGCTGTGGGTGCGCGACGCTGCTCCGAGCACCAAGCTGATGCGATCGCTGCGCAAACGCCCCGACGAGTGGGAGTCCTTTCGCCGCTCGTACATCGCCGAGCTCGATGCCGACCCGGCCGGGTGGGAGCCGATCCTTCGCCAGGCCCGGCTCGGGCCCGTCACCCTGCTGTACGCGCTGCGCGACCGGCGGCACAACAATGCTGTCGTGCTGGCCGACTACCTCACTGCGAAGCTCGACTCAGGTAATCCCGAATCAAGGAGATGACCGTGGCGACCGCCCCGGGGTTGTAACCCTCCGGGATGATGATGTCGGCGTGGCGTTTGGACGGTTCGACGAACTGCAGGTGCATGGGCCGGACCGTCGCCAGGTACTGGTTGATCACCGACTCGGGGGTCCGGCCCCGTTCCTTGATGTCCCGCTCGAGGCGCCGCACGAAGCGCAGGTCGGCGTCGGTGTCCACGAAGATCTTGAGGTCCATCAGCTTGCGCAGCTCGGGCTCGGCCAGCACGAGGATGCCCTCGACGAAGATCACTGAAGCCGGCTCCACGCGGGCCGATTGGCCGGTACGCACATAGGCGGCGTAGTCGTAGAGGGGTTTGTCGACCGGCTCACCCTCCCGCAGGCGGGTCAGGTGGCTGATCATCAGCGGCGTATCGAAGGCGTCGGGGTGATCGAAGTTCTGCGCCGTGCGCTCATCGAACGGCAGATGGCTGAGGTCCTTGTAGTAGGCGTCGTGCTCGAGAAAGGCAACCCGTTCGCCGTCCAGGGCGGTGACGATGGCCTCGGCAACGGTGGTCTTGCCACTTCCGGTACCGCCGGCCAGGCCGATCACCAGCACGCCGCCGGGGCCGGGCCCGGGCCAGTCCTGATGAAGCTCGGTGTCCACGACTCCAGATTACGGTGCGTCCGGCCCGGCCGCCGTACCGAGCAAGTCCGCATCGATCCGGTCGAGCAAGCCGGCTGAAGCGGTCTCGTCGAACTTGCGGGCGAAGACACACCGAGAGGCCGCCAGCGCATCGAAGTCGCCCACGGTGAGTGTCTTGGGGCTGTACGCGAGCCCGACGTCGAAATCGATGAAGGTGGCGCCCGATTCGGTGGGCTCGGCGATCGGCTGGACGGTTGCGTCGTGCGAGAGCTTGCCGGCGAAGGGTGAGGCCTTCACGATGGACTGGAACACGACCTCTTCGGGGAGGAAGCTCCACCGATGCCACCGCAGGTAGCCCGGGTTCTCGTCGAGGAACCGGATGATGTGCTCAGCGCACGGGCGAGTTAGCGACCACCACGACCACCCGTGGTACTGGGGGATCTTCCGATACGGCCGGCGGGGAATCTTCTCCGAGAGCTGCAGCCGCCGCTTGGCCGGCAGCAGCGGCACATCGAGGAAGTAGTAGTGCCGCACGATCCGGTTGATGCTGTGCCCATCCTCACCGGACAGGGAACGGTTCACCCGCAGGAACTCGGTGTCGCCGTCGAGCATCTGGTGGATCCGCTCGAGCGGGGCGATCGGATAGTCCGAGCCGCTGAGCAGGGCAACACGATCTACTCGTGGTGAGGCTGCCAGGGCGGCCCGGACCAGATGCAGCTGGGCCCGGGTCAGGCTGAGACCGCCCCACCGGATGCGCTCTCGCTGGCGGCCTTCCAGATAGGTGACGCCTTCACCCGGCGGCAGGGCCCGTGTAAACCCGTCCAGATCGGCCTTGCGATCGACATGAATGAAGAACTCGACCCACTCCGCTGTTAGCCGATCCACCAGGCGGGCGAGGTGATCGGGCTGGTGGTAGGCGGTGATGAGAACGGCGAGGCGCATATCGGGCCGTCAGCGTACCCACCGGGCTGGTTTGTCATACAATGTTGGTTCCGATGGAAACTGGCCAACCAACAACGCGCGTCGACAAGCCCTGGGGCTGGGAGCTGTGGTGGACGGTGACCGACCGCTATGTGGGCAAGGTCATCTTCATCACCGCCGGCCGCCGGCTGTCCCTGCAGTATCACAACCACAAGGACGAGTCCGTCTTCGTGATTGAGGGCGACATGATCCTGCATTTGGAAAACGGTGACGGAGAGCTCGAACCCATCCCGCTCGGGCCGGGCGAGTTCCACCGGGTCACGGTCGGCAAGCGGCATCGATTCGAAGCCGTGACCGATACCAAGCTGATCGAGGTGTCGACGCCGGAACTCGATGACGTCGTACGCCTCGAGGATGACTTCGGCCGGGAAGGGACCTCAGCGCCCTGAGGGCCGGCCCAGTGCGTCGGCAACCGCCGCCACCGAGCGGTCGATGTCGCCGTCGGCGGGGAACAGCAGAGTCCGGCCGGTCACCATGCCCCGCACCTGCGGCATGGCCAGCACGGCACGCCACCGATCGACCACGGTCTCCATGTCGGCGCCGGGATCGCCACCCACCAGCAACACCGGCATCGACGTGGCGGCGACGACGGCCTCCGTCTCCCGCACCACGGGAACTTTCAGCCAGGTGTGGCTCGATTGGGCGCTCAGACCTGAGGCGACCCCCAGGGCCCTGATCAGGCCTTCGGCGTCGCTGATCACCCGCAGGCGCCCGCCTTCCTGAATCACCGGAAGCGGCTCGAGCAGGGTCACCAGCCCGGCCCGGGCCAGCTGCTTGATGTGGGCGGCCACCGCTGCGAGCGTGGCGTTGGTGCCGGAGTCCCGCCAGTCGAGACGGATGGTCAGCTTGCCGCCGTCGAGGTTGCCGTCGGCAATGGTTGCCACGTCGTAGGCGCTCACCCGATCGTCGACCTCCCAGGTCGACCCGGACAGGCCCGATCGGTTCATCGAGCCGAGCACGACCTTGTCGTGTAGAGCACCCAGCAGCAGCAGGTCGTCGACGATGTCGGGAGTGGCCACGACCCCGTCGACCGCCGGATGCTCCAGCACGTAGACCAGGCGATCCAGCAGCTTGCGGCGGTCGCCGAGCGCGACGGGGTTGGCTCCGATCTGAAGTGAGCCGCGGGCGGCGTCATCGGCGGTCACCAGGAAGAGACCCCGTCCATCGTCGAACTCGTTTCGCCGCTTGCGAGATCGGGCCAGCTCGGCGAACACGTCGGGACGACGCGCCCGAGCTTCGACGATATCGGCGAATTGTTGATCTGAGATCATGCTGCGTCCCGGAGCCCTGGTGCCGCCTATTCTGGCAGATTTCGCGAGGCCACGCTGAGTGGCATAACGCAACCGCGCTGCAAGTTCCGGAACCGAATGCCGATATGCGTCGTCATAGGGCATATGCCTCGTATGCTCCGGAGCCAGGAGGGCACCATGAAACGATTGACCGGCTTAGCTCTGACACTCGCGCTGGTCGCCGCGGCCTGCGGCGGCGACGATGCCGCCGACACCACCACCACGACTGCGGCGCCCACCACGACCACCACCACGGCGCCTGCCACCACCACGACCACCGTGCCGCCCACGACGACGACGTCGTCCACCACGTTCCCGGTGAACCCGAATATTGGAACGTCGGACACCGTCACGACCGGCGGGCTCGGCGCCATCCGCATCGGCATGAATCCGCAGGAGGCAAACATCGCCGCCGGATTCGGTCTCACCGTCGACTTCTTCGTTGATGACACCTGCTACTACCTGCTGCCGGAGCCGGTCCTCGAGAACGTTGGCTTCATGGTCAGCAACGACACCATCGCCCGCGTCGACATCTTTCCCGGCAGCAATATCACCACCCGGTCCGGTGCCCGCATCGGCATGACCGAAGCCCAGATCATCGATTTGTTCGGTGACAAGATCGAAACCAGCCCGCACCCGTACGTGACCGGTGGCAAGTATCTGACGTTCGTGCCCGTCGACGAGATCGACAAGAACTTCCGGGTGATCTTCGAAACCAACGAGGCTGGTGTTGTCACCAGCTACCGGTCCGGCCGCCTGCCCGAGGTGGGCTGGATCGAAGGCTGCCTGTAGCGGACGGGCCGACTCGCCCGGCGCCGCTCGCAGCGAGGGCTCGACCGCCGATTGATATTGCCAACAATTGGCAATAGTCGTGGTAGCTTGGGGGCACGCCTACCCGAGGGGATTTGCGAGTGCCCAACTCGTCGATTCACATGGCGTCGGACCGGTACCCGTCGTTTAGTGAGACAAACGCGAGCGTGACCGGTGCCTGATTCCGGCGATCGGCGCCGCCCAACTATCCGCGACGTCGCAGCCCAGGCCGGCGTGTCGAAGTCGCTGGTTTCGCTGGTCCTGCGCGACTCCCCGAAGGTGAGCGAAGGCAGCCGGGCGGCCGTCCTGACGGCCATCGACGAGCTCGGCTATCGACCGAGCGCCACCGCCCGCAGCCTGGTGAGCGGCCGCTCCGGGCTGATCGGGATCATCACCAGCAACGCGCTCGACTTCTTCTACTTCGAAGTCATCGAAGGCGTGTCGGCGCATCTGCACGGCGCAGACACGAACCTGACCCCGCTGATCAGCCACGGGACCAGAGACCTCGCAGCAGAGGCAACCGCAGCCGATCGGTTCCTCGAATTGCGGGTCGAGAGCATCATGCTCATGGGGTCGTCCATGCCAAATGCAGCCATCGAGCAGCTTGCGACCGAAGTGCCCGTCGTG
The DNA here is from genome assembly GCA_013002865.1 of Acidimicrobiia bacterium. Lineage (GTDB taxonomy): Bacteria > Actinomycetota > Acidimicrobiia > Spongiisociales > SHLN01 > SHLN01. The sequence continues at coordinate 47,802 of JABDLU010000133.1, forward strand.
CTCGTCGGGCGGTACCTCGAATGCCCCGGCGTCGATGCCATTACCACCGATGACACCCGCGGCGGCTATCTGGCCGGCCGTCACCTCACCGATCTCGGCCACCGCAGAGTCGCCCACATCACCGGAGGTGACGGGAACGGAGCCGCCGAGCGGGAGCGGGGCTTTCGGACTGCGGTCGAGGAGGCCGGAGGCGAGGCCATCGTCGTCGACGGGAACTACAACATGGACGGCGGCCGCCGCGGCGCCCAGCAACTGATAGACCTTCCCGGAGGACCACCGACGGCCGTGTTCGCGGCCAACGATCTGTGCGCCATCGGCGCCATGGACCAGCTGCGCCGATCCGGCCATCGAATTCCCGAGGACATCTCGATCATCGGGTACGACGACATCGAACTGGCGCAACTCGCCGGGATCGATCTAACCACTATCAACCAGCCGACCCGGCAGATGGGCGCCACCGCGGCCGCCCGCATCATCAAGCGCATTGAATCGGCCGACGAGGTCGGCCAGCAGATCTTGATCGAGCCGGCGTTGCGCGTCAGGTCGACGACCCGGCCGCTCTAACCGAAGCTGGCGATCGCCCGGTCGAGCAAGTCGCCCAGCGCCGCGCGCCGGAGACGAGCCACTTGCAGCAGGCCCGGCTCAAACCCGATCAGCTCGAGGCTGGCGGGATCGGCCAGCGTCGTCTCCCCGCCGGCACGCCGGCGGGCGCTGCGGAGATTCTCAACGTTGCCCTGCGCGAACGTGACCAGGTCTTCAATGGCCTCACTGGCAGGCACATCAGCCTCGATGAGCACGTACGCCCGGTGCAGCACACGGTGACCATTATCCATGCCCCCCTTTTCGGCAGATCGCGGAATACCTGGAGGGATCAGCTATCAGCAATCAGCAATCAGCAATCAGCAATCAGCAATCAGCAATCAGCAATCAGCGGGGATACCTCCCCCGCGAGCGCA
>JABDLU010000219.1 GCA_013002865.1 Acidimicrobiia bacterium
GCGTTGAAGCCCATGTGCATGAGGATGGGGCGGCTCAGGGCTCCGGTGCCGCGCTCGCGCACGAAGCCGAGGATGACGCCGAGACCGATCAGGGCCGGCACGAGGGCCAGGGTGGCGGGATCAGTCAGGTGAACGAGACCGAAGACGATGCCGGTGATCCAGATGGCGCGGTTCAATGGCATGCGAGGCTTGAGAGCGTCCAGAAAGACACCACGAAAGAGGATCTCCTCGAGAACGGGGGCCAGGAATGCGATCGCAACGAGGATCACCGCCTTCTCGCCGAGGTTCTGAGTGGCCTGGGCGGCCTCCACGACCTCCTGGGTCGGCGCCTCGATATTCAACAGCGAGAAGATCCCGGTGAGCACTAAGCCCGACACGAACAAGAGGCCCACCCCGTACAGGAAGAAGGGCCAATCACTGGAGGTGACATGCAAGTGGAAGTCCTGCTTGAAGTCACCACTGCCCTTCCGGGTACTGAGCAGCCTGAGGCCGAGATACATCGCCCCGTACTGGGCGATTGCCGAGACCATTATCAAACGAGGGAGCTCGGCGTCCGAGGTCTCTGCGTTGGTGAGCGCACCGACATCGATGAAACCGACCACCCCTGCGATGACCAGGCCTGCCAGCGACGCGAACAGCGCTCCCACATAGATCAGGATCGGGTCGCGCACCGACCACGGCGAGGCTTGCGTCGGAACCGGTTCCATCAGACGACGATGTTGACCAGCTTGGGGGGCCGTGCGATCACCTTTTTCGGCTCTCCCCCCTCCAGATACGTCTGAACCCGCTCAGAGGCCATCGCCCGATCGATGGCTTCGTCCTCGGCGATGTCGGCCGGCACCTCGACCCTGTCACGCACTTTGCCGTTCACCTGGACCACCATGGTGACCGACAGTTCGCGGGCCAGGTCGGCGTCGGCTTCCGGCCAGGACTGCACATGGACAGAACCGTCGTTGCCTCGAGCCCGCCACAACTCCTCAGTGATGAACGGAGCGATCGGCGCCAGGAGCAGCAACAGCGATTCGACCGCCTCGGTCCAGGCATCAGGGTCGACCGAGCCGTCCCGGGCGATCGATTGCAGCTCATTGCGCAGACCCATGAGCGCCGCAACCGCCGTATTCCATTTGAACGCGGCCATGTCTCGATCGACCTTGGCGCGGGTCTGGTGGACGAGCCGCCGCAAAGAAGCCGACGACTCGCCGTCGGGCGAATCCGCTGCGTACTCGGTAGTGGCCAGCTTCCAGACATCGTCAAGGAACCGCCGGGCGCCGACGATGCCCCGGCTGTCCCACGGGCCGCCCTTCTCCCAGTCGTAGGCGAACATCAGATAGGTCCGGACGGTATCGGCTCCATACTGCTCGACCAGATCGTTCGGATCGACCACGTTGCCGCGCGACTTGCTCATCCGCTGCACTTCGAGGTGATGCTTGAGCTGGTTCACGTCGTTTTCGCCCGGTATGCCGGGGATCTCGACGGTGGCCGTGTCGGGCACCTCGACCGTGACGATCTCCTCTCCTGCGGCCACCTGCAGCACGTTCTCGGTGCGACGGACGATCTCCCCGACCGCCAGGCCGTCACCCGGCCCGGCCGACGGATTCACCGTGACGCGGTCGGCCACGACCCGGCCGTCTTGCCGAACGCCGTCGACGACGACGGTGTCGCCGGCCCGCTCCTCGCCCAGAATCTGGCCCTGGCTCCGGTACAGCAGCATCGGCTCATCGAACAAGCCGTCGGGATCGCGACCATGGCGTCGCATGGCTTCGGCGGTGTCGTCGTACAGCCCCATATCTCGGAGGGCTTTGGTGAAGAACCGGGTATAGAGGAGATGAAGCGTGGCGTGCTCGGACCCGCCGGTGTACACGTCCACCGGGAGCCAGTAGGCGGCCTCGTCCGGATCGAAGGGAGCGTCCTCGTTGTCGGGTGACAGGTAGCGCAGCTGGTACCAGGACGAGCACATGAAGGTGTCGAGTGTGTCGGTCTCCCGGCGAGCCGGCTCACCCTCGGAGTCGACCGTGTTCAGGAAGCCCTCGTGCCAGTTGAGCGGGTTGCCGCTGCCCTGCTGGAAGTCGACGTCGTCGGGGAGCACCACGGGCAGGTCCTCATCGGGCACGACCTCGTAGTCGCCTGAATCCTGGTAGACGACGGGGATCGGGCTCCCCCAGTATCGCTGCCGGGAGATGAGCCAATCCCGTACCCGGTAGTTGACGGCCTCCCGCCCCCGCGAGTTCTCCTCCAACCAGTCAATCGTGGCGGCAATGGACGGGTTCTTGCGGCCCTTCTCGGTGTTGGTCTCGATACCGGTGATGGGCCCACTGTCCACCATGGTGCCGGGTCCGACGTACGCCTCGGTCATTTCGGGCTCCTGCAGCGGCGCCTCCCCGCTTGGTTGAATGACCGGGGCGATGGTCAGCCCGAATTGGCGGGCGAACTCGAAGTCACGCTGATCGTGGGCGGGCACCGCCATGATGGCGCCGGAGCCGTAGGTCAGCAGGACATAGTCGGCAATCCACACGGGTATCCGGGCGTCGTTGACCGGGTTGATTGCGTAGCCGCCGGTGAAGACGCCGGTCTTGTCGCGCTCGGCTTCCATGCGCTCGACCTCGCTGCGCCGGGCCGTGGCTTCCTTGTAGGCAGCCACCTCGGCGCGCTGGTCGTCGGTTGTGAGTGAGTCGACCAGCGGGTGTTCGGGAGCCAGCACCATGAACGTGGCGCCCCACAGCGTGTCCGGCCTGGTGGTGAAGACCTCCAGCTCGTCGCCATGCTCGGTGGTGAACACTACGTCGGCACCCTCACTGCGGCCGATCCAGTTGGTCTGCATCAGACGGACGGGATCGGGCCAGTCCAGCCCGTCGTAGTTGAGCAGCTCCTGGGCGTACTTGGTCATCGCGTAGAACCACTGCGCCATCGTCTTTTGCACGACCGGCTGACCGGTGCGCTCGTCTTTGCCGTCGATGACCTGCTCGTTGGCGAGGACGGTCTGCAGCGTGGGCGACCAGTTGACGACCGCCTCACCGCGGTAGGCCAGCCCGGCCTCGAGCAGCTTCTTGAAGAACCACTGCGACCAGCGGTAGTAGGACGGATCACAGCTCACCGCTTCGCGCTCCCAGTCGAACATCGTGCCCATCGCCTTAAAACCGGCACGCATCCGATCGATGTTGGCGTACGTCCAGGTCGGTGGGTGGATGCCGCGCTGGATGGCCGCGTTCTCGGCCGGCAGCCCGAACGCGTCGAACCCCATCGGGAACAGGACGTTGTAGCCCTTCATTCGCATGTAGCGAGCCCGGGCGTCCGATGGTGCGACTGCGTACCAGTGCCCCATGTGCAGCTCGCCCGAGGGGTAGGGCAGCATCGTCAGCGCGTAGTGCTTGGGCTTGTCCCAGTCGACACGAGAGCGGTAGAGGCCGTCGGCCGCCCACTGTTGCTGCCACTTCTGCTCGATGGCCCGGTGGTCGTATGGCATCCGGTGAGGTTAGTGAGGGAGGCCTGATCGCCGACGCAGGTGCCGGTCAGTGCCAGCGACGGTCGTTGAAGTCAAAACCACGCTCCGATCGGCGCGATGTGCTGTAAAGTCTCATCACCAGAGAAAGGAGGTGGTCCGAAGAATGACAGGTTTATCTAGGACTCTGGAGGTGGCCGGGCGCTAAGCCAGCCATCGAAAGGAGAGCTGGCTTTCCCGGACGGGAATAGGTAGCGACTCCAAACCCGGACCACCGATTCTCTGAGACCCGTGAGTTGGTCCTCTCACGGCGGCAGAATCCTGCCGAAGGATCTCGAGTCTTACGAAGACCCCGCCTCCGTGGAGGCGGGGTCTTCGCAATGCCGGCTGTTCATGCCCCGGCTACTCATACGAAACCATCGTGTCCTAACGTGTCGCGCGCGCCGAACGAGGAGGGGTCATGCGACGGAGAACGTGCCGTTATTGCACGCTGCGCGACGGGGTCGAGCAGCGCAGTTGGATCAGGCTGGAGTGGGGGGATGAGAGCCTGGATTTCTGCTCCTTCTACTGCCTTTCGGACTGGACTGACGAGCGCGAAGCGCGCTTGGAGACGCGCGCCACTGCCTGAGTAGGGCACGGTCTGTTGACTCGATCCGACACGACCGGCACAATCGACCTGCCGGCACACGTCTAGCCCCGCCGGCACCGGAGGACACCATGGCTGGCAAGTCATCCAAAGCAAAAGGCGGCGGCGAGAGCTTCACTGCGGAAGAACGCGCCGCGATGAAAGAGCGCGCCAAGGAGGCCAGGGCGGCGCGGAGCGGAACGAAGGTCGACGGCACCGCTGAGGTTCTCTCGAAGATCGCCGACATGGCGGAACCCGATCGCCTGCTCGCCCAACGGCTCCACGAGATCATCATGAAGACCGCACCGGACCTCACGCCGAGGACCTGGTACGGCATGCCCGCCTACGCCAAAGAGGGCAAGGTGGTCTGCTTCATACAGGACGCCGGCAAGTTCAAGGCCCGCTACCTCACGGTCGGCTTCCAGGACACGGCCAACCTCGACGACGGCGCCATGTGGCCCACGTCGTTCGCCGTGACCAAGCTGACCAAGGCCGTCGAAAAGGAGATCGGGAGTCTCGTCACGCGCGCCGTCGGCTGAGACGGGGCGGTGCCGGCGGCTGAGGGCTTGCGCGAACAGGCACGGGGATTACGTGGAGCTGGAGGGATTTGCCCGCTGGCTGCTCTTCGCCTCACGGCTCATCGCTGGTTCAAATCCCACGACAGACAACGGGGATACGTGGAGCTGGAGGGATTTGAACCCTCGACCCCTTGCATGCCATGCAAGTGCTCTGCCGAACTGAGCTACAGCCCCAAGGAAGATGCGATTGTAGCGAAGGGTATCGCAACGGCAACGCCGGTCAGGGTCCGGTCGTGCCCAGCCGATCAGCCCTCCGAAACCGCCGGTTGATCGAGCCCGGCATCGAGGCGTGGCGCGTCACCCCACAGACGCTCGAGGTCGTAGTACGCCCGGGTGGGGTGATCGAACACATGGACGACGACATCGCCGTAGTCGAGCAACACCCATTGGGCGTCCTCTTCACCCTCGCGTCGGAGAGGTTTGCGATCAATCCCCCGCAGGGAGTCCTCGACGGCGTCGATGAGGGCTTGCACCTGACGGCGGCTGCCGCCGGAAGCAATAACAAAGATGTCGGTGATGACCAGAAGCTCGTGAACATCGAGCACGACCACGTCCTGGGCCTTCTTGTCATCCAGGGCAATCGCGGCAGCTCGAGCCAGGGCCTCGGTTTCTGCGGCGATTTCGATGATTACCTCTCAGCGGTCGGCTATGTCGCGGCCAACAATGATACTGACATCCACGACTCCGGAGCCGGAAGCCTGCACAACCACCTCACCGCTCCCGAGGATCGCCTGCACGTCCAGGGCAGCCTGCTGGCTGGCGATTCCCTGCGCGATCACCAGGGTGTCGGTACGGAACCGCTCCTCGGCATTGTCGGTCTTAATGATTCGGAATCCCCGTTCGATGAGCTGCTCGGCGAGCGGCCGGGACACGGCCGGGAAGGTGGTGGCGTTGAGGATCTCTACCCGTGGCCGGCTGCCCGGAACCAGGGCGAGGAAGGCAATCCGTTCGGTCAGCAGATCGGAATCACGCGACACCACGTACAGCTCGCTGATACCAACGCCGACGCGCTCTACAGGCAGAACGCTCACCGTCGCCTCCCCGAGAGGCTCGGCGAGCGATTCGAATGTCGGTGAGGCAGCGATGGCGGCCGCGGGGGACGCCGCGATGCGCTCGGCAATGGCCTCCCACACTGCCCGCTGGCGGACCAGCCAGTCGAGCGGGCTGTCTGCCCCTTGGGTCAGGAGCAAGGTTTCGGCCGTCTGAGGGACGAACACGTCGGACCCGGCGCTGGCCGAGACCACCGCCCCGTCTCGCTCGTTGACGATGAAGGCATTCGGCAGGTCGATTCGCACTGCCTCGCCGAGCACGCCGGCGATGTCGCCCGGCCCCAGCTTGATCGCCTCATCGATGCGGATGCCGAGCTCGTTGATCAACGCCAGCCGGAGCAGCGCCGCATCCTCGATGAGCAGCGAGTCGCCGATGTTGCCTTCGCCATAGCCGGGGAGCTGCATGGTGAGGTCACGCGGCGCGACCAGCAATCGATGATCGTCACCTCCGTCGCTCGTGAACAGTGCGATGCTGCCGGCGCGACCGTCGTCGCCCTCGACGACGACCAGCACCGACCGGGTATCCCCGACCACCGCCACTGGCGGCGCCAGTTCGCCCGCCTCGCCATCCTGTGTTCGCAGAAGTGCGATGGCGACGGCACCGGCCACGATGAGGAGAGCGATCACGCCGGCGACCGCCAGCGGAACCCGGGACCGCCTCGGCGGCGGAGGGGCCGGAGGCGCCGGGCGGACCGCATCCCCCACCGGGACGACGGGCTCGGCCGACCGCCCGGTCGCGGTATCGGGTGCGCGCAGCGCGACGCCGGAGTCCCGTTTCCTACGCAGGCGCATACAGCTGCTGCTCCTCGACGTATTCCCAAACCGGGTCGGGTACGAAGAACCGGATCGATCGCCCGGCCTCGGCCCGGGCTCGCAGCATCGTCGAGCTAATCGGGATTCCCGGGGTGTCAAGCCAGAGGTAGGGCGCTCCGGTCGCGGCAACTTCCTCCTCGGCCACGCCGGGCCGAGAGATGACGGCGATGGTCGTCCGCTCGACTACCTCCTCCCATCGATGCCACGTCGCCAATCCGGCCGCCGCATCGGCGCCGAGGATCAGAAAGATCTCTTCGTCAGCCTCAAATGTCTCCAGCGTGTCGATCATGTAGGAGGGACCGGGCCGCTGCACCTCCCGATCGTCGGCTTCGAAGTACTCGACCTCACCGATCCCTCGCACCGTCATGTTCCAGCGGTGGTCTTTGGTGGACATTGGGATGTCGTGCTTCTGGTACGGATCGCCGGCGGTGATGTAGGTGACCACGTCGAGGTCGAGCAGATGGCGCGCCGCGTCCCCGGCCATGAGATGGACCACGTGGAAGGGGTCGAAGGTTCCGCCCAGAATGCCGCGCCGCACGGCGCACAGCATAAAGGCGCCAACGGCCATGACTCGAAACCAGCCGGACGGCACTGTGCGGGGAGCTGTCGCAGGCCAGCAGGCGCATCGGATCCACGTAGCGGTCACCGATACGAACCGAGACGTGCAGTCCAGGCCGCCCGTGCGCTCGGCCGCTCGTCGCAACCACATCGCCCTGGGCCACGGCATCACCGGCGGCGACGGCGATCGATCCCAGATACGAATAGGTGGTACGCAGCGTGCCGCCGTGAGACACGGTGACGGTTCGGTTGTCGACCACCACCCCGGCGAAGGTGACAAATCCGGCCTGGGCGGCCCGCACCGGGGTGCCGGGTGGTGCGTCGAAGTCAACGCCCCAATGACCGCCATAGCCGGGACCCGGGTCGAAGCCGGCGGCGAGCGCCCCCGGTACCGGCTGGGAAGCGCAGATCGGCGCGGCCAGCAGCCACGCCACGAGAAAGACGGCCACATCGGGGACCGTACGCGATGGAGGTGCCGCCGCCTAGAGGCTCGTCTCAGGCAGCTTGCGCCAGCACCGAGGTGACGGCCGCCCGGAACTCACCAGGGTTGAACGGTTTGGACAGCGCCAGGTTGGCCCCCTTGGAGTCGGCTTCGTCCTGCACCTTGGCACGGCCGTGAGCGGTCAGGACGATGACGGGCAGGGAGCGGGTCCTTTCGTTGGCACGGAGCGCCTCGAGCACCTCCCATCCGTCGATGCCGGGCAATCCGATGTCGAGAATCACGACATCGTGGGTCGCAGTCAGGGCCTTCTCGAGGCCGTCGGTGCCGGAGTCACTGAACTCGACCTCAAAACCGCCCGACTTCAGGGTCATGCCTATCAGCCGCTGAATGACCGGTGAGTCCTCAACGACGAGAATCCGCTGCGCCACGTCTATCTCCTGGGGTGTGAACCCTTCTGATATCGGCCCGGGAACCTCATACCTTGATGGCCGGTGCCCGGCCCGGTGCGGCGGCCGCCAGCTCTTCGACGAAGGCCTCCAGCTGGCGGAGCGTTCGGACCTCGAACAGCCCCGTGCAGCTCGGTGCGTAATCACGCATGACGGAGTCACCCGTGTCCCAAAAGCGAGCCGATTCGGGGTTGAGCCAGTAGAGGCCGCGAGCGGTTTTCGCAATGCCGGCAAGCAGCTCGGCCCGCGAGGGCCGGTAGTTGCTGCGAGCGTCGCCGGTGACGATCACGCTGGTCCGCGACGTGACCGCGTCGGGGAACCGGTCGGTGAACTGCTCCAGCACGTTTCCGTAATCGCTGTGCCCATCGAAGTGGACGACGTCGGCCTCACGTCCCATCCGCACGATGGCGTCGTGAAAGTCGACGCCGGGTGTGAAGTAGTCCGTGACCTCGTCGATGCCGTCCACGAACGCAAACGACCGCACCCGGGAGAACTGGCCCGCCATGGCGTACATCAGCTGCATGGTGAAGTAGGCAAACGTCGCAACCGACCCGCTGATGTCGCACAGCAGCACGATGTCGGGCTTGGCGACGCGAGGTGCCTTGAACTGCGGATCGGCCAGGTGTCCGCCGGTCGACAGCGACCGCCGGACCGTCCGGCGGATGTCGAGGCGACCCTTCTTCAGGTGACGGCGGCGATGGGCCAGCCGGGCCGCCAGCTTGCGTGCCAGCGGCTGAATGATCCGCTCCATCCGAACGATGTCGGCGCGGGGGGCGTGCGCCAGGTCGATATCTTCGAGCAGGCGGGTACGGGTGGTTCGGGCCACCGCCTCGCGGCCGCGGTCGTCGACCAGGAGCCGTCTGATCTCTTCCTCGACGAGCCGCTCGAACTGTTGAACCCGGCGCCGGTACTCCTCAACCAGCAGGGTCCGCTCCAGGCCGTCTGCCCCGCCGTGCTGCTCCATCAGCCGTTCGGGAAAGGTCTCGGCTCCCAGGCGGCTCAGCACCCGGTACAGGTAGTAGCGGCCCCCGACCGGCCGGCCCGGCTGCACACCAGCCAGCAGGCTCACCGACTGTCGAGCCATCGCGCGCAGCGCAGCCGTGTCCGCCGCCGCCAGCGCCTCGACGAGGGCGTCGACCAGTGAGCCGACGTCTACCCCCACTCCGCCAGCGCCCGTCGCCTCCACCGCACCGGCCGGCCCGGAATCGTCGTCCGCGGGGCCCGGCGGCCGCGGCACGAGGGAGAAGAACACATCGAAAGCTGCGTCGAATGCTTCCAGGTGGCGCTCGTTCTTGATCAGCGTGGCGGCCAGGCTGTGCCGGAGGGCTTCACGATCGTCCAGCGGTACGTGCTGCATGACCCGGGCGGCGTCGATCGACTCGACCATCGATACCGGGATGCCGACTTCCCGGAGCTCCGACACGAAGCCGGTCAACAGCGAGATCACGCCAGCGACTCGGCGACCTTGTCGATGTCGGCCTGATACTTGAGGAGGACGTGCAAGGTGTCGGTGGTGACGCCCTCGTCGACCTGGTCGATCCCGAGCGCCAGCAGCGTGCGGGCCCAGTCGATCGATTCGCTGACGGATGGCGCCTTGCGGACCGACTGGTCGCGGATGTGGCGGACTACGCCGGCGATCTGCTCGGCGAGCTGCTGGGGAAGATCCGGCACGCGTGTCAGCAAGATCTCGCGTTCCCGTTCGACGTCGGGATAGCCGATGTGCAAGAACAGGCAACGCCGCTTCAGGGCGTCGGAGAGATCGCGGGTGTTGTTCGACGTGAGAATGACCAGGGGTCGGGTGGTCGCCTGCACCGTGCCCAGCTCCGGGATGGAGGCCTGAAAGTCGGCCAGCACCTCCAACAGCAGAGCCTCGGTTTCGATCTCGACCCGGTCGACTTCGTCGATAAGCAGCACCACCGGCTCGGCCGACCGCAACGCCGCCAGCAGCGGACGTTCCAGCAAGAACCCCTCGCTGAAGATGTCGTCCTCGATCTCTTCCCACTCGGCGCTCTCGTCGGCCTGCAGGCGCAGCAGCTGCTTGCGGTAGTTCCACTCGTACAGTGCCTTCGACTCGTCGAGCCCCTCGTAGCACTGCAGACGGATGAGCCGGCGGCCGTGGATCTCGGCGAGGGCTTTGGCCAACTCGGTCTTGCCGACACCGGCCGGGCCCTCGACCAGCACGGGCTTGTCGAGCCGCTCGGCCAGGAAAACCACCTGACTGATCCGGGCATCCGGCAGGTAGTTGACCCGTTTGAGGGCGTCGGCCACTTCAACGGGAGTGGCGAAGTCGTTCAACGAACCTGGCCGTCGCCGTACAGGATGTAGCGCTCGCAGGTCAGGGCCTCGAGACCCATCGGGCCCCGCACGTGGAGCTTCTGAGTGGATATCCCGATCTCGGCGCCGAACCCGAACTCCTCGCCGTCGGTGAAGCGCGTCGAGGCGTTCACCATGGTCACCGCCGAGTCGACACCGGCGACGAACGTCTGGGCGGCACTGTAATCCTCGGTGACGATGGCGTCGGTGTGGCCGGTGCCGTAGCGAAGAACATGGTCGACGGCGGCCTCTACTGACGGGACGACGCCGATCGACATGACGAGGTCGTGGAACTCGGTGGCGAAGTCTTCCTCGGTCGCTTCCAGCATGTCGGGGACGATCTGGCGGGAAGCGGCATCGCCCCGCAGCTCGACGCCTTGTTCGGTGAGGGCCTGCGCCACGGCCGGGAGGAACTCGGCAGCCACCGCCTCGTGCACCAGCAGGGTCTCAGCGGCATTGCACACCCCGGGTCGCTGCACCTTGGCGTTGACCGTGATGGGGAGTGCCTTGCCGAGGTCGGCATCGGCGTCGACGTAGACGTGGCAGTTGCCGGCACCGTCGATGACATACGGCACGGTGGCGTTGTCGACCATCGCCTGGATCAGGCCGGGACCGCCGCGGGGCACGAGGAGATCCACCCACTCCCGGGCGGTCATGAGGGCGATCGAGCCTTCCCGGCTGGTGTCCTCGAGCAACTGGATGGCCGCAGCCGGGAGCCCCTCGGTTTCCAGGCCTTCCTGCAGTGCCCGGGCGACCGCCATATTGGAACGGAGGGCGTAGCTCGACCCGCGCAGGATCGCTGCGTTCCCGGCCTTGAACGCCAGTCCCCCGGCATCGGCGGTGACGTTGGGGCGAGCTTCGTAGATCACGGCAACCACCCCGAGCGGGGCCCGCTGGCGCTGCACCCGCACCCCGTTGTACAAGCGCCACCCGTCGGTGATGACCCCGATCGGATCCGCCAACCCCGCCACTGTGCGGAGCCCGTTGGCCATACCATCGATGCGCGCATCGGTGAGCAAGAGGCGATCCAATAGAGCGCCGCTCACACCCTCACTCCCGGCCTGCTCCATGTCCTCGGCGTTGGCGGCAAGGATTCCCGGCGCGGCTACCAGGAGGCGGTCGGCCATGGCGTGTAATGCGGCGTTCTTCTGCGTTGTGGACGCCCCCGCCACGACCCGGGCCGCTTCTTTGGCCTGACGGCCGATCTTTTCGAGCATGGGACGGATTGTAGGTGGAGTGGCCGCGGTGGCAACAGGCATCGGGCATCGGGAGAGTTGCAAGTTGCACGTTGCGGGTTTCAGGTCAGAAGGCAATCAGCAATCAGCAATCAGCAATCAGCAATCAGCAATCAGCAATCAGCAATCAGCAATCAGCAATCAGAGAGTTGCAGGTTGCAAGTTGCAGGTTGCAAGTCAGAGGGCATCGGGCATCAGGCGTCAGGCATCGGGAGTACCTCCCCCGCGAGCGCCAGCGAGTGGGGAAGGGGCAACCCTGCGGGTTGCTGGGGAGGGGGGTGAGAGCGCGTTCCCGTGCTCCTGGTTGGAGAGACCGGGAACGGGGAGCGGGGGACGGGGGACGGGGGACGGGGAGCGGGGGACGGGGAGCGGGGGACGGGGGACCACCGACCACTGACCACTGACCACTGACCACCGACTAGCGTTCCGCCGGATGTCCAACCTCGTCGAAGCCCGCAATCTGACAAAACACTTTGATGAGCTCGTCGCCGTCGATTCCATCGACTTCGACGTGCATGAAGGCGAGGCCTTCGGGTTCCTTGGGCCAAACGGGGCAGGCAAGAGCTCGACGATGAAGATGATCGGGTCGGTTTCGCCCCTGACCGCCGGAACGCTGGAAGTCCTCGGCATGGACCCCGCCCACGACGGGCCGAAGATCCGGGCCCGGCTCGGCGTGTGCCCGCAGGACGACAACCTGGATCAGGAGCTGACGGTCTACGAGAACCTCCTGATCTACGGACGCTATTTCGGCCTCTCCCGGGCGGTCATCGACGAGCGAGCCACCGAGCTCCTGCACTTCGCACAGCTCGAGGACCGGCGCGACAGCCCGGTCGAGCCCCTCTCCGGCGGCATGAAGCGGCGCTTGATCATCGCCCGGGCTCTGATCAATCAGCCCACCCTCCTTCTGTTAGATGAGCCGACCACCGGCCTCGACCCCCAGGCGAGGCATCTGTTGTGGGACCGCCTCTACCGGCTCAAGCAGCAGGGTGTCACCCTGATTATCACGACTCACTACATGGATGAGGCTGAGCAGCTGTGCGACCGGCTCGTCATCATGGACAAGGGCAAGATCGCCGCCGAGGGCTCACCGCGAGCGCTCATCGAGCAGCACTCGACCCGGGAGGTGCTCGAGCTGCGCTTTCCGGTCGGGACCCAGGAGATCAACGCCGAACACCTCGAGGACATGGCCAGTCGGGTCGAGGTTCTGCCCGATCGGGTCCTGCTCTACACCGATGATGCCGACAAGGCGCACGCCGCGGTACTGGACGCCGGGTTCCACCCCGAGTCGGTTGTGAGCCGGCGCTCGACCCTCGAGGACGTGTTCTTGCGCCTCACCGGCCGGACCCTGGTGGATTAGCGGCGGTGGTGACGTGACGACGCTCGTCGGATCGCTGCGGGTGATCGAAGCCGGGGCCCGGGTCTACCGCCGCACCTGGCGGGGCAGCGTGATATCGACCTTCCTCAACCCGATCCTGTATCTGCTCGCCATGGGCGTGGGTCTCGGTGAACTGGTCGACGAAGGAAGCGGAGGTGCCAGCCTGGACCTCCCCTACCTGACATTCCTTGCGCCCGGCCTGCTGGCGGCGGCCGCCATGCAGACGGGCGCCGGCGATGCGTCCTATCCGGTGATGGCCGGGATCAAGTGGCGCAAGACCTATCAAGCCGTACTGTCGACGCCGGTAGGAATCAGGGAGCTGCTGATCGGGCACCTTGGCTGGGTCGGGATCCGGCTGACGTTCGTGGCCACGGTCTTCTCGATGATCATGGTCCTCTTCGACGCCACCACCGTGACCGAGGGTCTGGCTGCCATCCCCCCGGCCGTTCTCACCGGGCTGGCGTTCGCCGCCATCGTCACCGCCTACACGGCCCGACTCAAGAATGAAACCGGGCTCGCATCGATGTTCCGGTTCGCCATCGTTCCCATGTTTCTGTTCTCGGGAACCTTCTTCCCGATCGAGCAACTGCCCAGCTTCATGCAGCCGCTGGCCTACGTCACGCCGCTATGGCATGGCGTCGAGTTGTGTCGCGGCTTTGCCCTCGGGATCGACTTCACCGTCCATCCGTTGGTGAGCATCGCCTATCTGGTCGGCTGGATGGTCGTCGGCGCCATTCTCGCCATCCGGATCCTTCGCAGGCGGCTCATCGCATGAGCGACACACTGGCCGCCCGGGTAATTCCGCCGCCGATGCTGGTCGGCGGGGGTGCCGCTCGCATGCTGGAGCGAAATCTCCTCGTCTACCGCCGCGTCTGGCCGGTGATCATCTCCGGTTTCTTCGAGCCAATCTTCTATTTGTTCTCAATCGGCATCGGAATCGGTGAGTTGGTCGGCGATGTCACGACCGCCGGCGGCGCAGCCGTCGATTACACGGCATTCGTGGCTCCCGCGCTGCTGGCGGCGTCGGCTATGAACGGGGCAGTCTTCGAGTCCACCTTCAACATCTTCTTCAAGCTCAAGTACGGCAAGGTTTACGAGGCAATCCTCTCGACGCCGATGAAGTCGTCGGATATCGCAATCGGCGAGATCACCTGGTCGCTGGGACGGGGCCTCATCTATGCCGTCGCCTTCCTCCTGGTGATGGTGGTCATGGGTCTCATCAAGTCGTGGTGGGGAATCCTCGCCCTGCCGGCCACAGTGCTCATCGGGTTCGCCTTCGCCGCCTGCGGCATGGCCGCAACCACCTTCATGAACTCATGGCAGGACTTCGACCTGGTCAATCTGTTCGTGCTCCCGCTCTTCCTGTTTTCGGCCACCTTCTACCCGCTCGATGTGTACCCGGAGTTCTTCCAGGCGCTGACCCAGCTCTCGCCCCTCTATCACGGCGTGCAGCTCATCCGGTCGCTCACGCTCGGCACTCTCAGCATCAACCTGTTCGCCCACATCGGGTTCCTGGTCGCAATGGGAGCGGCCGGCTCGGTGGTGACCTCGCGCCGGTTGGGCAAGCTGCTGCTTTCATAAACAGGTCAATGGTCAATGGTCAGTGGTCAGTGGCCTGAAACCCGTCCCCTTCCCCGCCAAGGGTCTGTTAGCTGCTTGTCAGGACGACGAGGTTGTCGCGGTGGATGACGATGCCGGCGGCGCCATCGCTCGGTGTGCCGGCGATGGCGGCGACTTCATCGGCAGACAGTTCGACGACGCCCTTGGCGATGAGGTTGCCGGCGGTGTCCTCGACCTCAACCGCCGCCCCTTTGTCGAACGAGCCGCTCTGTCGGGTGACACCGACGGCGAGAAGTGACTTTCCTCGATCTGTGAGAGCGGCGGCGGCACCGCCGTCGATCGTGAGGCGACCCTCCGAGGGTTGACCGAACGCGATCCAAAGCTTGCGGGCCGGCAGAGCCGTCGAGTGGGGCGCGATCCATGTTCCGATCTCGTCCCCGGCCACTGCCCGCGCCACCACGTCGGGATCGGTGGCGTCGGCGATGACAGTGGGGATACCCGACCAGGCCGCCATGCGGGCGGCCGCCACCTTAGTGGCGACACCGCCCGACCCGAGCGGACCGGGGGCCCCCTTTACGACCTCATCGAGCGCCCGATCAGTGGCCCGAACTGCCGCGATGAGCTCGGCGTCTCCGTCGAATCGGGGATCGCCTGAGAACAGACCTGCGGTGTCGGTCAGCAACACGAGCATGCCCGCCCCGGCGAGGTGCGACACCACCGCCGCCAGGCGATCATTGTCGCCGAATCGCAACTCCTCCACGCCGACCGTGTCATTCTCGTTGACGATTGGCACCACCCCGATGGCGAGCATCCGCCCAATCGTTTCCCGGGCGTTGAGGTACTGCGCCCGGTTGCCAAGCACGTCCTTGGTGAGCAACACCTGACCGGCCGTCCGGCCCCGCTCCGCAAACCGCACCGTGTAGCGCTCCATCAGCCGGCTCTGACCAACCGCGGCGGCGACCTGGAACCCCGGCAGATCGGTGGGACGCTTGCCGAGCACCGGTATCCCGGCCGCGACTGCTCCTGAAGTGACGAGCACGGTCGGGTGACCGGCTTCCCACAGTGTGGCCACGTGATCGGCCACCGACTGCACCGCGTCGGCTTCGAGCCCGCGCCCGTGCGGGGCCAGACTCGACGAGCCGACCTTGACCACTACCGGGCGCCCAGAGTCGACGGGACGTCTCATTCCTCGACCATGTCATCATCCTCGTCCCCGACGGGATGGAACTCGAACAGCAGATCACCGATCTTGACATCATCGCCTGCCACGGCGCCCGCCGCCACCAGGGCGTCGGTGATCCCGCTGCGGGCGAGTCGAGCCGCGACGAGGTCGAGGACCTCGGGCGACGACAGATCGTCGAGGTTGATGGCCCGCTGGGCGGCCCGCCCCTCAAGCACCCAGGCGTCCTCGATCCGCCGCACCTGGAAGCCGGGCCCGGCCGGGCGGTGCAGGACATAGCCGCGGCGATCGGGGCTCTCCCGCTTGACGGCATCGACGGCTTCCAGGATTGCCGACACGAACGGGCGGACCCCTTCGCCGGTCGCGGCCGAAATGGCGAACAGGTCGATTTCCCGGTCGGCCGCCCACGCCCGGACCTCGGTAAGCACTGCGGCCGCTTCGTCCAGGTCGGCCTTGCTGACGGCGACCACGCGAGGGCGAAGACCAAGCTCGGGCGAGTGCGCCACCAATTCGGCAACCAGCGTGTCGTACTGGTGATACACGTCGGTGGGCTGAAGGCTCGACGGGTCGAGCAGCACGACCAGGACGCGGGCGCGCTCAACGTGGCGAAGAAACTCATGCCCGAGCCCCTTGCCCTCGGCGGCGCCTTCTATGAGCCCGGGTATGTCGGCAAGGACAAAGTCTCTCCCCTCGACCTCGACCACCCCCAGATTGGGCTGAAGCGTCGTGAACGGGTAATCGGCAATCTTCGGCTTGGCAGCCGACACGGCGGCAATCAGCGTGCTCTTGCCCGCATTTGGGAAGCCGATGAGGGCCGCATCGGCGATCAGCTTCACCTCGAGCGTGACGGTGATTTCTTCGCCGTACTCGCCCTGCTCGGCGAACGTCGGCGCGCGCAGAGCGGGTGTGATCAGTGCCTGATTCCCTCGCCCGCCCCTGCCTCCGGCTGCCACGACCACCTCCTGGCCGTGTCGGACCAGGTCGGCCAGCA
The DNA here is from genome assembly GCA_013002865.1 of Acidimicrobiia bacterium. Taxonomy (GTDB): domain Bacteria; phylum Actinomycetota; class Acidimicrobiia; order Spongiisociales; family SHLN01; genus SHLN01. The sequence continues at coordinate 16,602 of JABDLU010000219.1, forward strand.
GCGTTCCATCCTCGAGGCGAATCACCGTCCCGAGCGGCACGGGAACGATCAGGTCATCTCCGCGCCGCCCGTGCCGAACGTCGCCCTCCCCATGGGTGCCGGAGCCGGCCCGCTGGTGGGGATGGCGCTTGAGATCGAGCAGGCTGGCAACGGACTCGTCTGCGCGGACGATGACCGCGCCCCCGCGGCCTCCCGAACCGCCCTCGGGCTTGCCCTTTGGCTTGCCCCGCAGCTTCTGGAACGCCGCAACACCGGCTCCCCCGTCGCCGCCGCGCGCATACATAACGGCTTCATCGATGAACATGAGGCTTGAGAGCGTAGACGGCCTGTGGCGCTCGACGTCGTCCAGACGTCTAGCCGGGACGGGCGGGAACCCGCTTCCTCGGCAGCGCGTCGGCCACCCGATCGGCGTGTTTGGCAAGCAGCGGACCGACTACGGCGCTCAGGAGAACATAGGCCGCCGCTACCGAGCCCAGTTGGGCACCGTCGGCAAGACCGATGCCGAGCGAGGCGATGACGATCGAAAACTCACCGCGAGCTATCAGCGTGGCGCCGGCCCTGATTCGGCCATTCACTCCCGATCCCAGCCGGCCGGCCGCCACCCACCCGGAGCCGAGCTTCCCCAAGCCGGTGATGACGAGCAGGATCAGCGCCGGAAGCAGCGCGCCGGGCAGCTCCTCCGGGTTGATCTGGAACGCAAAGAACAGGAAGAAGATGGCGGCGAACAGATCGCGCAGCGGCTCGATGAGGGCGCGGGCCCGCTTCTGGACGGGGCCCGACAGCGCCAGACCGACCAGAAACGCACCGATCGCAGCGGATATCTGGAGCTTCTGGGCCAAGCCGCCCACCAGCAGCGTGAGCCCGAACACGGCCAGCAGCAGCGCCTCGTTATTGCCTCGATCGAGCTGAGCACTCATGACATGACCGTATGACATGGCAAGCCACAGCACGATGCCGACAGTGACCAGGGCCACGCCGACGGTGGTGGCGGTCTGAAGGGCGCTCGAGCCGGCTACCAGGGCAGCCACGACGGGGAGGTACACCGCCATCGCCAGGTCCTCGATCACGAGTACGTTCAAAATGGAAGGCGTCTCGCCGTAGCCGAGCCGATCGAGGTCGGACAGCACTTTGGAGATTACGCCCGAGGAGCTGATCCAGGTCACCCCACCCAGGAGCACCGCGGCCGGAAAGGCCCAGCCCAGCACCACGCCGACAACCAACCCGGGAACGAAGTTGAAGATTGCGTCCACCGTCCCCGGCACACCGCCCGTCTTGAGGCCGGTGCGCAGCTCCTCACTCGAGTACTCGAGGCCCAGCGTGAGCAGCAAGAGCAACACACCGATTTCGGCACCGACGGCGACGAAATCCTCGGAGACCCCGATGTCGGCGACGCCCCCTTCGCCGAGGCCGAGACCGGCGATCAGGAAAAACGGAACGGCGGTGATCCCGAGGCGAGAGGCGAGTCGGGCCAGAATGGCCAGAACGAGCGCGATGAGCCCGATCTCTACGAATGCCGTGGCGATCTCGGCTCCAACCGCCGCAACAATGGGCGTCACGCTTCGAGTATTGCCCGTACCTCGGCGATGCCGGGAGGTGTGCCGACTGCAACGGCCGTGTCCCCCGCTTCGAGGGTGAACGACGGACCGGGGGCGGCGAATGTCGTCTCACCCCGCAGGACGGCGACGATCGACACTCCGGTTCGAGTTCGTATCATCCCGTCGCCAATGGTCTTGCCGGCAAAGCCGGACTCCCCCGACAGCGTGAGCCAGTCGATGGCCAGACCCTCGATTTCCTGACCAACGGTGGTGGTGACCTCGGCCACCCGGGACCCGCCCAGGATGTCGTTGAGGGTGTGAGCATCCTCCACGCTCAGCTGCAGGACGGTCGAGCAGCGGTCGGGATCGTCGCGGTCGTAGACCATCAGCTCGCGGCGCCCGCCCCGATGGACGACAACACCCACCCGCTCGCCAAGGCTCGTAGTGAAGTCGAGGCGCACACCCACGCCGGGCAGCTGGACTTCCTGGATCTCAGTCATCGTTCAACCCGCTCCAACCGGAGCCGGCTATTCGGCGATGACGTCGACGTGCCGGCGATTGTTGCGGGCACCGAACTTGACGGTGCCGTCCGACTTGGCAAACAGCGTGTCGTCCGAGCCGCGCCCGACGTTCGAACCGGGATGGATGTGGGTGCCGCGCTGGCGAACGATGATCGAGCCGGCGGTGACGTACTGACCATCGAAGACCTTGGTCCCGAGCCGCTGGGCAGCCGATTCCCGGCCGTTCTTGGTTGAGCCTGCGCCCTTTGTCTTGGACATCTACTCGTCTCCCTTGCTCTCGTCGGCAGCCTCCGCGTCCGGCTTGTCGGCCGACTTCTTGGCCGACGCCTTGCGGGCTGATTTCGGGATCTTGGTGATCTCAACGTTGGTGTAGGTCTGCCTGTGCCCGGCGCTCTTGCGGTAGCCGCTCTTGTTCCGGTAGTGGAACACGTCGACCTTCTTGCCGCGCACTTCGCCGATCACTTTGCCCTTCACCATCATCTTGGCGAGACGGTCGCGATCGGTGATGACCTTGCCATCGTCGCTTGCGATCAGGACGGGCTCGAATTCGACCTCTCCGGTAGCGCGCAACCGCTCTACTTGAAGAACGTCGCCTTCCTGGACCTTGGCCTGGCGCCCGCCGGTTTTGATGACTGCATACATAGCGGAGGTAGGTTAGCCCTTCCGGGAGTCTTCGGGGTCAGAACTTTCCGGCATGGGGTTGCCGAGCGCGGCGGCGTCTTCGTGGAGCAGCAACCCGCGGCCGGAACACGTCGGGCATACTTCGGAGAACGTCTCGACGAGGCCCTCCGACACATGCTTGCGGGTCATCTCGACCAGGCCGAAGGACGAGACCTCTGAGACCTGCGTCCGGGATTTGTCCTTGGCGAGCTCTTCTTGAAACTTGCGAAGCACCGCCCGGCGGTTCTTCTCGCTCTCCATGTCGATGAAGTCGACCACAATGATGCCGCCGATATCCCGCAGGCGAAGCTGGCGGGCGATCTCCTCGGCGGCTTCCAGGTTGTTCTGGAGCACCGTCTCCTCGAGGTTGGAGCGGCCCACGAAACGGCCGGTGTTCACGTCGATGACCGTGAGGGCTTCGGTCGGCTCGATGACGATGTGGCCCCCACTCGGGAGCCAGACGTTCCGATCCAGCGCCTTGCGGAGCTGATCTTCGATGTGATAGCGCTCGAACACGGGTATCTCGTCGCGATAGCTCTCCACCTTCTGGAGCAGATCCGGGTCGTTGGTCTTGAGGTAGGCCCGGATTTCGTCCTCGGTTTCCTGGTCATCGACGATGAGACGCTTGAACTCCGAGGTGAAGTGCTCCCGGATGACCCGGATGACCAGCGGCGGCTCGCGATAGATCAGCTCAGGGGAGGAGGCTGACTTGACGGAGTCCTGGATTTCCTTCCACAACTCCTGGAGCCGGGCGATGTCGCGCACGATGTCTTCTTTGGTTGCCCCGAGGGCGGCGGTCCGGACGATGACGCCGTAGCCCTTCGGCTTGGCCTCGTTGACGATGGTGCGGAGCCGGCGGCGCTCGTCGTCGGGAAGCCGGCGCGAGATTCCGCCCCGGTCCTCTGCGTCGGGCACGAGTACCAGATGACGGCCGGCCAGTGAGACTTCGTTCGTGAGCCGGGCACCTTTGTGGCCCATGGCATCTTTGACGACCTGAACCATGATGGTGTCGCCGTTCTTGAGCGCCTTCTCGATCCGGGGCCGGCCCCGGCTGTTGCTGTCGTTGTCGTACTGGACGTCGCCGGCATACAGGACGCCGTTCTTTCCCTCACCAAAGTCGACGAACGCGGCTTCCATGCCGGGCAGGACGTTGCGGACTTTGCCGAGGTAGACGTTGCCAATGAGCGACTTGCGATCAGAGCGGGCCACGTAGTGCTCGACGAGCACCGGCCCCTCCATGACGACGATCTGGGTCTGATGCGGCAGGCGCCGCACGATCATCTGCTTGCGGCCGGTTTCGGGAGCCGTGATGATCTCGGGCTGGGCTTGTGGACCCCGCCGGGGAGCGGTGCGGCTGCGGCCGTTTCCGGAGCGGTTCCGCTCGCCAGAACGGTTGCGGTCACCGGACCGTTTTGGCTGGGACTTGCGAGGCTGCGACTTCTGGGTCTGCGGGCTCTTCTGTGACTTCTTGGGCTGGGCCGGTTTCTCAGGCGGTGCTTTGAACCGGGCGATTTCTACGACTTCGCCCCCCACTTTGCGGGTCTTGCGCTCGGGCGGCGCTGCGCTGCCCGAACCGCGACTGACCACCTGGGGGGTGCTCTTGCGGCGGAATAATGCCATGCATGTTCTCCTTGAGGGCGCCACGGCGCCCGGTGAATACGTCGGGACGGAGAGACGAGATGACGGTGTCGAACGTGTGAGGACGTTGTTCGAGACGCATGCGGTTGTCTTCCATCGGGTTGATTGCGAGGTTGGGGCCTTGACAGGCCCGTGCGGTCACCTTAACAGGCTTCGGTCCTCGTTCCTGAGAACTGTAACCGTTCGTGGACACTGGAAATTCCAGTGTCCACGAAGGTCGGTGGTCGGTGGTCAGTGGCCAGAGGGGCTGGGGTGGTGAGCGGTAGATTGGACTCATGGAGCGTCGGGTGGTTGGTGCGGATCGGGTGTTTGATTCGGTGTACGGGACCATGCTCGACGGCCATGCCGTGGTGATCGAAGGTGACCGGGTCGTTGAAGTGGTGCACTCGGCTGATGTCGAGGTAACGGATTCGCTGCCGGGCTACTCGGTCCTGCCGGGGCTGATCGATGTCCATACCCATTTGGCAATTCCGCTCGACGACGGGCAGGGATTCGCCGCGCTGGTCCAGCGCAGCGGTGCACAGGATGCTCTGCTCGGCGTGAAGCAGGCCGGCGAGACCATCCGTGCCGGCTTCACGACGGTTCGAGATGCCGGGGCATGGCGGGCGTTCACCGACGTTGCGCTGCGCGACGCCATCGACGCCGGGTGGGTCACCGGGCCGCGCATGGCCGTCGCCGGGCCGTTCGTGGGATGCCCGGGAGGTGGCGCCGACGTCACGGGGTTGGCGGTCGATGTCGACGAGGTGCTCCCCCGCGAACTGCGCTTCGGGATCGTCACCGGAGCAGACCAGATGGCCGCCACGGTGCGCCAGATCCTCCGCTACGGAGCCGACTTCATCAAGGTGCTGGCGACCGGCGCGGTGCTCACAGCTGGCACCCGGCCGGGCGCTCCGGAACTGTCAGACGCCGAGCTACAGGCCGCCGTGGCCGCGGCCGGGGAGGCCGGTACCTTTGTGGCCGCCCATGCCCATGGAACGGAAGGCATCAAGCGGGCCGTGCGGGCGGGCGTGCGGTCGATCGAGCACGGCTCGATGCTGGACGACGAAGCGATCGGCCTCATGGTCGACCACGGCACATACCTGGTCGCCGACCTCTACGACAGCGAGTACATCCTCGAAAACGGCCCCCGGCTGGGCTACTCGGACGAGGTCATGGACAAGACCCGCCTGACCGCCGATGCCCAGCGGGAGGGCTTCGGTAGGGCCGTCGACGCCGGCGTGCGTATCGCGTTCGGGAGCGACGCGGCCGTGTTCCCGCACGGGTTGCAGGGTCGGCAGTTCCGCCACTACGTCGAGTGCGGGCTATCCCGCGCTCGAACCATTCAGAGCGCCACCCGCTGGGCGGCCGAGCTCATGGGATGGCAGGACCGGGTCGGTTCACTCCGGCCGGGCACCTTCGCCGACCTCATCGCCGTCGAGGGCAACCCCCTGGAAGACATCACCCTGCTTGAGAATTCGCCTCTCGTCATGAAGAGCGGCGAGTGGGTGGTTGGACCCTGAGCAGTTTCAGGTTGCAGGCAATCAGCAATCAGCAATCAGCAATCAGCAATCAGCACCTACCGCGTGGCGTTGCGAAGCAACTCCGAAGGAACCCGAAGGGTTCCCGGCCATTGACCACCGACCATTGACCACCGACCGATCTGAGCCAAAGGCTCAGATCTCCAGATGCTCCTGCATGGCCTCGGTGGGGTCGTAGCAGTAGCGGCAGCGGGATTCGTAGGCGTCGGTGGCGCCGAGCACGACCAGCTCATCGGAATCGATGACCCGCTGGGTGAACATGCCGGGGCCACCACAGCGATGACACACCGACAGCATCTTGGAGACGTATTCGGCCCGGGTCATCAAGGTAGGGATGGTGCCGAACGGGCGGCCCATGTAATCGAGGTCGAGGCCGGCCACGATGATCTGCTTGCCGAGGGAGGCGAGATGCTCGCACACGTCGATCAGCTTCTCATCGAAGAACTGGCCCTCGTCGATGCCGACGATCACCGTCCGTTCCTGCACCGAGCGCAGCAGCTCATCGGAGTTGGCGACCGGCTCGGCGTCGACCGACAGTGAGGAGTGGGAGACGACCCGGGTGTCGGCGTAGCGAGTGTCGAGCCGCGGTTTGAAGGCCTGAACGGGGACCCGAGCGATCTTGTAGCGGACGAGCCGACGGATCAGCTCTTCGCTTTTTCCGGAGAACATCGGGCCGGCAATGACCTCGATCCACCCTCGCTCACCACGTCGGTACATGCGAGGGAAGGATAGTGAGCAGCATTCGCCGCTCTCGATCCGGCTATCAGCAATCAGCAATCAGCAATCAGCAATCAGCAATCAGCAATCAGCAAACAGCAAACAGCAAACAGCAAACAGCAATCAAGAGTTGCCGGTTTCAGGTTGCAGGTTTCAAGTCAGAGCTCAGACCCAAGGAACCCGAAGGGTTGACCGGCGACCGGCGACCGGCGACCGGCGACCGGCGACCGTCTTACCCAATCGTCGGGCGGCGCGCTGGAACTTTGCTCCGATACAGCCAAATCGAGTGGGTGAGGCCCAGGGCGAAAGCCATGGCCGTGAACGACGAGCCCCCCGCCGACAGGAACGGGAGAGGAATGCCGGTGACCGGCATGATGCCGAGGGTCATGCCGACATTGACGAAGACGTGGAAGGTCAGCATGGACGCGACCCCGATCGCAACAAGCATGCCGAAGCGATCCTCGGCGGCGGCGGCGGTTCTGAGCAGGCGCCACACGATGACGGCATAAATGCCGATCACGAGCGTGCCGCCGATGAAGCCGAGCTGCTCACCGACCGCTGTGAAGATGAAGTCGGTGGTTTGCTCGGGGATGAAAGCGAGATTGGTCTGGGTCCCCTCGAATAGGCCCCGCCCGGAGAAACCCCCGCTTCCGATGGCGATCTGGCTCTGGAGCGGCTGGAAGGCGAGGGCGAGGGCGTTTTGCTCGGGGTTGAGCCAGGCGTCGATCCGCTCCTCAACCAGCCGCAGCCACCCCTGGTTGTAGGCGAACCAGGTGATGAGGCCGCCGCTGCCCAACAACAACGACAGCTGCCGGATTGACGCCCCGGCGGCAAACAGCATGACGGCGCTGAGCACGGCGACCACCAGTAACGTCCCCAGGTCGGGCTGGGCGGCGATGAGGGCAACCGGAACACCCATCAGGCCGAGCGCGGTGAGGACCCGGCGCCACTCGATCTTGTTTTCGACGGCTGGAGCCAGCAGCGCGGCCAGCATCACGATGACGGCCGGCTTGGCCCATTCCGACGGCTGGAACTGGAATCCGAACACCGAGAACCAGCTGACGGCATTGTTGACCTCACTCCCCCACAGAAGCACCGCCATCAGTGCGCCGACGGCGCCGACATACATGACGGGTGCCACCGTGTGCACCGTGCGGTGCTCGATGAGCGACCCCACCCCGTACACCACCAACCCGACGAAGACGATGACGGCTTGCTTCTGGGCATCGGCCGCCGGGTCGGCTCCCAGCAGCTCGGCGCGGGGTGCTGACGCCGAGTAGATCATCAGCACGCTCAGCACACCGAGCAGCATGAGCGCACCGGTGAGGATGAAGTCGGGCCGCCGGGCTTCATAGGCGCTGGCGGTCAGACCGCGGCCCCGGATCACCGCGCTGGTCATCCGGCCGCCGCCTCGATCTCAGGGTTGCGCCGCGGCGCCGTCGCCGGATCGAGCAGGTACTCGAGCACGGTGCGCACGGCCGGAGCCGCCACCGCCGACCCGCCGCCGCCCTCTTCCACCACGATGACCACGATGTACTTCGGGCTGACGATGGGCGCGACACCGGTGAACCAGGCAGTGTCGACGTCGTCGTCGAAGGCGCCGATCTGGGCGGTTCCCGTCTTCCCACCGATGGCCAGCCGGTAGGGCGAGTTCGCGAAGACGGCCGCGGCGGTCCCTCTGCGGACCACACCGGCCAGGTCCTCGCGCAACATTTGGACCGTCTCCTCGGCGATGTCGACTTTCCGCACGGCGGCCGGCTCCCGCCGGTCGACGACATTCCCGTCGTTGTCCACGAAGTGATCGACGACCCGGGGACGCCACACTGTCCCGCCGTTGACGAGGGCCGCATATGACACCGCCATCTGCAGCGGGGTGGAGGCAAGGTCTCCCTGGCCGATGACTGTGTTCATGAGGTCGCCGCCGTACCACTCGCCGTTCGGGAAGGCGACCGGATTCTGCTCATGGAGACGCTCCCGCCACTCCCGGTCGGGCATGATCCCGGCGGCCTCGCCCGGCAGGTCGATCCCGGTCGGAGCACCGTAGCCGAGGTCGCGGGCCCAGTTCTGGATGATCGACTCATCGAGGCTGTTGTCCTCCCACACCCCGAGCGCTACCTCCCAGAAGTAGACGTCGGCCGACTTCTCGAGGGCGCCGTGCAGGTCGGTCCACCCGTGGTTGGGATTCCAGTCGGTGAACACCTGCGGGCTGCCTTCGCCAAACGACGGGAACTCCAGGCGCGGCAGGAGCTCTTTGCCGTCGTCGGGCCCATCGAGGCCCTCCGGCCACACATCCTCTTCGACCGCCACCACGTAGGGAACCACCTTGAATGTCGAGCCGGGCGCGAAGGTCCCGCGCACATTGAGATTGAGCAGGGCGTTGTTCTCCTGGATGACCTCGAACTCCTCGGCGCTGAGGCTGCCCACGAACGCGTTCGGGTTGTAGTCCGGGATCGACTCCATGGCGACGATAGAGCCGTCGGTTGCATCCAGTACCAGGCCGGCCGCCTTGCCGGTTGGGCTCTCCCCGAGCGCCTCGGACAGCACGACGGCGTCGAGGAGGGCTTGCTTGAGAATCTGGCTCACCTCGAGGTCGATGGTCATCACCACGTTCCACCCGGGCTGGGGGCTGACCTCCTCGGTGAACTGCATGACGGACCGATCGGCGCTGACGGTGAACACTTCGGCCCCCTGGGTGCCGCGCAGCACGTTGTCGTACTGGCGTTCCACGCCGGCCCGGCCGAAGACCTCGTCTGTCTTGACGCGGTCGCCGTACCGTTCCAGGTCGGCTTCGGTGGCGCGTCCCGTGTATCCGAGCGTATGGGCGGCCAGCGTTCCGAACGGGTAGGTGCGCACCGGGATCAGGGCCACATCGACCCCCGGATAGTCCTCCTTGAACTCCTGGATCTCGAAGGCCACCTCGTCGCTGATGTCGCGGGCCAGAGTCACCACCGTGCCGCTGCGGGCCGAGTTGATGAGGTTGCGGATCTCTGACTGCTCGACACTCAGGAGTACGGACAGCTTCTGAACCAGCTCCTCTTCCTGTTCGAGGGTCACCGCCGCCCGGTCGAGCTGGAGTGTTTGCGACGGCCGGCTGCCGGCCAGCACCGTTCCGTTGATGTCGCGAATCTCGCCCCGGGCCGGCTGCTGGTACACAATCTGGATCTGATTGGCCGATGCTTTCTCGACGTTCTCCTCCACGGCCGCCACCTGGAGGAACCACAGCCGCACCGTCAGCATGACGAACAGGGCGAGAAATCCGAGCCCGAGGGCGGCCAGACGCCAGGGATTGATCATGGCCACACCCCGACGGCCGGGTCCCGCTTCATGAGGCGGGCGGTCAGAGGAAGGATCGCAGCGGCGAGAACCAGGTTGTACACGGCGGCCAGCAGCACCTTCTTGAATGCGTTCACGTCGGAGAAAACTTGCTGGCCAAACAGAGTACCGAGAATCGCATACAACAGCTCCCCGCCGACCGTCAGCCCGAACACCGAAAGCAGCGTCAGGGCGGCGTTGCCTTCAACCCGTTGGCGGATCCGCACCGTGGCGTAGCCGGCGACGGTCAGCACCAGGGCCCACACGCCGAGCAGCGTGTTGCCGAGCAGATCCGTGAGCAGCCCGGCACTGAACCCGAGCAGCATCGCGGCGTCCTCTGACAACTGAAACGATGCCGCCACCACCACCAGCAGGACGAAATCGGGCGCAACGCCAAACGGATCCAGATAGCGGTCGAAGACCGTCGTTTGCAGAATGACCGAGGCGATGCCCAGCGCCAGCCCGATGTTGAGATGACGAAGCCTCACGGCGTCGCTCCGGCGGGCGCCTCTCCATCGACCGGCGCCTCCTCCTCGCCCGGGGCCTCGTCGTCGGCCGGGACGTCGTCGCCCGAACCGGGCAGGAAGAAGATGACGCGCACGAAATCCAGCCGGCCGAAGTCAACCACCGGGTCGATGGTCGTCTGCAGGCCGGTCCCGCTCGTCACATCGGCCGATCGAGCCACCGTCCCGACGACGAGACCGGCCGGGTAGCGGTTGGCGAAGGTCACGACTACCTCGCCCTCGGCAACCGGTCCGTCCGCCCGCGAGCTGGTGAACTTCAGGTCGCCGGATCCCCGTCCCTCCGCCGTGCCGATCAGGCCGCTGTCGACCAGCCGGACCGCCACCGAGTGATCCGGGTCGGTCAGCAGCTTCACCGTGGCGGTCGACGAGGTGACCGAATCGATCCGTCCGACCAGTCCCTGCAGGTTCACTACCGGCTGCCCGACCGCGATGCCGTCGTCGGCACCCCGGTTCAGCATCACCGAGAAATCGAAGTTCGAGCTCCCCCCGGCTTGCACCCGGGCCACCACCGATTGACTCAGAAGTTCGCCGGGCAGCTCGAGCTGCAGAAGCTGGCGCAGCACCTCGTTCTCGGAGCGAATGCTCTCGGTCTCGGCCAGGATCCGGTTGGCGTCCTCGAGCTGCTCGCGCAGCCGGTCGTTCTCCGTGCGCAGGCCGGCCAGGTTGACCAGCGCGTCGACCGTGTCGGCCACGGGGCGCACGCCGGCAGTGACCGCCGACTGGAGCGGATCGAACAATGTTCGCACCCCGTCACGCAGCGTTCCGGTGACGCCCTCACCCTCCGAGCGCACGTCGAACGTCATCAGCAGAAACGACAGGATGATCAGGGAGATGAACAGAGCGGTGGAACGGGCAAAGCGCTGATTGGTGAGCATCCCGCGCTCCTTCCGGAGGGTCTAGGGGCGGGCGGATGAAATCAACACGCTTTGCAGCACGTCGAACTCCTCCAGGGTCTGCCCCGAGCCCATCACAACAGAATGCAGCGGCTTGTCGACGGTGACGATCGGCATGCCGGTTTCGTGCGCCAGGCGAACGTCGGTCCCCCGCAGGAGGGCGCCGCCGCCGGTGATGACAATGCCGTGCTCCATGATGTCGCCCGACAGCTCGGGCGGCGTCTTGTCCAGCGTGAACTTGACGGCGTCGATGATGGCCTGCACCGGCTCCTCGATCGCTTCCCGGATCTCCTGAGAGGCGACGACGACGGTCTTGGGCAGACCGGAGATCAGGTCGCGGCCTCGCACTTCGGCGGCCGGCTCATCGCGGTAGGGGTAGGCGGATCCGATGGCCATTTTGATCTGCTCGGCGGTTCGCTCGCCAAGCATCAGGTTGTATTCCTTCTTGACCCATTGGATGATCGCTTCGTCCAGCTCGTCACCGCCCACCCGGATGCTGCGGGATACGACGATGCCGCCCAGAGAGATGACCGCCACCTCGGTGGTGCCACCGCCGATGTCGACGATCATGGAGCCGGTCGGTTCGTGAACCGGCAGGTTCACCCCGATGGCGGCAGCCATGGGCTCTTCGATGGTGTAGGCCCGGCGTGCGCCGGCGTGGTAGGCGGCTTCTTCAACCGCCCGGCGCTCGACTCCGGTGATGCCGGAGGGAACGCAGATGACGATGCGGGGCCGCGCCCAGCGGCGCCGGTGCACCTTCTGGATGAAGTAGCGCAGCATCTTCTCGGTGATGTCGAAATCGCTGATGACACCGTCGCGGAGGGGGCGGATCGCCTGGATGTAGGAGGGGGTGCGGCCGATCATGCGCTTGGCTTCCATGCCGACGGCCAGCGCCCGGTTGGTTTGGGTGTTGATGGCGACCACGGAGGGCTCGTTCAGGACAATGCCCTGCCCGCGCACGTAGACCAGGGTATTTGCGGTACCCAGGTCGATTGCCATATCCCGGCCAGCGAACGAGAAAAGCGAGTCAGCCAAAAAAATCCTGTCGTGTCAGCGAGCAATCAGTGTACCTGTGGCGCACTTTTCGCGCTATTGGGTTTTCGCGAGGTCACCCGGGCGTCCGCTACCGTTGGCCCATGAGCTCCCTCGAAGAGGCCATCGCCCTCCTCACCCCCAGGCGGCGCCTGTTGGCGTTCACCGGCGCCGGGATTTCGACCGAATCCGGTATTCCGGATTTCCGAGGGCCAAACGGTGTGTGGACCAAGATCGACCCGTCCGAGTTCACCTTCGACAAGTACGTGACAAACCCCGAGACCAGGAAGCGGTCGTGGCAGATGCGGGTCAGCTCCGGGGTGCTCGATGCGGCGCCTAATCCGGCGCACCGCGCCCTGGTCGATCTGTGGAAGGCCGGGCGGTTGATCGGCGTGGTCACCCAGAACATCGACGGCCTCCATCAGGCAGCGGGGTTGCCGGACGAAGCCGTTGTCGAGCTGCACGGCAACGTCCGGACGGTCGACTGCCTGGAATGCGGCGCCTCCTGGACCACGGAGGAGGTGATCGCCCGGGTCGATGCGGGTGAGGAGGATCCACCGTGCACCGAGTGCGGCGGGATCATCAAGGTGTCGGTCATCTCGTTCGGGCAGGCGATGCCTATGCGCGAGGTGGACCTGGCCCAGCAATGGGCGGCCCAGTGTGACGCCGTGGTCGCCATCGGCTCGACCCTCTCGGTGTATCCGGCGGCCTACGTCCCCCTCGAAGCGAAGGAAACCGGCGCCGCCTACGTCATCGTCAACCAGGGCCCGACCGACCACGACGACATCGCCGACGTGGTCGTCCCCGGCCCCGCCGGAGAAACCCTCACCTCCCTCGCCTCCCGCCTCATCACTAACCCCTGAGTTTTGCCGGGTCTTCTGGCGTCGACCGGCGACCGGCGACCGGCGACCGGCGACCGGAAGCTATTCAAAGCTTCACTCTGTACCGCACCGACGGGATCGTGATCCCGAGGCACACGTCGCTTTGCGTGCCGTCGGCATACCATCCGTGACGCTCGTAGAACGAGCGGGCGGCGGCGTTGTCGGTCATCACCCACAACGACCCCTCCTCGAAACCGGATTCACGTAGATGCGTGAAGGTTGCCTCCATCAGCTCCGAGCCGAACCCCTGCCGGTAGCGGGCCGGATCGAGATACATGGCATACAGCTCCCCGACCCGCGATGGCGTCAGGTCCTTGTCGCCGGATGGCCCGAGGTGGGCGAACCCGACAACGTCTGGATCGTCGACCGAAACGAGTATCTGGCGCTTACCGCTGTCGATCTGCAGCCAATCCAGCCACTGGGCAGTGCGCAACTCGGCCTGGTCGCTCAGTCCGTCCAGATACTCGGCCGGCAGGAGACCGGCATAGGCCGCCTGCCATGAGCTGATGTGGATCTCGGCCAGCCGGGGCGCATCCGCGGCGACGGCAGGCCGGATCATCAGTCGCCCCGGCGCTGCTGGTGGAAGAAGATGTCCAGCTCGCGCTGGGCGCTCTCCGGCGAGTCGGAACCGTGGACGATGTTCTCGGTGACGATCAGCCCGTAATCACCCCGGATGGTTCCCGGCGGCGCCTCGGCTGGATTCGTCGGGCCCATCAGTGTGCGCGCTACCGAAACAGCCGACTCCCCCGACCACCACATGGCCACCACAGGTCCACTCGTGATGAATTCGATGAGATCGCCAAAGAAGGGCTTGTCGGTGTGCTCGGCGTAGTGGCGTCCTGCCGTCTCCTCACTGATGGTCAGCTGGCGAATGTGCTCGAGGGTGAGCCCTTTGCGTTCCATCCGTCCCACCACTTCTCCGACCAGGCCGCGCCGCACCCCGTCGGGCTTCACCATTACGAATGTGTCCTCCACCGCCATCTCACTCCTTCTCAGTATTCGTCAGCAGGCTACGCGCCTCTCCGGCCAGATACATCGATCCGGTCACGAGCACCGCACCGTCTTCGCCGGCAGCCAGCACCGCCGCCTGCACTCCGTCGGCCACGGGCCCGCACTCGTGCACCGGACACTCGGGGAGAGCTGCCCGGGCGGCGGCCGCTACCTCGGCAGCCGGCACCCCCCGGCTGCTCGGCGCCGTCACCGCAAATACTTCCCCGGCGATACCCTCGAGGGCGGCCGCGATCTCGTCGAGTTTCTTATCGCCCAGCGATCCCAGCACCACCTTCCACAGAAAGGGCGGGAATTCCTCGTCGAGGGCGGCGCTTCCGGCTCGCATCGACTCAGGCGTGTGGGCCCCGTCGATCACCGTCAGGGGGCGGCGCCCGACGACTTCGAGCCGCCCCGGCAGGGTCAGCGTCGCAAAGCCCTCCCGGACCGCGTCTGCGTCGAGCGCCCGTCCGAGCAGCTCCTCGGTGGCGGCGACCGCCACCGCGGCGTTCTCGAGCTGATGGCGGCCGTGTACCGGGATGTGAA
>JABDLU010000040.1 GCA_013002865.1 Acidimicrobiia bacterium
TACCTGCTGTGCGACTCGACTCCGACCTGCGACACCGCAACTGTCTTCATCACCGTCGATGCTGTCAACGATGCGCCGTCGTTCACCGGCGGGGGCAACGTCACGGTGAACGAAGACTCGGGGGCGTATTCGGCACCGTGGGCGTCAGCGATCTCGCCGGGCCCCGCCAACGAATCCGGCCAGGTCGTCACGTTCACGATCACGGGCAACACCAACCCGGCGCTGTTCTCGGCCGCACCGGCAGTCGACGGCTCCGGCGCGCTGACCTTCGCTACCGCTCCAAACGCCAACGGAGTCGCATCCATCACGATCGAAGCCGGCGACGACGGAGGCACCGCAAATGGCGGTGACGACACGTCGCCTCCGGTGGTGTTCACCATCACCGTCGATCCCCTCAACGACCCGCCCACCCTCGATCCGATCGGAAACCAGGCGACCGACGAGGGCGTTCTGCTGGCCTTCACTGCCACAGCGTCGGATCCGGACGACATCCCGCCGAATGGGCTGACCTTCTCGCTGTCCGGTGGGGTTCCGGCAGGAGCGTCGATCACCGCTGGAGGCGCCTTCACGTGGACGCCGACTGAGGCACAAGGACCGGGTCTGTACACGTTCGATGTCGTCGTCACCGAGACGAATGGGTCGCCCACCAACCTGTCCGACTCGGAAACGATCTCGGTGACGGTCAATGAGGTGAATGTGGCGCCGGTGGCCGATCCGATTGCCGACCAGAACGTCGACGAGGGCACCCTGGTGAGTCTCACCGCCACGGCGACTGATTCCGACGTGCCGGCCAACTCGCTCAGTTGGTCCCTGGACTCGGGGCCGGGTGGGGTCACCGCCGGTGGGGCGTATTCGTGGACCCCTGGGGAGGCCGATGGCCCCGGCACGTACACGGTGGTCTTGCGGGTCACCGATGATGGCGTGCCGCTCCTGTCGGACACGGTGAGCTTCGACATCACGGTCAACGAGGTGAATGTGGCGCCGGTGGCCGATCCGATCGCCGACCAGAACGTCGACGAGGGCACCCGGGTGAGCCTCACCGCGACGGCGACCGATTCCGATGTGCCTGCCAACACGCTCAGCTGGTCCGTGGACTCGGGGCCGGGAGCGATCACCGCCGGTGGGGCCTATTCGTGGACGCCGGCCGAAGCGGATGGTCCCGGAACCTATACCGTGGTCTTGCGGGTCACCGATTCGGGCGCCCCGGCGATGTTCGACACCGTCTCGTTCGACATCACGGTCAACGAGGTGAACGCCGCCCCTGTGCTCGGCTTCATCGGAAACCGGGCAACGGATGAGCAGGTCAACCTGTCATTCACGGCAGTGGCGACTGATCCCGACATCCCGGCCAACACCCTCACCTTCTCACTGTCAGGGGCGGTGCCGGCCGGAGCGTCGATCACCCCGGGCGGGGCTTTCAGTTGGACGCCGACAGAAACACAGGGTCCCGGTATGTACACCTTCGACGTCGTGGTCACCGAAACCGACGGTTCCCCCACCAACCTCAGTGATTCGGAGACAATCTCGGTGACGGTGGGGGAGGCCAATGTCGCTCCAACCCTCGATCCGATTGGCAATCAATCGGTGGATGAGCAGTCGCTGCTGTCGTTCACCGCCACTGCCTCGGATCCGGATTTGCCGGCCAACACGCTGCTGTTCAGCCTGGTCGGAGCGCCGGCGGGGGCGATCATTGATCCGAATCTGGGCGACTTCACCTGGACGCCGACCGAGGGACAGGGGCCCGGGGTGTATGTGTTCGACGTCGTCGTCACCGACAATGGGAGCCCGAACCTCAACGACTCGGAGACGATCTCGGTGACGGTCGGCGAGGTGAATGTGTCCCCCGTCTTGGATCCGGTTGGTCCCCAGGCCGGAGCCGAAGGCAGTTCGATCGGGTTCACGGCGACGGCCTCCGATGCCGATCTGCCCGCCAACGGGTTGACGTTCTCCCTGGAGGACGGTGCCGGATCGGTGCCGCCCGGCGCCTCGATCACCGGCGGCGGGGTGTTCACCTGGACCCCGACCGAAGCGCAGGGCCCCGGCCTGTACACGTTCGACGTGGTCGTCACCGACGACGGACTACCCAATCTGCAAGACCGGGAAACGATCACCGTGTCGGTGAGTGAGGCCAACAACGCCCCGGTGGCCGATCCGATTGCCGATCGATTCCCTGCTGAAGGCGACACGGTGTCGCTGACGGCAACGGCCAGCGACGGTGATGTGCCGGCCAATACGCTGACGTGGTCGCAGGATTCGGGCCCCGGTGCGGTGGACGCGACCGGCAATTACTCGTGGACCACGACCGAAGGGGACGGCCCGGGAACCTACACGGTGGTGTTGCGGGTGACCGACGACGGCGTCCCCCCGATGTTCGACACCGTCTCGTTCGATATCACCGTGGGCGAGGTGAACATCGCCCCGGTGGCCGATCCCATCCCCGATCAGACTATTGACGAGCTCTCGACGGTAAGCCTCACGGCGACCGCCTCTGACGCCGACGTGCCGGCCAACTCGCTCAACTGGTCCCTGGACTCTGGTCCGGGGTCGGTTGATGCGGCGGGCAATTACTCGTGGACGCCGGCGGAAGTGGATGGCCCCGGCACCTATACGGTGGTCTTGCGGGTCACCGATTCCGGAACCCCGGTTCTGTTCGACACCGTGTCTTTCGACATCACGGTCAATGAGGTGAACGGGGCGCCGGCGGCAGACCCGATCGCCGACCAGTTCATCGACGAGGGCGACACGGTCAGCCTCACCGCGACGGCGACCGATGCCGACGTGCCGGCCAACACGCTCAACTGGTCCCTGGACTCCGGACCGGGGTCGGTTGATGCGGCGGGCAACTACTCATGGACGACCGGTGAAGCGGATGGTCCCGGGACGTACACGGTTGTGCTGCGTGCGACCGACGATGGCGCGCCGCCGCTGTTCGACACGGTGAGTTTTGACATCACCGTCGCTGAGGTCAACACTGCCCCCACCCCCGCCCCGATCGCCGACCGGTTCCCGGCCGAGGGCGACACGGTTTCTCTGACCGCCACCGCCACGGACCCCGACCTGCCTGCCAACACACTTACCTGGACCAAGACCCTTGGTCCCGGCGCGATCGACGCGGCCGGCAACTACTCCTGGACGCCGACCGAAGCCGACGGCCCCGGGTTCTACGGCATCTCCCTCCAGGTGTCGGACGGAACGACGTCGTCCACCGTCGGCTTCACCATCGTGGTCGGCGAGGTCAACGAGGCTCCTGTGCTCGATCCGATCGGTCCCCGGACCGGTGACGAGCTGACTGCGATCACGTTCACCGCGACAGCCACAGATGTCGATCTCCCTGCCAACGGGCTGGCGTTCACCCTGGAGGATGGCTCCGGATCGGTGCCGCCGGGCGCGGCGATCACCACCGGCGGATCCTTCGCCTGGACCCCCAGCGAATCGCAGGGCCCCGGCGTGTACACGTTTGACGTCGTTGTGACCGACGACGGTTCGCCGCCCCTGAAGGATCGGGAGACCATCACTATCACGGTCGACGAGGTCGACACTTCCCCGACGCTCACTCCGGTCGGAAACCGCTCCATTGACGAGGGCGACCTGCTCACGTTCGTCGTCACCTCGACGGATCCGGATGTTCCGTCGACGCAGACCTACTCGCTGGAAGATGGCCCGGGCCTCGTGCCGGCCGGCGCGGCCATCGATCCGTTGCTCGGTCTATTCGGCTGGCCGACCACCGAAGCCGACGGACCCGCCGTGTATACCTTCGACGTCGTCGTCACCGACAACACCGGTCTGCGAGACACGGAGACGATCTCGATAACCGTCAACGAGCGCAATGAGCCGCCGGTGCTGGATCCGATCGGTGACGCTTCGGGCGACGAGCTCAGCACCGTCGCGTTCACGGCGACGGCGTCCGATGCCGACCTTCCGCCGAATACTCTGACCTTCAGCCTGTCCGGCGCCCCGGGCGGAGCTTCCATCGGCAGCGGGGGTGACTTCTCCTGGACCCCCACCGAGGTCCAGGGTCCCGGCATCTACACCTTCGATGTCGTCGTGACCGATGACGCCAGCCCGTCGGCCGAAGATCGCGAGACCATCACGATTACCGTCGATGAGGTCAACGAGCCTCCCGTGCTCGATCCGATCGGGGACCGCACCGTCGATGAGGAAACGGCCCTGATCTTCGCCGCCACCGCGTCTGATCCCGACCTGCCGGGCAACGAGTTGACCTTCTCGATGACGGCTGCTCCGCCGGGAGCGTTCTTCGACGCCGCCAGCGGCCTGTTCACCTGGACCCCCGACGAAAGCCAGGGGCCCGGCTCCTACCCGGTGACGTTCCGGGTCAGCGACAGCGCAGGCGCATCGGACGAGGAGTCGGTCACCATCACCGTGAATCATGTCAACACCGCCCCGGTGCTCGAAGACCCCGGTGGTCAGATCGACGGGGAGGGTCTGCCGGTCGACCTGGCCATCGTCGGCTCAGACGACGATGTCCCGGCCGACGCGCTGACCTGGGCGGCCACCGGGCTGCCCGATGGCCTCGTCATCGACCCGGCTACCGGAGCTATCAGCGGCGTAGTCGCAGACGGTGCCGCCGGCCTGTCACCGTTTGGTGTCACCGTTGCCGTCACGGACGACGGAACCCCGGCGCTGGAGGACTCCGTTACCTTCGTTTGGGTCATCGAGGAGAACTCGCCACCCGAGCCAGCCCCCGACTTCTATGAGTTGGCGGCGGGCGCCTCGGTGACTGTTGGTCCGCCCGGCCTGCTGGCCAACGACGTCGACCCCGACGGCGACCCGCTGACCGTCACGGTCATCGTCCCGCCGGCCGCAGGCACCCTGACCGTGACATCTGACGGCGGGTTCACCTACACCCACAACGGCTCCAACACCGCCGAGGATGTCTTCGTATACCAGGCGAGCGACGGCCGGGGCGGCTCGGCGCTGGCGACCGTCAAGTTCTCGCTGCTCGACCCCAATCTGCCACCGCTGCTCGTCCCCGACGTCGTCGTGTTGCTCGAAGACTCAGTGGCTTCAGTACTGCCGCTGGCCAACGATTCCGACCCGAATGGGGACGCCCTTTCGCTGATCGATTTCACCCAGCCCGAGGCGGGAACGTTGACGGCAGCCGACGACGGTTCGCTGCTCTATGTGCCGCCCGCTAACTACTTCGGGGAGGTGACGGCTACGTACCGTGTGGTCGACGGGAACGGCGGCGTGTCCACGGGAGTCATCTCGCTGATCATCGAGTCTGTCAACGACCTTCCGGTCGGCGGCATCGATCGGGCGACTCTCGCTTCATACCTTCCGATCACGCTGAACGTGCTCGCCAACGACTCCGACCTGGACGGCGACGCATTGTTCGTGTCGTCGGTCGGGGCCCCGCTCCACGGCGAAGCCGTGCTCAACGCCGACGGCACCGTGACCTACCGCCCGGACCGGGGATTCGTCGGTACCGATCGGTTCACCTACGTTCTCAGCGATGCCCTGGGGGCGGTCGACTCGGTGTCGGTCTCGATCGACATACCCGACAACGCCCTGGCCGCTGCACTCCAGCGGGGTGAGGACATCGGCAGCCCGACCCTCGGCTTCCAGGCCCCGCCGTCGGACCTCGACGATGGCCCCACGGACTCGTTCAGCCTCGTCCAAGGTGTGACGTTGATGGTCGAGGCGTTCTTCCAGAGTCTCAGCGCCCTGCGACTTCCCATCCTGTTCCTGGGATTGGCCCTGGGCACGGTCGTCGTGCTCGGAGGGTTCACCGAGGTCCCGATCCTCCTCGCCACCCGCCGTCGCCGGTATTACTCCGTCGTCAATCTGGACCGGGAACACCGGCTGGCCGTTCATGAGGAGCCCGACGCCGAGTCGCCTCCGTTGTTCTTCTATGAGCCGACCGCCGCCGGGTTCAGATCCCTCGACAAGCCGTCCGACGACTGGGTCCCGGTCGAGTCGCCGAACGGCTCCGGGTGGGTGCAGCGCGACTACTTAACCGAGGCGACCGACCTGCAGTTCTTCCTCGACGACGATCGCCCGGTGCAGATGCTGCGCCGCCTCGCCGGGGATCTCACCTCTCGAGATATCGCTGCGCTGTTCAGTGAACGGGGCCTGGCGGTTGCCTTGACCAACGACCCACACCTGGTCGGGGCCGCCGTCGTTCAAGATGCTCTCGCCGCAAAGCCGGCCACCGCCGACGGGATCGAGCTGCTCGACACCGTTCTGGCGCCGCTCCGTGCCGCCCTCCAGGCCGCCGCCGACCTCGACTCCCGGGACAGCCACTCGGGTACAGCGCTGATTCCGGTTGAGCTGTGGAACTTTCAATACCTCGCCGTCAACACCCCGGGACATCCCCCGTGGCTGGTGTACTTCGAGTACGTCAAGGGCAAGCCGAAGATCGTCGGTGTGGGTCTCGACGTCTGAGCCAGCCGGGTCGGAGCGTCGGTGTGAGTTCCGAAACGTGCGAGCGACGTGTGAGCTGGGATACTGACGCTTCGCCCGGATGACGGAATTGGCAGACGTGGCGGACTTAAAATCCGCTGCCCTTCGGGGCGTGCAGGTTCAAATCCTGCTCCGGGCACGGCTCCCCTTCGGGGAGCTTGCGAGTTTGACTTCGTCAAACTCGTGGGCGACTACGGCGAAGCTCGCTTTGGGAGTTGGCTTCGCCAACTCCAGGGGTTCTCGGGACCTTGCGAGTTTGACTTCGTCAACTCGATGGTGGTGCTTCACGGGAGGTGGCTTCGCCAGCTCCAGGGTCGTGCGGCGGTTGGTGGCGCAGAGGAGCCGCTGTGCTCGGCTAGAGCTCACCTTGTATTCGAGACTGGGGCGCGTCACCATGCGGCCGATGTTGAATTGGGTCCGTTCCCAGATCCGGGGTACCAGATTGGAAGGCCCAGCGCGAGGGGTCCTCGGCACCCTTCGACGCGGACTGCGGCGGGTGCGCGCTCGACGTCGCGGTCGCTCGTACGATCGCCAGACTGCTCAGATCATCACCCGCGTGTTGTCATCCAGCCTGAACTCTGTCGATGTGGGGGCCCATGCGGGTGCGATCCTCGAATTGTTGGTTGCGCGGGCTCCCCGGGGAAGTCATTGGGCTGTTGAGCCGCTGCCAGCCTTCGCGACGCAGCTGCGCAAATCGTTTCCGACCGTCACCGTCTGTCAGGTTGCACTCAGCGATTCAGAAGGGGAAGCGGAGTTCCTGCATGTGCGGAATCAGCCTGGGTATAGCGGCCTGCGCCGGCGTCCCTATGACTTCCGCGATCCGGACATCGAGCGGATATCGGTACGTGTCGATACGCTCGACCGGTTGATCCCCGATGACATCGATATCCACTTGATCAAAGTCGACGTCGAAGGCGGCGAGCTCGGTGTCCTGTTGGGAGGCATGCGGCTGCTCAGGCGATGCCGGCCATACGTAGTTTTTGAACACGGGCGAGACTCGGCGGCAGCGTACGGAACCAGAAGCGAGCAGATCTACGATCTGTTCGCCGAGTCTGGTCTGCGCATCTCGCGAATGCGTGATTGGCTTGGCGGAGGTCCGGTCCTCACGCGAGCGGAGTTTGTCGCCGGACCGGAGTTCATGTATCTCGCTCACCCCTAGAGAGGATCGGATCGGCTTCGGTTCGAATCAGAATGCGGAATCGATGATCCGTCACGGGTGTCGCTTTCACCGGTGGGGGGAACGTGGGTCGAAGCTCGGCGGGCTGATCGGCTCCAACCACCAAGGGTGTTCTGATAGTGTGCACCCAGTGCTGGCTACGAATTGGGGAGGCTCACGGTGGAGAACTACGAGGCACCGACAATTGAGGTGGTGGGCGCCACAATAGAGCTCACCCTGGTCCCGGCATCCGGGCCAGTGGGGGTGAACTAGGCAGGTCCGGCGAATGACGCGGTCCAGGAGCGCCCGCCGCGGTCGCCATTGGATCGGTCGAGGGACTGACGCTGCGAGCAGGATCACGGGGCAATTGATCGGAGCACCACTGATGACCCATACTTACGAGGCACCTGATCTCATCGTCCTGGGTGAAACCACTGAGCTCACCCGGCTCGATGCCGGGTCAGTCCCACCTCCCAACTAGCGCGCTGGCTGCGTCGAGCAGTCACTCCATACACTGATTCGTGTGCGACGGATAGCCATCTTCTCGGACTCGAACAGGTCTGTCACCGCCGGTCTGATCCGGTGTGCGATCGCCTACGCGACCGACCAGCCAAAGATGTCGGTGGCCGCACTGGTTACTCGTAACCCGCAAGCGTGGGAATACCGCCGGGGGGCCCGGTTCCGGGTGGCGGCCCGGGCGGCGCTGGTTGCCATGTCGAATAGCGAGGTCGGCTGGACGCCGCCGCAGAGATTTCGAGTCCCTCCCGAGATCCCAGTGCTCACGTCGGACGAGTTCCCCACCAACTCGGCCGAGCTACGGACCCGTTTGCGCGACGAGTTGGGGGTCGACACCCTTCTATCGCTCTACTTCGGCGGCATACTCTCCGAGGAGTTCCTGAGTGCGTTCCCGGATGCCGTGAACTACCACCCGGCTCTGCTGCCTCGTAACCGGGGCCTGGCTCCGATCGGGTTTGCTATATACGCAGGCGATGCTCAGATCGGCTTCACCTTCCACCGAATGACACCGGGGATCGACGAGGGTCCGATCCTCGCCCAAGGCAGCGTACCGGTTGGAGCGGGCGTGCCGGTCTCCGTCCTCACGAGGCAGCTCGGCGACCTGGCGGTTGCGACGCTGCCGTCAGTCCTCGACGAGGTCCGGGACGGCGCGCCGGGCAGCCCGCAAGCGGGAGAGGCCACGTACCACTCGCGAATCGAGGTCCGGTCGATGATCAACATCGCACATCCCGAGGAGGTGACTCGTGATGAGTTGCAGCGGCGGCTTAATGCGTTCGGGTCGCTGCGCCTCACCATCGATGGCGGACGCTGGCCGGTCTCCCGTCTCGCGCCTGCCAACCGTCACCGGCTTCGGTTCACCACGTCAGATGGGATTGAGCTGGGCGTGAGCCACCTGGCGGACCTGCCCGCCTGGCTGGTGCGGGCGCGCCGGCGGCTCGGTGGCTTTCGCCCCGGTCGGACGGGTTCCACCACGGAGACGGGCTAGGCCGGGCCGGGGCCGACGGGGATGGGGCTACGCTGCCGGGAATGGCTGACGATCCGTTTCTCGGGGCGGCGATCGAGGAGGCTCGCGCCGGATTGGGCGAGGGCGGGATCCCGATCGGGTCGGTGCTCGTCCTCGACGGCGAGATCGTCGGGCGGGGCCATAACCGGCGGGTGCAGCGCGGGAGTGCCGTGCTGCACGCCGAGATCGACTGTCTCGAGAACGCCGGGCGGCTGCCGGCCTCGGCCTACCGGCGGTCAACCCTCTATTCGACGCTGTCGCCGTGTGACATGTGCAGCGGAGCAGTGCTCCTGTACGAGATACCCCGCGTCTTGATCGGTGAGAACCGGACGTTTCAAGGCCCGGAGGACTACATGCGCTCCCGCGGGGTAGAGGTGCGGGTGGCCGATGACCCGGACTGCGTGCGCCTCATGACCGACTTCATCGCCGCCAATCCGGAGCTATGGAACGAGGACATCGGGGTCTGAGTCGACCGGAATCCGCTCCCCATCGACGGTGGCGCCCACCACCAATCCCGCCGAGAGCAGCACGAGGTTCTTCACCACGAACTCGCCTTCGACCGTGAGCTTGAACAGGTTGCCGTCCTGGAAGGCCACCTCGGGTTGAACGATCAGAACGAGGAACGTGCCCAGCATCTGGGCCAGGAACACCGGAAGCATCAGCCGCAGGCCGCGGCGGACCAGCAAGGCAACGCCGACCACCACCTCCACCCAGCCGAGCAGCGGGACGAACCAGTCTGGATCTACCCAGTACACGGTTTCGGCGACCAGGTCGGTCACCGGTGTCACGTCCAGCACCTTGAGGGCGCCAAACCAGACGAAGACGATCCCGAGTGAGATCCGAAGCAGGGGGATAGCCCAGCTCCCGAGCAGCCGGCGAATGGTGCGATCGATTTGCATGAGGTCCATGGCGGAAAGGCTACGAATCGGCCGTATCTAATCCAATGCCGAGAGGCGGCGCTCGAGGGGAGTCCGGAAGCGGGGGGTGACGTGCTCGCCCCCGAACCACCCGGTCAACTCCTCGGCGCGGGCCTCGACCAGGCTTGCAACGTGCCGGGGGACCTCGGTCAGGATCTCGAACGCAACCACGCCTGAGGGCCTCTGGCCCCAGCCGCCGACGATCCGGCCGTTCCACCACACCGTCGGGCCGACGTTGCCGTTGCGATCGAACACGTCGGGGACCAGTTCATCATCCAGATACCAGTGCCGCTGCTTCCAGCCCATCGGCGTCGGGTCCAGTCCGGGTAGGAATGCAACGGTGTCACCCTCCACGCCGCCGGGAGATGTGGCATCGTCCGGCGCCACGAACGCCTCGACACCGTCGTCGAGCTCCACCGCCACGGCACCGGCGGCCGCCAGGGCGGCGCGGGTGGCCCCTGCTCCCCAGCCGGCCCACCACCGGAGATCGTGCTCGGTGGCCGGGCCGAAGCGCTCCAGGTATCGCTGCGCCAGCGCCGCCGCGCCGTCGGCCGGCGGCTCAGGGAGGCCACCGAACCAGTCGGATGCCAGCGCCCAGTGGTACTGACTGGAACGCCACGAGCCCGCCGGTCGGGTCCGGACGATGGTGCCCTCCATCGCCATCACGTAGAGGAGCCGTGACGACAGGGGCGTCTCGCTGGTCCACGTGCCTGAGCCGACGGTGAGGGTCTGCTGCAGGGCGGGAACTCGCTCGGAGAGTTCGGCGGTGCGCAGTTCCCCCTGTCCGGCGAGCTCTTCGATCACTGCCGCCTCGGCATCGTCGAGCAGTGAGGCTGCCGCTCGCCCGGAGAGATCGGCCCGGAGCCATTTCACCAGCCGAGTCCGTTCTCGCTCGGCAATGGCGCGTCCGGCCGCAACGTCGAACATCGCGGCCTGTCCGGCCGGGACGACAAACAGGGTGCGTCGCATGGCATGGAGCCGCCACAGGGTGCGGTCGGCGAACAGGGCCCGGTCGAGATCGGCCACGGTGAAGCCGGCCACCCGGGCCCCGACCGAAAGGTAGGGGCTGATGGGGTCACTGGAATGGAGGGCGACTACTCCGGCGACGGCCGTCTCCACGTCCGGTGCCGAGCCGGTCAGGTAATGCCGCTCGACGAGCCGGGCCCGGCGCTGCGCCGTGGTGATGAGCATCGAGTGACGCTACTGCCCGGCTTTCAAAGAATTACCGGGAGGCGGATCGCGGCGCGAGAATTGCCCGGAGATACCCAGGAGATGTTGTGGTTGATTATCCGGCGGACCTCGAGTTCGATGTTGTGCTCAAGGATGGCGGGACGGCCCGCCTCCGGCCGATCAGGGCCGAGGATCGGGACGAGCTCGATGAGCTGTTCAACCGGCTCAGCGCCGAGGCCGTCTACCAGCGCTTCTTTCGGGCCAAAAACAAGCTGACCCCTGAAGAGCTCGAGTACTTCACCAACGTCGACTACGACGATCGCATGGCCTTCGTCGTGTTGAGCGAGGCCACCATCATCGGAGTTGGCCGCTACGACCGCACCAAGGGCGAAGACGACAGCGTCGCCGAGGTGGCCTTTGCAGTCGACGATGCCCACCACGGCCGCGGTATCGGCACCCAGCTTCTGCAGCACCTCACCTATTACGCACGGACCCGGGGGATCACCGGCTTCAGCGCCTGGGTGCTGCCCGACAACTATCCGATGATGCGGGTGTTCCGGAACTCCGGCTTCACCCTGCGCCGCCATGTCAGCGAAGGCGTATACCTGGTCGAGTTCCCCACCGAAGAGACTCCCGAGTCGCTCGTCGCCGAGGGTGAGCACGAAAAGCGAGCCATCGCCACCTCGCTGCTCCCTATTTTCTATCCCCGGTCGGTGGCCGTCATCGGCGCCAGCCGTAATCCGGCCTCCATCGGTGGCCGGCTCTTCCACAACCTGCTCAGCGAGTCGTTCGCTGGTGCGATCTTCCCCGTCAATCCGTCCGCCCCGGCCGTCAACGGGGTTCGCGCCTACTCCTCGGTGCTGGAGATTCCCGATCCGGTCGACCTGGCCTTCATCGTCGTCCCCAAGCAGTACGTGATCGCGGCAGTGCGGGAATGTGCCGAGAAGGGTGTGCGGGGGCTGGTCGTCATCACGGCGGGCTTCTCCGAAGCAGGCGAGGAGGGTGAGTCGCTCGAGGATGAGTTGCTCGAGATCGTTCGCAACGCCGACATGCGGATGGTTGGCCCCAATTGCATGGGAGTCCTCAACACCGATGCCTCGGTGCAGCTCAACGGGACGTTCGCCCCCCTGTATCCGCCGGCGGGCAATGTCGCCATGTCCAGCCAGAGCGGTGCGCTGGGGATCGCCATCCTCGACTACGCCAAAGATTTGAACATCGGTATTTCGACGTTCGTCTCCGTCGGGAACAAATCCGACGTGTCGGGCAACGACTTGCTGCTCTATTGGGAGGACGATCCTGCCACCGACGTCATCCTGCTGTATCTGGAATCGTTCGGGAATCCGCGCCGCTTCTCGCGGCTGGCGAGACGGATCGGGCGCAAGAAGCCGATCGTGGCGGTGAAATCCGGGCGGACCAGCGCCGGGACCCGTGCCGCCAGCAGTCACACCGGAGCGCTGGCCAGTGCCGACACCGCGGTCGAAGCCCTGTTCCGTCAGTCTGGAGTCATCCGCACCCACGATCTCGACGAGTTGTTCGACATCACCGCTTTGCTCGCCAACCAGCCCGTTCCCAAGGGACGGCGGGTGGCCGTGCTGACCAATGCGGGCGGGCCCGGCATCTTGCTGGCCGACGCCCTCGAGTCGATCGGCCTGACGCTGCCCGAGTTCTCCGGGGATCTCCAGAAGAGACTTCAGGTGCACCTGAGCGACGAAGCCACCGTGCGCAACCCCGTCGACATGGTCGCCTCGGCCGGCCCGGACGAGTACCGGGTCTGCCTGGCCGAGTTGATGGACACCGACGAGGTCGATGCGGTCATCGTCATCCACATTCCGGCCGCACCAACCGGCACGCCGGAAACGGCCGCCGCCATCCGGGATGCCAGCGTCGCCAATGCCGGCAAGAAGACCCTGCTCTCGGTGTTCATGCGGTCCGAAGGGCCACCGCCCGAACTGCACAGCGACGAGTTCCGCGTGCCGTCCTATCGATTCCCCGAGTCGGCAGCCCGTGCTTTGGCCCGGGCGGCGGCCTATGGGGAATGGTTGGAGCGCCCGACCGGCTCGATACCCGTCATCGGCGGGGTGAACCCCGGCGCGGCCCGGGCAACGATCACGCAATTCCTGGAGGAAGTCGGCGACGAGGGCGGCTGGCTGGAGCCCGACCAGGTAGCCGAGGTGCTGAGTGCGTTCGGGCTGGAGCTACCCCGGTCGGCAACGGCGCCAACAGCCGACGCCGCGGCCGCCATCGCAGCCGAGTTCGGGGGGCCGGTGGTGTTGAAGGTCATCTCCGACTCCGCCCTTCACAAGTCCGACATCGGCGGAGTGGCCCTCAACCTCGACGGCGAACAGGCCGTCCGGGAGGGCTTTGACCGGGTGACGTCGGTGGTCGACGATGCAACCGGCGTCCTGGTCCAGGAGTTCATCGCCGGGGGTCACGAGGTGATCGTCGGCATGACTGAGGACGCCTCGTTCGGGCCGCTGATCCTATTCGGTCTCGGCGGGATCTTCGTTGAGTTGATGCGGGACGCGGCCTTCCGAATTCACCCGATCACCGACCTCGACGCCGCCGAGATGATCAAGGAGGTCAAGGCGTCCAAGCTGCTCGACGGGTACCGGGGCGAGCCGCCCGGTGACGTCCCGGCGTTGCAGGACGCCATCTTGCGGGTCTCGGCACTCATCGGCGCGGTACCGGAGATTGTCGAGATGGACCTGAACCCGGTGAAAGTGCTGCCTCCCGGGCAGGGGATTCGGGCGGTGGATGCCCGCATCAAGGTGCGGCGGATCTCATCGGCGTACGTGCCGGGCCGGGTCGACATTCCGGCGACCGAGTCGACGCGGGCCTAGGAGACGCCAGGAGGCGAGGGGCCTTTGTAGGCTTGAGAGCAAAGGAGTCGCCATGCGAGTAGTTGATTTGATGGCCAGTGAGGTCATCAGCGTGCGCAAGGAGACGTCACTGCGCGATGCGGCTCGCATCATGGTGGAGAAAGGCATCAGCGGCCTCCCCGTTACCGACGAGGACGGCGCCCTGGTCGGGGTGATCAGTGAGGGTGACTTCTTGCGCAAGGAGGTGGATCGGGGCGACGTGTTCGGGCGTGGGCTGCTCGGCGTGCTGTTCGATAGCCGCGACTCGCTCGCCGACGCCGAGACGGTCGGTGAAGTCATGTCGGACAACCTCTTCACGGTCAGCCCGGACGCCTCATTGGTGGAAGCAGCCCGAACCATGACCACCCACGGGGTCAAGCGCTTGCCGGTGGTCACTCGCGAGGGCAAGCTCGTCGGCGTCATCAGTCGCCGCGATGTCGTTGCGGCATTCACTCGGCCCGATGAGCTGATCGACGATGAGATCCGCGAGGACATTCTTCGCCGGCTGCTGTTTCTCGATCCGAGCCTGCTGGAGATCACCGTCAAAGGTGGCGTGGTCGAGATTTCCGGCGAGCTGCCGACCAAAACCGATGCGCGGCTGCTCGAAGCGATGGTGCAGCGCACCGACGGGGTGATCCGCGCCGAGTTCGACCTGACCTGGAAGCACGACGACACCCAGGTGGGGAACGAGCCATCCAGCCTGCCGTAGGCGTCGTCGATTCCACCGGGGTAGGGATCGCCACCCAGCACTGGCCCGGAACGGGCGATCCGACGATCGTGTTGGCGCACGCCAATGGGTTTTGCGGCAGCACCTGGCGTCCCGTGATCGAGGAGCTCCGTGCCGCCGGCGTGCCGAATGCGCTGGTGACCTGGGACCAGCGAGGCCACGGCGGATCCGACCGACCGCCCCTCCCCGTCGACTGGTGGGACACCGCCCGCGACGCGCTGGCGGTGTGCGGTGGACTGGAGGGACCGCTCGTGGGAGTCGGCCACTCGATGGGCGCCGCCGCCCTCCTGATGGCCGAGATCCTCGCTCCGGGAACGTTTGCCCGGCTGATCGCCATCGAGCCGATCGTCTTTCCGCCGCCGTACGAGCCGGTCGACCATCATCCCCTCGCCGCCGGCGCCCGGCGCCGGCGCCCGTCCTTCCCCAGCCCGGACGAGGCACTCGAGCACTTCGCCTCCCGGTCCGTGTTCGCCGCCTGGGACCGGCGAGCCCTGCAAGGCTATGTGGCGGGCGGCCTGCGGCCCGAGGGTGACCGGTGGGTGCTGGCCTGTCCACCCGAATACGAAGCGGCCTTCTTCGCACAGGGGGCTGCGCACGGCGCCTGGGATCGGCTCGGTGAGGTGGCTGCCCCGGTGCGGGTCGTGGCGGGGGCCGATTCTTCGTCCCATCCCGAGGAGTTCGCCGCCGAGCAGGCGGCGCGCCTGCCCGATGGCCGGCTCGAGATCGTAGACCAAAGCGGTCACTTCCTCCCGATGGAGCAGCCGGCGGTCGTCGCCCGGATGATCGCTCAGGAGGTAGACGCCATCAGCGAGTCGTAGGAATCGATCACCCGGGCCCATTCGAACCGCCGTCCGGCGGCTCGCGCCCAATCGCCGTCTCGGGCGAGCGCCGCCGGGTCGCCGAGGAGATCATCGAGCCGCCCGGCGAGCGTGCCGGGGGCATACAGATAGCGGGCCAGGTCCGGTCCGAGCAGCTCGGGGTAGGCCAGGCGATCCGGCACCAGCGGTACGGCGCCGGCGGCCATCGCCTCGGCTACGGCAACCCCGAAGAATTCTTGGCGGGCGGTGCTGACGACGACGTCGGCCCGCAGCAGCCACCGGTCGTACGCCGGGCGGGGGACATGGCCGTTGTGGAGCACGCGGTCCCCGAAGCGCTCTGCGATGGCGGTGCGGATGGGGCTGGTCCCGGCACCGAGGAGGATGAGCCGAAAGTCCCGATCGGCCAGGCTGTCGAGGGCCGCGCCGAACGCCGCGGGGCCCTTGTCGGCTTCCCAGCGGTGGTTCCACAGCACGGCCGGAGCCCCGCTCCGCCCGGTGCGGTCGTCGGGAGGCGAATCAATGCCGACCGGCACGACGACCGAACGGGACCGAACCTCATCGACACCTTCCCATCCGAGCCGTGCGGCGGCGCCGAGAAAGTCCTCGCGATGGAATGACGAATTGAAGGCGATCCGGTCGGCCCGGCGAGCCGACCGCCAGTTGATTCGACCCAGCTCCTCGTCGGGCCGGCGGCGATCGTAGGTGAGCTGGTTTTCGTGGAGGTAGAGGATGGCCGGGCATCGCAGGCCGGATGCATCGAGAAACGCCGTCAGGTCCAACATGCTGGACGCCAGGACGACGTCGGGCTCGGCTGAGACCAGCGCAGCCAGGCGGGCGCCGGACTGCCGAATAGTGCGGCGCCATCCGGCCGGCTCCGAGGTGAGCAGGTCCACCGCGTGGCGGGAGTGGTGCGCGATGCCCTCCGCCCATGCCCGGTGGGATCCCTCAAACCAGGATTCCACCAGGAGCACGCGCCGTGGTCGGTTTCCCATCTCCGGCACGCTACCGGCTCGCCCGTCCGTCTTCTTACCTGTTTTTCATACGCCGTCCCCATACTGTGTGCCTTATGCGAGTACTGGTTGTCGACGACGATGCCGCCGTGCGCAACTCCCTGGATCGGGCGCTGCGCCTGCACGGCTACGAAGTTGATTTGGCCGTGGACGGCGATGATGCCCTGACCCGGGTGACCACCGACCCGCCCGATGCCATGGTGCTGGACGTGCTGATGCCAAACACCAACGGGCTCGATGTGTGCCGGCGGCTGCGCGCCATCGGCGACCAGACGCCGATCCTGATGCTGACCGCCCAGGACGGTGTCAAGGAGCGGGTCGCCGGGCTCGATGCGGGGGCCGACGACTACCTTCCCAAGCCCTTCGCGCTCGACGAGCTGCTCGCTCGACTGCGTGCCTTATTGCGGCGCACCGTTCCCGACCCGACAACCAGCGACGTGCTCGAGTTCGAGGACCTCCGCATGGATCTGAGCACGTTCGAGGTGACACGTGGGGACCGGCGCATCGAGTTGACCAGAACGGAGTTCAGCTTGCTCGAGCTGTTCATGAGAAACCCCCGCCAGGTGCTGACCCGCGACATCATCAATGAGCGAGTGTGGGGTTATGACTTCCCGACCACGTCGAACTCGCTCGAGGTGTATGTCGGTTATCTACGCCGCAAACTCGAAGCCGACGGTGAGCCCCGGCTGATCCAGACGATGCGGGGCTTCGGCTACTCACTCCGGGCGGAATGAGATGACCTTCCGGGCCCGTGTCGCCGCTACGGCTGCCCTGGCGGTGGCGGTAGCCGTCGTGCTCGTGTCGGTGGCCGCTTACGGGGCCTCGTCGCGGTCGCTGCGCGCCGAGCTCGACCAGGATCTGGAGGAAACCGCCACCGAGCTGATCAACCGGCCCGAGCAGATCGTGGTCGGCCTCGTCCTCCAGATCGAGCGGGACAGATTCGACGACGGCCGCTTCGACGACTTCCGGGGCCGGTACCGAGCGGGGTTTGGCGAGCTGCCGGCCGGCCAATTCGGCGGCGCCAGTGCGTTTGCGCAGGTGGTAGACACGCAGGGGCGCCTGGCCAGCCTGGCCGGCGACGTCGAGGTTCCCGCCGACTTCGACTATCTCCCCATCGACGAGCAGGTCGTGGCCGTGGCCGCCGGCACCCAGCGGAGCGGTTACTACGAAACCGTCGACATCGACGGCGCGGCGGTGCGGATCTTGACCGAGCCGCTGGCACCCGGCCTGGCGCTGCAGGTCGCCCGGCCTCTCGACGAAGTCGAGGCCTCGCTCAACCAGCTGGCCATATTCCTCGGAATCGGCAGCCTGGGCGGCGTCGCGCTGGCTGCCGGGCTAGGGCTGATCGTGGCCCGCCTGGCAGTCCGCCCGGTCGTCGAGCTGACCGCCTCGGCCGAGCACGTAGCCGAGACCCGGGACCTCAGCTTCCGAATCGAGACGGCATCACCCGATGAGCTGGGCCGGCTCGGGCGGTCGTTCAATACGATGCTCGAGGCCCTGGAAAACAGCGAGGACGCTCGCCGCCAGCTCGTGGCCGATGCCTCGCACGAGCTGCGGACTCCGCTGACCAGCTTGCGCACCAACATCGAGGTGCTGGCCGACGCCGGTGCGCTCAGCGACATGGACCGGGCGGGCCTGGTGGGCGATGTCGTGCAGCAACTCGACGAGCTCAACCTGCTCGTATCCGATCTGATAGATGCGGCCCGGGAAGCCGACGAAGATGACGCGTTTGAGACACTCGACCTGGCGGCCATCGTGCGCGACGCGGCCGAACGAGCCGCCCGCAACCACCCGACCGTTGCCCTCGAAGTCGACGCCGAGCCCGTTGTGGTCAACGGCGTCCCCCGGCGGCTGGGCCGTGCCGTTGGAAACCTGCTGGACAATGCTGCCAAGTGGAGCCCGGACGGGGGAACGGTCGACGTGTCGCTCACCGGCGATGGCGTTCTGACCGTTCGCGATCACGGCCCCGGTTTCGCCGACGCCGACCTTCCCCATGTCTTCGACCGCTTCTACCGCTCGGCCGAGGCCCGGGCGATGCCGGGCTCCGGCCTCGGACTGTCGATCGTCGCTCAGGTGGCCGCCACCCACGGAGGCTCGGTGCGGGCGGCCAACCACCCCGAGGGCGGTGCGGTGGTCACGTTCGCTGTGCCGATAGCTTCTTAGCCCGTTCTCAGCTCGTTCTCATCTCTGGCTCAGCCTGGTCGGTCATGGTGGCCGGACCAGATCGAGGAGAATGCTCATGATTCGTGTGCTTGGTGCCATAGCCACACTGGGGCTGGTCGTCGCGACCGTCGTCCTGGCGACATCGCTTACCTCATCCGCCCAAACCGATTTGCCCGGGTCGTCCACGACGACCACCGCCACGACCACGCCAGATGACGCCCCGCGCTTCCAGTTCCGCTTCGAGGGGCCCGGCTTTGATTCCGACTGGGAGCTTCCTGATGAGATCGCCGATTTCCTGGCGTGCCTGGAGGAGCAGGGGTTCCCGGCCCCTGAGGGTGGCGAATTCGAGTTCGACAGCCGTGACATCCCGGAGGCGCTGGCGGCATGCGAGTTCCCGTTCCGCTCGCGGCCCTTCGGCGGGGAGTTCGACGGCCCCGGCTTCGACGGGTTCCCGTTCGGTGAGGAGTTCGAGTTTGACGGCACTCCGTTTGGTCGGTTCGGGGACGGCTTCCCGTTCGAAGGCTTCCCGTTCGATGAGGCGCCCGGCGACGGATTTGGCTTTGGTTTCTCGCGTCTCGATCGTGACGAGCTGGCTGCGTGTCTGGCCGAGCTCGGCTCGTTCGACAGCGTCGATGAGGTGCGATCGCAGCTCGACGAGTGTCTGCCCGAACCTCCGGCCGGTGCGTTCGGGTTCGGGTTCGAGTGGGAGGAAACGGTGCCGGACGGGGCAAACATCTAGCCAGTGCAGCCCGGGGAAGAACCGGCCGCTCGGTACACTTCCCCGGCATGTCCCGGCTCATCAAGCCCTCGTACGTCGACGCCCTCTCCGACGGCCTCTCCCGGCGCGCCGATCGCCTTCAGGTGGCCTCGGTCGAGGTCGAGCTCGAGCCGATCGACCTGGTTCGAGCGGGCTCCGCGGCAACGGCCTGGGCCGGCTTCTTCGCTTCCCCGACGGGCACGGAAATCGGCGGTCTGGGCGTTGCCTGGCGTTCGGTCGGCTCGGGACCGAACCGCCTGCGCGACGTCGACGCAGCCATCCGAAGCCAGGACGTCGACAGCCCGATTCTCATTGGCTTCGCCTTCTCCCCGCACGGCCCGGAGCGGCCCGAATGGGACGGGTTTGCACCGGCGTCAGCCGTTCTCCCGCTGGTCTCGGTGGTGCGCCGGAATGGTCGCACCACCCTGGTTGTGGCGGTCCCACCGGGCCGGGCGCCCGATGATGTGCTCGAGCTGCTCGTCGGCCTCGAGCCCGCTACCCCCCGCCGGGGCTTTGAAGCCGCCGACCATGTGGTCGAATCCCGTCCCGGACCGGCGGCGTGGCGGGAGGCCGTGTCCGAAGCCGTCAGTGCGATTCGGGCCGGATCACTCGAGAAAGTGGTGCTGGCCCGTGGAGTCAAGGTCCGAACCGACATTCCGGCCGACCCGTTCGATCTGGTCTCCGAGCTCCGGGACGGCTACCCGTACTCTTTCACCTTCGGGTGGCAGGAAGGCGAGTCTGTCTTCATCGGCGCCAGCCCGGAGCTCCTGGTTGCCACCAGCGGGCTGGAACTGCGGGCCAATCCGTTGGCAGGCTCCGCCGCTCGGGGAACCGATGATCAGGAAGACATTCGTCTGGGTCACGCCCTGGCGGCCAGCCGCAAGGATCAGCGCGAGCACGTCTTCGTGGTCGACGACATCCGCGCCCGGCTCGGGCCACTTGCCGCGTCGCTCGATGTGCCCGCCGAGCCGGTTCTGAGGAAGTTTCCGACCGTCCAGCACCTGTCAACCGAGATCACCGGCCTCCTGAGCCAGCCGCGGTCGGCGGTCGAGCTGGCCGATGTGCTGCACCCGACGCCGGCGGTCGGAGGCACCCCCCGGGATGAAGCGCTCCTGTTTCTGGACAAGATCGAGGAGGTAGACCGAGGCTGGTACGCCGGGGGCATCGGGTGGTGTAGTCCGGACGGCGACGGAGAGATCGCCGTAGCGCTGCGCTGCGGGCTGCTAAAAGGCACCTCGGCCTATTTGTATGCCGGAGCCGGAATTGTGGCCGATTCCGATCCCGAGGAAGAGCTGTTCGAAACCCGGCTCAAATTCCGCCCGATGCTCGACCGGTTGTCGGCTACCTAGCGAGCGGCAGCCCGGCATCGAGCCAGGCCAGGATTCCTCCGTCGATCTCATCGACCGAAGTGAACTCCAGGTCGGTCATGAGCTTGGCCGTCTCGGCGCTGCGATTGCCCGACCGGCAATACAGCACGTAGCTCGCATCCGGATCGAGTGCTTCCAGCTGGGAACTGAAGTCGGCGGCGTAGTAGTCGACGTTGACGGCGCCGGCAATGTGGCCCTCGGCGAACTCCTCGGGGGTTCGCACGTCCAGCACGATCTCGGGCGTGTTGTCCTGGAGGGTCGCGGCCGCCTCCTGGGCGGTGACCAGCTCGATGGCGCTCGTGCTGCTGCCGCAACCGGCCAGGGCGATCAGCATCACCGCAACGGCCAGTGCACGACGTCTTCTCATCAGATCTCCTCAATGGTGCGTTTCCCGGAGGGTATCGAC
Source organism: Acidimicrobiia bacterium (assembly GCA_013002865.1). Lineage (GTDB taxonomy): Bacteria > Actinomycetota > Acidimicrobiia > Spongiisociales > SHLN01 > SHLN01. The sequence continues at coordinate 21,292 of JABDLU010000040.1, forward strand.
CTGGTCTCAGTTGTCGGTAGCCAGTGCTGCTCGGACCCTGTCCACGGCCGCCCGGTAGGCGGTCGCGCCGGCCGATCTCTCGAATCTGGCCTCGATGAGCCGGGGCCCGGACGCCGGCCGCCGGAGCACGTCGGCGAGGTCGTCCCGGCCGCCGATCAGGTGGTAGGGGATGTCGAAGAGGGCGGCGGCGTGGGAGAAGTCGAGGCCGTGCGGGGTCCCGAACAGCTCCTCGAATTCCGGCAGCGGCGCCTGGGGCAGAAGATGGAAGATGCCGCCGCCGTCGTTGTTCGCCACCACCAGCGTGACGTCCGGCCGGTCTCGTCCCGCCCAGGCCAGGGCAGTCAGGTCATACAGCAGGGACAGGTCACCGAGCAGCGCGATCGTTTCCTCTCCCGACGCGGCGGCCGAGCCGAGGGCGGCGGAGACGAGGCCGTCGATTCCGCTGGCTCCGCGATTGCCAAGGATCCGCAGCCGGCGCGGAGTGGGACCCATCAGCAGATCCACCTGGCGAACCGGCATCGAGGATCCGACCCAGATAGTCGCGGGGTCCGGGGCGGCGTCCAGGACCGCGGCCACCAGATCGAGCTCGGTGAACGGCGACGACGCGTCGTGCAGGGCCGCCGCAGCGGTGGAGTCGGCGAGCCGCCACCGGGCCATCCACTCCGCCGGGCCGTCGGTTACCAGTCCGGCCAGCTGGCCGGCGGCGGCGGCCGGATCGGCTTTGAACACGGATCGGGCGGTGCCCCCCGCGTCCGCCCAGGGCATCGTGTCGACGATCGTATAGTCGACGGCCGGGTGGGCGGCGATCCAGGTGTTGAGGGCTTTCGAAACCGGCGCCGGGCCGAGCCGGATGATGGCGTCGGGCGGCTCTGCGTCGAAGAACCCGGCCTGTGCAAGCGAGTCATAGTGCCCGATGACATGGCTGCGGTCGTGGGGGCCGGCGCGCAACCCGGAGAGGGGATCGGCCAGGATCGGAGCGCCGCTCGCCGCCGCCAGTGCGACCACGGCGTCGGTCTGGCGGGGCGAGCCGTGTGGCCCGACGGCGATGAGGCTGCGCTGAGCCGACAGGCGCTCGGCGAGATCGGAGACCGCCGCATCGGACAGCCCGGGTCCGGGCCGGGTCGTGGCCGGCGGCACGCCGTCGACCGTGGCGGCCGGTGGGCTGCCCTGGGGGATGAGCGGCTCGGCGAATGGCAGATTGAGATGGACCGGCCCGGCCGGGGAGGTGGTTGCCGCCTCCATGGCGCGCCGGGCGAGCTCGGCGGTCTCGTCGGGTGACGTGTCCGAGGGGAGGGGGGCGTCATGGAACCATTTGACGTTGTTCCCATACAGCGCGACCTGATCGATGGTCTGGTTGGCGCCCGTGCCGCGCAGCGCCGGAGGGCGATCTGCCGTCAGCAGCACGAGCGGGGCTCTCCCGAACCGGGCCTCGATCACCGCGGGGTACAACTCGGCGGTGGCGGTGCCCGATGTGGTTATGACGCCGGCCGGGTAGCCGGTGGTCTTGGCGATCCCGAGGGCAAAGAAGGCGGCCGACCGCTCGTCGTGATGGATCCAGTGGCGGATCGCCGGGTGGCGGGCAAATGTGATCGCCAGAGGCGTCGAGCGCGACCCGGGGCTGATCGTTACATGGCGCATGCCGGCCCCGGCCAGGGCGTCGGCGAGCGCGACGACGATCTCGTACGTGGCGGCCATGAGCCGGGAGGCTACCCCCGGCCGTGCGTCGCGACGCGGAACCACCTATTGTGGGGCTGCGTTAACACAATGGGCAACGGGACTGGGGGCCGCTATGACGGTTATTGGCTTCATCGGACTGTGGGCGGGGCTGGCCGCTCTCATGCTGGTTGCGATCATGCTGCCGACCTGGCGTCCACCGAAATGGCTGTGCGACGGCACCGGGGTCCCGATCTTCCCCAAGGGCGCGTGGCGCACCCCGGCCATGGAGCGTCAGCGGTCGGTGCTACGCGACGGCGCTACCGACGGCTAGCAGCACACCCACCGCCAGGTGCAGTCGGGCGGTGCCTTTCAAGGCTCGGATCAGCGGCGGCCCGGCCCGCTCACGTGCCACGATCCCGGTGATGCGCGGAGCGAGAACGACAGCCACGAGCGCGATGGCGGTCGGTCGAGGGGTCCAGCCGGCCGCGGCGAATATCCCGATCGACGCGAACGCCCCGTAGACCAGCGCAGTGAAAAGAACCACGGTGCGGTCCCGGCCGAGCATCACCGCCAGGGTGCGCTTGCCGGTAGCGGCGTCGGTGTCGATGTCCCGGATGTTGTTGGCGACGAGGATCGCCGTCACCAGCAAGCCGACCGGTATCGACAGCAGCCAGGCTGCGGCGGGGACGGTCGAGTCGTGCACGTACCGGCTTCCGACCGTGGCGACCACCCCGAAGAACAGAAATACGAACACCTCGCCCAGGCCCATGTAGCCGTAGGGCTTGGGCCCGCCCACATACCCGAGGGTGGCGAGGATGGAGAGAACTCCAATGGCGATGACCACCGGCCCGGCGACCGCCGCCAGATAGATGCCGCCGACGGCGGCGATGCCCAGCAGGCCCCACACCGCCACCCACATCTGCCGAGAGGTGATCAAGCCGGACGAGACCGCCCGGGTAGGGCCGATACGATCGGCCGGGTCGGCCCCCCGCTTGGCATCAGAGGCGTCGTTGGCGTAGTTGGCGGCGATCTGAATGGCCAGCGATGCCAGCAGCGTCACCACGAAGACATCCCAGCGGAACAACTGCGCTCCCTCCGGGCACGGGGCCGTGACGCACTGAATGTCTTCCCGTCCGGCCCCCCAGGCCAGCCCGCCGCCGACCAGCACCGGCACGACGGCCGCCCACAGCGTCGCCGGGCGAGCCGCGCTCACCCAGACGGCCGGCCCGCTCATGGCAGGCGGGGGAATTTCCCGAAGTCGGGCGGCCGCTTCTCGTTGAAGGCGTCCCGTCCCTCCTGGCCCTCCTCGGTCATGTAGAAGAGCATCGTGGCGTCACCGGCCAGCTGCTGCTGGCCGGCCGCGCCGTCGGCGGCGGCGTTGATGGCGGCCTTGATGAAGCGGATGGCGATCGGTGATTTGGTGAGGATCTCTTTCGCCCAGGCCACCGTCTCGGCCTCGAGCTGTTCGAGCGGGACCACCTTGTTGACCATGCCCATCTCGTAAGCCTCGGCGGCCGAGTATTGGCGGCACAGGTACCAGATTTCGCGAGCACGCTTGTCTCCCACCATGCGAGCCAGCAGGCTGGAGCCGTATCCGGCATCAAAGGACCCGACCTTCGGCCCGGTCTGGCCGAAGACGCCGTTCTCGGCCGCGATGGTCAGATCGCACACGAGATGCAGGATGTGCCCGCCGCCGATGGCATAGCCGGCCACCATGGCGATGAACGGCTTCGGCGTGCGGCGCATCTGGATCTGGAGGTCGAGCACGTTGAGGCGCGGGGTGCCTTTCGGATCGAGGTAGCCGGCATCGCCCCTGATCTTCTGGTCGCCCCCCGAGCAGAACGCTCGATCTCCCGCGCCGGTGAGGATGATGACGCCCACCTCGGAGTCGTCGCGCGCGTCGTCGAAGGCATCGGAGAGCTCGAACAGGGTGGTGGGCCGGAACGCGTTGTGCACCTCGGGACGATTGATCGTCACCTTGGCGATGCCTTCTGCCTTCTCGTAGATGATGTCTTCGTATTCGCCGGCCGGTTGCCAGTTCACCGTCATGTGTGGTTCCTCCGGCGAGCAAGGGTAGTGGCTCGCCGGTTGGTGAACCGATCCGCCCGGTCAGCGGACGGTGATGGGGATTGGCTACCGCACACGGGAAGCCGCCGGCTGATACGGAACCGATCCGGCTCGATTGCGGCGCTCGAGGTATCCCTGCCACACCAGGTAGGCGGCGGCGGTGCGCCGGGGAGCCCACGCCTGCGCCAGTTGCGCCGTCTCCGAATCGGTGGGCTCTGACGGGAGGCCCCCGAGCTCCTTGATCCCTACTCGCAGCCCGAGATCGCCGGCCGGAAAGACGTCTCGTCGACCGAGGCAGAAGAGCAGATAGCACTCCGCCGTCCACGGCCCGATGCCGCGCAGCTGAACGAGGGCGTTCACCACCTCTGCGTCGGATCGGTCGCTGAGATCCTCGAGGTCGAAGCCATCCAGGCACGCCTCGGCCAGTGCTCGGGCGTAGCCGGCTTTCATCCGGGTGAATCCGCAGGCCTGCATGGTCTGGTCGTCGAGATCGAGCAGCCCCGCTGGTTCAACGGTGCCCAGTCGCTGCTGCAGATTCGAGTACATCGCATCAGCTGCCTCGATCGAAACCTGTTGACCGAGGATGAGGTGGACGAGCGGCCCGAAACCCGGTCCCCACACCTCGATCGGCAACGCCTCGGGGTCGATACCCCGGAAGCGCCGATCGCTTTCGACCAATTCGGCGGCGTCGGTCCGGATGCGAGTCTCTGCGTCCATGAGCCCAGGAGGCTACCGACCGACGAGAACCACGCATTGATGAGGTCGTAGCCTCCGTGCATGGATCACATCGATCGGTGGAACATCCTCGAACCGGACGCCGCCGCCGTCCGCCTTCCCGACCGAACACTCGATTATCGGGAGTTGGCAACGCTCGTTAGCCGGGGCGGAGGGGCGCTCCATGGGTACGGAGTCGAGTCCGGAGACCGGGTGGCGGTATGGGTGAAGAACGATCTGCCTTCCCTGGTTGCGCTCTGGGCCGTGCCCCGTATCGGCGCGGTGGTCGTCCCGCTGAGCTCCCGGCTGAGCCATCGGGAAGTCATCGCCCGGCTCGACCTGGTCGAGCCCGCCCTGGTCCTTGGCTCGGACGCACTGACCGGCCGGACCTCCCACGCCACCGAGTCGCTCTTCGATGGGCGACCCTCGATGCCGGCCCCCCATGGGCCCGAGGACGTGCACTCGATCTTCTTCACGTCCGGCTCCAGTGGGGATCCAAAGGGTGTGCGGCTCACCTGGGGCAACCATGAGTCGTCGGCGGTGGCGGCGGCGGCCGCCCAGCCGGTCGGTCCCGATGACTCCTGGCTGGCGGTCATGCCGCTCTATCACGTGGGCGGATTTGCCGTCACCTATCGCATGTTCCGTTCCGGTGGCACGGTGGTGCTCGAGCCGGAATTCGATGCCCAACGAACGGCGGAGCAACTCGCATCCGTCAGCTACGCGTCGTTGGTTCCCGCCATGCTCCACGCGGTGCTCGAGCACGGGGTGGTTGGTGTGCCGGAGAAGGCGGTGTTGGTGGGTGGAGCACCGATGACTTCCTCCTTGCACGAGCGGGCTCGGGAGTTCGGCCTACCGGTGGTGCCGACCTATGGCATGAGCGAGACGGCCTCCCAGATCGCGACGGCGGCGCCGGCAGATCCGCCCGAGTCCGGAGCTCCGCCCCTGCCGGGGGTGACCATTTCGGCCGGAGAGACTGTGGGGCCGATCCTGGTCGACGGGCCGATGGTGAGCTCCGGATACTGGGGGGAGCCCGACCGGGAGGGCCCGTTTCTGACCGGTGACGTTGGGTTCGTCGACGCTGCGGGCCGCCTCCACGTGATGGGGCGCGCCGACGACGTGATCATCTCGGGCGGCGAAAACATCCATCCGGCCGAGATCGAGGCGGCCATTGCTGGAGTCGACGGCGTTGCAGGTGCCGTGGCCTTTGGCGTGCCGGATGAGACCTGGGGCGAGCGGCTCGAGGCGGCGGTTGTGGTGTCCGACCCCGCTCTTACCGGTGGAGCCATCGCTGAAGAGCTCCGTGCCGGCCTGGCCGGATTCAAGGTGCCCAAGGCCATCCACATCCTCGACGAGCTCCCCCTCGGCCCAACCGGCAAGGTCGACCGGGCGGCGGTCCGCACCCTGACCTCGGCAGACCAGGGGGACTGATGCCCGATGCCAGAGCACGGGAACGCGCCAAGCAACCC
>JABDLU010000043.1 GCA_013002865.1 Acidimicrobiia bacterium
AGCCATCGCTGAAGAGCTCCGTGCCGGCCTGGCCGGGTTCAAGGTGCCCAAGGCCATCCACATCCTCCACGAGCTCCCCCTCGGCCCAACCGGCAAGGTCGACCGAGCAGCGGTCCGCACCCTGACCTCGGCCGACCCGGCGGACTGAGCGAGATTCACGCCCACATCGCAATCAATGCCGAGTCCGCCCGCTGTTGGAGGCGTAAGCGGGAGGACGGAACGACCTAGACGAGAGCACAGGAACGCGCCGAGCAACCCGAAGGGTTGCCCACCCCCCTCCTTTCCTCCCCTGCTCGCTGCGCTCCCGGGGGAGGTAATCCTGACGCCAGCACATTGAACGGGGGACGGGGGACGGGCGACGGGGGACTATTTGAACGCGTAGAAGTAGCCGTCGCGGGAGCCGACGTAGATGCCGCCTTTCCAGATGGCAGGGGTGCTTTCGATGCAGCCGGTTTGGAGGTCGATTTGCCAGATCTGGACGGGTGACCGGGGGGTGGTGACGTCGTAGCCGCGCAGGCCGCCCCCGACTTCGCAGTTGACGGACACGACCAGCGTGTCGTCGACCAGCGCGGGTGACGACCAGGCGTGGAATCCGATGCTGTCCCGCCACACCACCTCACCGGTTTCGGTGTCGACGGCCAAGAGCTCTCCGGGATGGGTCGAGGCGTAGAGGACGCCGTCTCCGAGCGCCGGGGTGGCCCACAATCCGCCGTCGCTTCCCGAGAATGTCGGGGGCACGGCAACGCCCCACACGAACGGGTCGTCGGCCGCGGGGTCGAGTTTGATCAACTGGCCGAGCTCGCTGCTCCGGGCCCGGAATTTCTCCAGCTCGACCGACACGTACAGCATGCCGTCGGCGTCCATGACGATGGAAGCGTCGACATCGTCTCCCACCCAGTAGTCGAACACGACCGGGGCCTCCCCGGCATCGATGTTGGCCAGGTCGAGCCCCATGACCCGGCCGCCGGAGTTCGAGAAGTAGGCGACGCCCTCGAAGATGGCCACCGAGTTCTCGATCGAGACGTTGCGCCCGACTCGTCCGATCAGCTCGTCGTCATAGGACGGGATCGAATAGATCAGCTGCGGGTCGACGGTGACCAGACCGTTGGCATCCAGCGCCCGGTTGAGCTTCCAGACGTAGAAGATGCCGTTCTCGCCACCCTCGAACAGGAGATCGTCGATCACGGTCGGGTTGCCGTCCCAGTCGTTGTTCCAGATCGAGTTGGGCGGGGTGACGAACGCCCACAACTCGGTAGGAGTCGCCCGATCGAGGGCGACGATGCGGATCCGGTCGTCCCGGGACCCGAAATAGATCAGGGGGTAGCCGTCGGGATCGATCGTGACCGAGCCTTTGTTGATGTCGTTGGTGGGGAACTCGGGACGGGTGGGCCGTCCGGTAGCGGCGTCCAAAAAGTGCACCGCCCGGTCGTAGGCGCCGAAGATCAGCTCGGTGACGCCGTCGGGCCGCTCCCAGACCGCCGGTTGGCCGGTCCAGCCGCTCCCACACCACGACGTGGTCTCACCGCCGACCGTCGACAGGCCGCACCCGATCTCGTACCGCCACGCGATAGCGGGGTCGGAGGGGACCGGGCCCGCGCCGTACCAGCTGCGGCTCGGGTTGCCCCGGAACTGCAAGAGGCCCTCGACCGGGCCGGGGCGGGGCTCGCCGACGGTCCGGGCGTCGACGAACCGGGCGAGCGGGACCGTGGTCGTGGTCGTCGTCGGGGCCGCCGTGGTCGTTGTCGTCGGCGGTGCCGTCGTTGTGACGGTGGTGTTGGCAGCAGCCAGGGCGGGGTCGGGTGTCCCGGATTCGACCGAATCCGACAGTGGCGAGCACGCTGCCAGCGCTACCGCCAGCCCGGCAAGGAGTCGTTTCACCGGCGGGATGGTACCGGGGTCGCGAATTTGCAGCTCTCAGTCCCGGTTCGGGTCGAGGGTGCCGAGATCGTCGAGGCGGACCACTTCGTCGGCTACCTCACCGACCGGGGCGGTCGTGGGGTCGATCAATGCGAACTCGGCGGGCCAGGTCGATACGCCTGCCGGCTCGGCCGATCCGACCCAGATCACGCGACGCACCCCCGCAGCTCGCAGCGCCCCGAGCCAGCCCTCGGCCACCTCGGCGGCCGACTTCGCAAACGAGCGTTCCCGGTCGTCGTCGGCTGCCTCGGCGATCGCGACGCCGGTGAAGGCTTCGTGCGCCGCCCCCTCGATGTGGGAGGCGTCCGACACGTCGCCGATAGCGACTTTGATCCCGACCTGCCGTAGGGCGTCTGCCGAGGTTGGGTCCGTGATGAAGGCGCGCACTTCACCCTGCCGGCTGGTGAGAGCCCGGGCGATGGCTGCACCATGCTCGGTGTCGGCGCCGATGACGATCGCTGGCATACAGGTGCAACCTAGCCTCTCGGCCGCAGGCCAGGATTCCCAGATCTGGAGGGTTCGCCTACACTTACCGCTCCGGTCGGGGAGGTCCTTTGTCTTCAACGACGTATCCGCTTTATGACCCGGCCTCCGAACGAGATGCGTGCGGGGTTGGATTCATCGCTGATCGCTCGCTTCGTGCGAGCCATCGCATGCTGCGCTACGCCGTCCGCTGTTTGGTCAATCTCGACCATCGCGGAGCGATATCGGTAGACGGGACGGGCGACGGAGCCGGACTGCTCACCCAGGTTCCCTACCGCCTGCTGGCTCGTGAGCTCGAGGTACGCGACATCGTCCCACCATCACCCGGCTGGCTGGGAGTGGTTGTCGTGTTCCTGCCGGCCGATGACCCGGGCCCGGCCCGTTCCCTCGTCGACGCTGCGCTGGCGCACGAGGGCCTCAAAGTCTTGCACTGGCGAACCGTCCCGGTGGATCCTGCGGTCCTCGGCGACGCGGCGCGCGCTTCGATGCCCCGCATCGAACAGGTTTTGATTGATGCCGGGCCCGATGTTTCCGACGTCGACGACCTGGAGCGACGGCTCTTTCTCGCCCGCAAAGCGGCGGAGCGTACGGCCCGGGCCGGTGCTCTGGAGGGCTTCTCGATCCCGTCGAGCTCGGCTCGCACGGTTGTCTACAAGGGACTGTTCACCGCTCGCCACATCGAAGACTTCTACCGGGACTTCGTCGATCCCTCGTTCGAAACCGCCTATTCCATCTTCCATCAGCGCTACTCGACCAATACCGACCCCTCGTGGGGGCGGGCGCAACCGTTCCGGATGCTCGCCCACAACGGGGAGATCAACACCATCAACTCCAACCGGGCGTGGATGGCGGCGCGCCAGGTCGACCTGCGCTCCCCGGTCTGGAACCAGCGCACACCGGAGCTGGTTCCCCTGCTCGAGCCGGGCTCCAGCGACAGCGGGCACCTCGACAACGCCTTCGAAGTGCTGGTGCGCAGTGGCCGCTCCCTTCCGCACGTCAAAGAGATGCTCATTCCGTCGGCGTGGGAGAACGTGGCCGATCTCGACCCGGCGGCACAAGCGTTCTTCGAGTACCACGCCTTCCTCTCCGAGCCGTGGGACGGGCCAGCCGCCATTGCCGCCACCGATGGCGTCACCCTCATGGCCGCCCTCGACCGCAACGGCCTGCGCCCAGCGCGCTGGACCATCACGCCCGAGACCGTGGTTGTGGCCTCGGAGGCCGGTGTCAACCCCATCGAGGAAGGCAACGCGACGTCGACCGGCCAGCTCGGTCCCGGCGACATGCTGGTGTTCGACCTCGAATCCGGCGAGATCCGCTTCACCGACGCAGTGCGGTACTCGCTGGCCCGGCGGCGACCGTACGGCGAGTGGATCAACACCCAGACGGCCTATGTGCAGGACCCGTTCGATCCCCTTCCCGACGATGAGGTCGACACTGCCGCGCTCGCCCGCATGTTCGGCTACAACGTCGAGGAGCGCCGCCTGGTGCTGGCTGAGCTGGCCCAGGGCAGGTTGCCGGTCGGCTCGATGGGCAACGACACCCCGTTGGCGGTGCTGACCGACCCCATACCCCGACTGTCCCGGTTCTTCCACCAGATGTTCGCCCAGGTGACCAACCCGCCGATGGACCCGATCCGTGAACGGCTCGTGATGTCGCTCCGGACCTATCTCGGGCGCCGCGGCTCGCTCCTCGAGGAGACTCCCCAGCAGGCACACCTGATGGAGCTGGCATCTCCCATCCTGAGCCGGGCCGACGTCGATCGCATCTCGACTTCCAGCGACCCCGCCTTTCAGTCGGCGGTGTTCTCGGCGGTCTTCCCGGTGGCCGACGGACCGGACGGCATGCGTGCCGTCCTCAGCGATCTCGCCGCCCGGGTGGGTGAGGCGGTCGATGCCGGGGCCAGCATCATCATCCTCTCCGACCGGCAGATCGACGCCGACCATGCGCCGATCCCGATCTTGCTTGCGACCGGTGCCGTCCATCACCATCTGATCAGGACCGGTCGGCGCCTCCATGCCTCCATCGTCTTGGTCTCCGGCGAGCCCCGGGACTCGCACGACCTTGCCTGCCTCATCGCCTGTGGGGCCTCGGCGGTCAACCCCTACATGGCGATCGACGAGGTCCGGCAACTGGCGGTGGACGGGCTGGTCGACGAGGAGCCGGTTCTCGCCCAGGAGAACTACCGGGCCACCGTCGAGAAGGGTCTCCTGAAGATCTTCTCCAAGATGGGCATCTGCACGATCAGCGCCTACCGGGGTAGCGAGCTCTTCGAAATCATCGGCCTCGACGACGAGATCGCTCTGAAGGCGTTCGGCTTTGCCCACCGGCGGGTGGACGGCATCGGATTCGACCAGCTCGCCGAGGCGGTCATGGCTCGCCATCAGCTGTACCTGGAAGGCGAAGAGGACGTCGGCGGCTTCTACAAACACCGGCGTGGCGGTGTGCCCCACATCACCTCGCCCAAGGTCGTGCTCAACCTGCAAAAGGCGGTGCGAGCAGGCGACTACGCAGGGTGGGAGACCTACCTGGCGGAGATCAACGACCGCGAGCCTGCCACCCTGCGCGACTTGCTCCGCTTCAAACAGGTCGACGCCATTCCCCTCGACGAGGTCGAGCCGGTCGAGGCGATCATGCGGCGCTTCAGCACGGCCGCCATGTCGCTTGGTGCCCTCTCCGAGGAGGCGCACACTGCATTGGCCGAGGCCATGTCGGCCATCGGCGGGCTCTCCAACTCAGGTGAGGGGGGCGAGGATGCGGCGCGGTTCGGCACCCCCCGCAACTCGTCCATCAAGCAGATCGCCAGCGGCCGCTTCGGCGTGACGCCCGCCTACCTCGATTCGGCCGAGGAGCTTCAAATCAAGATGGCTCAGGGGTCCAAGCCCGGTGAAGGCGGCCAGCTGCCCGGGCACAAGGTCACCGAGCAGATTGCCGCCCTGCGCCACACCAAGCCCGGCGTGACGCTGATCTCACCGCCCCCGCACCATGACATCTACTCGATCGAAGACCTCGCCCAGCTCATCTTCGACTTGAAGACCTTCAAGCCCCGGGCGCGGGTGTCCGTCAAGCTGGTCTCCGAGCCCGGGGTCGGCACGATTGCGGTCGGTGTCGCCAAAGCCCAGGCCGATGTACTGCTGATCAGCGGTTCCGACGGCGGTACCGGAGCCTCGCCGCTGGTGTCGGTCAAGCACGCCGGGTCGCCCTGGGAGATCGGCCTGGCCGAAACCCACCAGGCGCTCGTTGCCAACGGGCTTCGGTCGCGGATCGCCGTCGAAACCGACGGTGGGATGCGGACCGGACGCGACGTCGTCGTTGCTGCGCTGCTGGGGGCCGAGCGCTTCGGGTTCGGCACACTCCCTCTGCTGGCACTCGGTTGCAAGATGGTGCGCCAGTGCCACGAGAACACCTGTCCGGTGGGGATCGCCACCCAGCGGGAGGACCTGCGCGCCAAATACACCGGTTCCGCCGACCAGGTGGTGATGCTGTTTCAACTCCTCGCCGAAGAGATCCGGCACCATCTGGCGGCGCTCGGCGCCCGCAGCCTGGAGGAGGTCATCGGGCGGGCCGACCTGCTGGAGCCGGCCACTCCCGATTTCAGCCTCGCCGACAGCCTCTCGTCGATGCTCGTCGACGTGCGGTCGCGCCGCTCGCACCCCGGCTTCGTCGAGGTCGAGCGATCAGCGGTCGGTGATGCGCTGGCCGCCGACTGGACGGCGGCCGACGATGCCGGCGATCCCTCCGTCGAAATCGCCTATCCGGTCACGAACCGCGATCGGACCATCGGGACCCGGCTCTCCGGAGCCGTCACCGCGCGATATCCGGAAGGACTCCCCGAAGGGACCATCCGGGTCCGGCTGGCGGGCACGGCCGGTCAGAGCCTCGGGGCCTTCCTCGCACCCGGCATCAGCATCCGGCTCGACGGCACCGCCAACGACTATGTCGGCAAGGGCCAGGGCGGGGGGACGATCGCCGTCGTGCCCAAGCTGCGCGAGCCGGTCGGGCCCGCCCACGGGGCAGGCAATGCCGTGCTGTACGGTGCCACGGCCGGCAAGTTGTTCGTGGCCGGCCCGGTCGGGCAGCGCTTCGCGGTCCGCAACAGCGGAGCGCTGGCGATTGTCGAAGGGTGCAGCGACCACGGCTGTGAGTACATGACGGGCGGCACCGCGGTGATCCTGGGATCGGCCGGCCGCAACCTGGCGGCCGGGATGACCGGCGGCACGCTGTTCATCTGGGATCCCGATTGGGTGGCGGTCCGCTCCCTGGCGGACACCGCCCCGTTCGCCCGCCGGCTGGTCGATGCCGAGCGCGAACAGTTGCAGGCGCTGCTGGAGGAGCATCTCAGCGAGACGGGCAGCGTTCGAGCGGCCCAGGTGCTGAAGTCATGGGATGTCGAGCGAGACAATTTCTGGATCCTGGAGGGGGCGGCCGGACCGTCTCAGGACCTCGAAGCCGGCCACGAAGGCGTCGACGAGCCCGAGTCGGAGGCTCTCGACTCCGAGGCGGAGGCGGTCGACGCCTGAGTCATCAGGGTGGCTGCTCGGACAACACCAGCGTCAGGAAGGAGTTGCCGCGGTCGGGCGCGTAGTCGGCGAACGGCTCGCAGTCTTCGAAGCCGGCCGATCGGTACAGCGCCAGTGCGGCGGCGAACGGTTCGGTTGACCCCGTTTCCAGGCTGACCCGGCTCGCCCCCCGGCGGCGGGCGACGGTCAGCAGATGCTGCAGCATCGCGCGACCGTAGCCTCGCCCCCGTGCGGCCGCCGCCGAGTGCATCGACTTCAATTCGTAGTGGGTCTCGTCGATCTGCTTGAGAGCGCCGATTGCGACGGGAACCCCCTCGCTCCACCCGCTGAAGAAGGTCACCGACGGATCCAGGAGCTCGGCAACTCCCAGAGCGTGGACCTCGTCGGGCTCGGTGTGGTCGGCTGCGAACCGCCAGTGCGCTTCCAGGAGGGGCCGGACGTCGGGGGACGCCGGGCTGTCGACCACGATCCTCATGGGGCTTTTCTACTCGATCGCGGTGTAGCGTTCCCGGCATGACACAAGAAGTTGGACCTGCCGACGAACTGACGCCTGGAACCGTGAGAGGGGCCGGCCGGTACGCGGTCGGCAACGCCGACGGTGAGCTGTTTGCGGTGACCCGCCGCTGCCGCCACTTGCTGGCCGACCTGGCGGACGGTTCTATCGATGAGGACGGGTGCCTGGTGTGCCCGTGGCATCAGTCGAAGTACAACGTCGAGACCGGACAAATGGTGCAGGGGCCCCAGGGCATCTTCGCCAAGATCCCCGGCCTCGGCTTTGCGTTCAAGACGCTGACCAAAGTCCTGCCGCTCGGACGCGGCACGGTCGTCGAACGCGACGGCACCCTTTACGTCGACTAGCTGATCCGGGGCTCGACCAGGATGAGAGCGTGAAGGCGAGCCCGCAACGGATCGAGCAGCACCTTGCATCGCTGATCGCCGTCCCGTCCGTGACGGGCGACGAGTACGCAGCCCAGGACCTCGTGGCCGCCATGCTGGAGGAGGCGGGTGCATCGGTGGAACGCCTCGTCGTCCCGCTGACCGAGATCGAAACCGATCCCGACTTTCCCGGAGTCGAGGTGCCGCACACCGATCTCCCCATCGTCGCCGGCCGTCTCCGCGGGCTTGCACCGGGCCCAACCCGCATGGTGTCGGGCCACGTCGATGTGGTCCCGCCGGGTGACCCCACCTCGTGGACAACACCGCCGTTCCAGCCGGATGTGCGGGACGGGGCGATGTACGGGCGGGGGGCGTGCGACATGAAGGGCGGCCTCGTTGCGGCCATCGAAGCTCTCCGGTTGGTGGCCGAGGCCCGTGAGTTCGCCGGTGAGATCGTTGTGTTGGCCGTGCCGGCTGAGGAAGACGGCGGTTCGGGCACGTTTGCGGCCATCAAGGCCGGCTACTCGGCCGACGCCTGTGTGATCCCGGAGCCGACCGACCTCGGGCTGGTCGTGGCGCACGCCGGCGCCATCACGTTCACGCTCGACGTGCCCGGCCGGGCGGCCCACGCCTCGATGCGGCGAGAGGGCGTATCGGCCCTCGACAACCTCTCCTACCTGGTCGACGCCCTCAAGGCGGATGAGGCGGTCCGCAATGCGTCCGCTACCACACCGGAGATGGTCGAGATCGGCCTGCCCTATCCGACCATCATCGGCCAGGTCGAGGGCGGGAACTGGGCCTCGACCGTCATGGACCGGGTGGTGGCGCACGGCCGCTACGGGGTCACCCTCGAGCAGGACTGTGATGGGGCGGCCGACGACCTGCGAGCCGCCATCGAGCGGGCCGCCGCTGAACACGAGTTCCTGGCCGACAACCCGGTCGGTGTGACGGTGTGGGGAGCACGCTTCGACTCGGCGGCCCTCGGCGGCGATCATCCGCTTCCGGCATCGCTCGAGGCGGCGGCGGCTCGAGCCGGCGCCCGGGTGCCGGCCCGGATCGGCCTGCCTGCGGGAGCCGATATGCGGCTGTTCATCAACCACGCCGACACGCCGACCGTGATGTACGGGCCGGGGGACATCCGTCGTGCTCACAGCGCCGACGAGCATGTCGCCCTCGCCGACGTCGTGGAATGCGCCGAAGTGCTGGCGGAGTGGCTGGTAGGCAGCGGCTAGCGCGGGCCCGGTCAGGGTGGGTCGCCGGCGGGGATGATGGTGCGGCGGTGGGGTGGGGTGTCGGGGTTGATGGCTGCGCCTGCCCCGTGGACCGCATTGTGGTGATGCCACCAGCACAGCGTGGTGAGGTTGGCGAGGTCGTGGGTGCCACCCTCGCTGCGGGGCACGATGTGGTGGATCTCGAGCCGGTAGCTGCTGTGACAGCCGTCGATGGTGCATCCACCGTCGCGGTTGAGTATCAGCCGGCGCACTTTGGGAGGCACCACCCGGGTGGTGGGCCCGAACGCGAGCGGAGTCCCGAACCGGGGGTCGACGACGAGTTCGATCGAGCCGTCGCAGATCAGCCGGTCGAGCGTGTCGGGACCGATGCGTGGTCCGGCCGTGAGGGTGATACCGGCTTGGCAGTCGGTCGTGGCGGCGGCCTCGGCGTCGACGTGGACGCTGATGATGGGTCCGGGGGCGTGTCCGGGGGTGAGTGCGCCGTCGAGCCAATCCTGGGTAATGGCGACCAGGGCATCGGCGCGCAGCTGCTGGCGGGTGACGGTTGGGTCGGAGGGGAGCCGGTCGGCGCGGTGGTCGAGGGCTCGGGTGACGATGGTCCAGTCGTGGGTGGTGAGCTGGGCGTGCAGGAAGCCGACGGTCTCATCGAGGTTGGTCCAGGATCTGACCTGCCGTTCCGCATGGGCTTGCTGTTCGTCGCGGCGGCGAATCCGGTGGTGAGCGCCCGCAGCTTGTGAATTCCGGTGATGTCCCGGTCTTCGGCTTCGGTGAGGGTGTCTTCGCTCGCCCCGGCGGCGAAGAGGTGGGCGAGGGCGGCCGACCGGTCGAAGGTGTGTTCCCCGGAGGCGAGCTTGCTGAACCGTTCGGACAGTTCCGGTGTGCGCCGGGCGGTCTCCAGCAGTCTTCGGGCGGTCACCGCAGCGACGTCCAGTTCGCCGGCCAGCTGGGTAGGTGAGGGGTCGGACATCGACCGGCGGGAGAGCTCCCGGAGCAGCTCTACCTGGCGGGCCCGGTGCCGGCTGATCTCGCGTTCTTCTTCCCGGACGTGATCAATCAACTCCCAGGTCGGTAGCACCGAGAGCGGATCAGTCACTACATCGAACATATGTTCGATACCATATCAGGACCCTACGACACAAACCGCACCCTGACCCGGGTCCCTCAGAAATCTCCCGGGGTCGCTAGTTAGCCGCTAGCCGCCTTGGCGGCGATCTCCTCGACCACGTCTGCGTTGGCGAGGGTGGTGACGTCCCCCAGGTTGCGCTGCTCGGAGATGTCGCGCAGCAGCCGGCGCATGATCTTGCCGCTGCGGGTCTTGGGGAGGTCGTCGGTGAACACGATCGACGCCGGTTTGGCGATGGGCCCGATCGACTCGGCCACGGTGTCTCGTAGGTCCGAGATCAGGTTCTCATCGCCCTCGATACCCGACCGCAGCGTCACGAAGGCGGCGATAGCCTGTCCCGTCACGGCATCGGTTCGGCCGACGACGGCGGCCTCGGCGACCGAAGGGTGCGACACCAGCGCCGACTCCACTTCCGTGGTCGAGATGTTGTGGCCGCTGACGAGCATGATGTCGTCCACCCGGCCCAGCAGCCAGAAGTAGCCGTCGTCGTCCCACTTGCATCCGTCGCCCGGGAAGTACCGCCCGGGGAACCGCGACCAGTAGGTGTCGACATATCGCTGGTCGTCGCCGTACACGGTGCGCAACATCGACGGCCACGGGCGCTCCAGGACGAGGTAGCCGCCCCCGCCTTTCGGGACGTCGGTGCCCTCTTCGTCCACCACCGTGGCGGCTATTCCGGGGAACGGAAGGGTCGCCGAGCCGGGCTTGGTGGCGACCGCCCCCGGCAGGGGAGTGATCATGATCCCGCCGGTCTCGGTCTGCCACCACGTGTCGACGATCGGACAGCGCTCGCCGCCGATCTTCTCGTGGTACCACATCCACGCCTCGGGGTTGATGGGCTCGCCGACCGTCCCGAGCAGCCGTAGCGAGCTCAGGTCGTGCCGGGCCGGGTACTCGTCGCCCCACTTCATGAAGGCGCGGATCGCAGTCGGGGCGGTGTAAAAGATCGTGACCCCGTACTCGTCGATGATCTGCCACAACCGGTCGAAGTCGGGGTAATTGGGAGCCCCCTCGTACATGACCCCTGTGGCGCCGTTGGCGAGCGGTCCGTAGACGATGTACGAGTGGCCGGTCACCCAGCCGATGTCGGCGGCACACCAGTAGACGTCGTCGGGCTTGAGGTCGAAAACGTAGTCGTGGGTCGTCGTGACCCCGGTCAGGTATCCACCCTGGGTGTGGACGATGCCCTTGGGCTTTCCGGTCGTGCCCGATGTGTAGAGGATGTACAAGAGGTCTTCGGCGCCCAGCACCGTTGGTTCGAATGTGGCGGGCTGTTCGGCCACGACGTCGTGATACCACACGTCGCGGCCGTCGGTCATCGACACGTCGGTCTCGGTGCGCCGAACGGTGACGATGTGCTCGATGGTGGAGCACCGCGCCGCCGCCACGTCGGCGGCCGCCTTGAGGGGGACAACCGAGCCCCGGCGCCAGCCGCCATCGGAGGTGATGATGAGCTTCGCCTCCGCGTCGTCGATCCGGTCGGCCAGCGCATCGGCCGAAAACCCGGCGAAGACCACCGAGTGGACGGCCCCGATGCGGGCACACGCCAGCATGGCGACCGGCAGCTCGGGAATCATGCCGAGGTAGATGGCGACCCGATCGCCGCGCTCGACGCCCAGCTCGGTCAGCGCGTTGGCGAATCGGCACACGTCCTCGTAGAGCTCCCGGTAGGTGATCGTGCGGGTATCACCCGGCTCGCCGATCCAGTGGTAGGCCACCTTGTCGCCCTGGGCGTCGAGGTGCCGGTCGAGGCAGTTGTAGGCCAGGTTGAGCTCTCCGTCCGCAAACCACTTGTAGAAGGGCGGATTCGAATCATCGAGCACGGCCGTCGGCTCGGTGAACCAGCTGATCCGGCTGAGGGCCTGGTCTCTCCAGAAGCCGAGCCAGTCGTCGTCGGCTCGCCCGTAAATGTCGGGTTGGGCGTTGGCCGAGGCGGCGAACCCGGCCGGCGGGGGGAAGAGGCGGGTTTCTTCGAGAAGGTTTTCCAGTGCCTGCCGTTGGTCGCTCATACCGCCTCCAGTCGCTCGCTGGCATGCTACGCCGCCCGGCCGAAGCCATTCCGCCGAGCGGTCCAGGGACGTCAGCTTCCTGTCACACTCGTCGGGTAGTTTCCGGATGTGACCCATGAGAGGAGTCAGTCATGCCGGAGCGGGTGAGTTATGCGCACGGGGTCCCGAGTTGGGTTGACCTCGGTACCACCGATGTCGAGGGCGCCAAGGCGTTTTACGGTGCGGTGTTCGGATGGGAAGCCGAAGATGTCCCAACCCCCCAGGGGATCCCCTACACCATGTTGCGCAAGGACGGGAAACTCGTCGCAGGTATGGGACCCATGGACCCGGAGCGGATGGCGGCCGGCGTACCGCCGGTATGGAACACCTATGTGAATGTGGACAGTGTCGACGACACGGTCGCAAAGGCCACCGCGGCAGGCGGGTCGGTCGCGATGCCGGCCATGGACGTCATGGATACCGGCCGGATGGCCTTCATCACCGACCCGACCGGGGCGGCGATCGGTCTATGGGAGCCGGGCTCGCACATGGGGGCCGAGCTGGTAAACGAGCACGGCACGTTGTTCTGGAATGAGCTGATCACCGATGACACGGCTGCTGCCACCGAGTTCTATGCCGCGGTGTTCGGATGGAAGGCCGAAACGGCCGAGATGCCGAACGGCCCGTACACGTCCTTCTGGGCAGACGGGAACGTGGAGGGGAATGCGGCCGCCGGGATGTTGGGTAAGACTGAAGAGATGCAGTTCCCCAACTCGTGGGGTGTGTACTTCGCGATCGACGATGTCGAGGAGACGTTGAACACCGTGAAGGACAATGGGGGCCAGGTTCTCATGCAGCCGATGGATGTTCCCCAGGTGGGTCGGTTTGCCGTTGTGCAAGATCCGCAGGGAGCAGTGATTACCGTCATGAAGCCGGAGGGCGAGCAGAACTAAGGGAATCGGGGCCGGCGGCGGGCTCAGGCCCCGAGCACGTCCAGCTTCTCTCCGAGGAGGTCGAGGTCATCGATTTCCATGTGGCGCACGTAGAACCGGTCCACACCGGCGTCCTCCCAGCGAGTGAGCAGGTCTCGCGCCTCGCTCTGGCTACCGACCGGGATCCCCCGGGACCGGAAGGTCCGCTCGAGCTCGCCGGGGTCGATCCCGCGGCCGGCCGCGGCCTGCTCGAGGTGTGAGCGGTAGGCGGCGTCGTCGCGGCCTACGATGACCGAGCCCATGATGCTGGTCCGGATGTCGGCCGGGTCGCGCCCGGCGTCGGCGGCGGCCCGGCGCATGGTTTCGATGTTCTCGGCGAGAACGTCCGGTGGGGCAGGGGACTGGTTGTACTCGTCGGCGTAGCGCCCGGCCAGCGTCGGGGTCCGCTTCTTGCCGGTACCACCGACGATGAGGGGGAGCGGTCCGGTCGGGCCGGGCCGTACCTCTGCGTTGAGTTGGTAGTACGTGCCGTCGAGCCGGGCCGGTTGCGGGCCGAATGCCGCCTTGATGTAGTGCAGCGCCTCGTCGAACCGGGCGAAGCGCTCCGCCATGGGCCACAGCTCGAGGCCAAACGCGGCGTGTTCGTCATCCATCCAGCCCGTCCCGATGCCGAGATCGAACCGGCCCCCGGACATCTGATCGATGGTGGCGGCGTTCTTCGCAATAACGGCTGGATGGCGAAACGTGACGGGGGACACCAGCACGCACAGGCGGATGGACGCGGTGTCGCGGGCTAGGCCGGCCAGCGTTGCGAAGGCGTCCGTGGCGTCGTGGGCAGGGGAGGATGACGAGTAGTAGTGGTCGGACCGGGCGAAGGACACCAGCCCGCGCTCCTCGGCGAGCCGCGCCAGCGTGAGCAGCTGCTTGTACGTGCCGCCCATCTGGGGTTCTGTCATGAGGCCGAATTGCATGAGGCGAGCCTATCGAGGATCGGCTCTCGGCTATCAGCTGTCAGCGAGTCAAGCTGTGAGCTGTCGTAGATGTATCCGTTGGCCGGAATCGGGAACGAAACAGGTGGCTCAGACGTTCTAATAGTGTGAGATCAAGGGCGCCGGGGGGCCCGGTCCATCCGTCTCCCGCTTCCCCTCGACCGCCCTCGACGCCCTTTTTCTCCTGTTTGGGGCTGCCGCCTTCGGGTTGCCGTTCATGAAGCCTTCGTGCTGGCGCACTCCGTGCAGTGCGGGGTTTTGTGGAGGGGCCCCATGGGTACGTGCTGTTGAAGCGGGGATGGCCGCAGGGCCGGCCCTTCTCTAGGCACCGGGGGCGCGGCATAATGAAGTATCGCTAGGTGAACCGGAAAGGCTCCTATGGCAACGGTAGATATCGATCTCGGCGCGTATCAGCTCGGCTGGCACGACAACGAGGATGAGTACGTCTTCAAGCCCAAGAAGGGCCTGAACGAAGAGATCATCCGCGAAATGTCGGCGATGAAGGGCGAGCCCGAGTGGATGCTCAAGTTCCGCCTCAAGGCCTACGAGCGCTTCTTGCGCAAACCCATCCCGACCTGGGGTGGCGGTGGCGCGCTCGAAGACATCGACTTCGACGACATCTACTACTACATCAAGCCGACCGAGGGCCAGGCCAAGGACTGGGACATGGTCCCGGATTCGATCAAAGAGACCTACGAGAAGCTCGGCATCCCGGAGGCCGAGCGCAAGTACCTGGCGGGTGTGACCGCCCAGTACGAGTCCGAGGTCGTCTATCACAAGAACCGCGAAGACCTCGAGGCCCTGGGTGTGCTGTTCACGGACATGGACACAGCCGTCCGCGAGTACCCCGAGATCGTCCAGGAGTACTTCGGGACAATCATCCCGCCTAACGACAACAAGTTCGCCGCGCTCAACTCGGCCGT
This sequence comes from Acidimicrobiia bacterium, assembly GCA_013002865.1. GTDB lineage: Bacteria > Actinomycetota > Acidimicrobiia > Spongiisociales > SHLN01 > SHLN01. The sequence goes on from JABDLU010000043.1 coordinate 14,981, forward strand.
GTGGTCGGGTGGATCGTTCATCTACGTTCCGCCGGGCGTCCACGTCGACCAGCCGCTGCAGGCCTACTTCCGGATCAACGCCGAGAACATGGGCCAGTTCGAGCGGACGCTGATCATCGTCGACGAGGGGGCCTACGTGCACTACGTCGAGGGATGCTCGGCTCCGATCTGGACCAGCGACTCGCTGCACTCCGCGGTAGTCGAGATCGTGATCAAAGAAGGTGGGCGCTGCCGCTACACCACCATTCAGAACTGGTCGAACAACGTCTACAACCTGGTCACCAAGCGGGCGGCCGCCTACAAGAACGCCACCATGGAGTGGGTCGACGGCAACCTGGGGTCCAAGCTGACCATGAAATACCCGGCCGTGTGGCTCATGGAAGAGGGCGCTCACGGTGAGGTCCTGTCGGTCGCCTTCGCCGGCGATGGCCAGCATCAGGACGCCGGAGCCAAGATCGTCCACGCCGCCCCCAACACCACCTCGCTGATCACCTCGAAGTCGATTTCGAAGGATGGCGGGCGGGCCGGCTATCGCGGCCTGGTCCGGGTCGAGGACGGCGCCGAGAAGGTCAAGTCGTTCGTGCGGTGCGATGCGCTGATCCTCGATGAAGATTCTCGCTCCGACACCTACCCGTACATGGAAATTGAGGAGTCAGATGCCCAAATCGGGCACGAGGCCACCATTTCCAAGGTAGGTGACGACCAGCTGTTCTATCTCATGAGCCGTGGGCTCTCCGAGGAGGAGGCCACCACGATGATCGTGGCGGGCTTCGTCGAGCCGATCGTCAAGGAGCTGCCGATGGAGTACGCCGTCGAGCTCAACCGCCTCATCGAGCTGCAGATGATCGGCAGCGTGGGCTAAGCAGTCGGCGGTCAGCTTTCAGCTTTCAGCTTTCAGCTTTCAGCTTTCAGCTTTCAGCTTTCAGCTTTCAGCTTTCAGCAAAGATGCGGGTGCTGCCGGAGCCCGGTCCCACCCCGCTACAGTCGCGCTTCATGCGTGTTGTCATTGCCGACTGCAGCGTCGATTACGAGGGGCGCCTCTCCGCCCATCTCCCCGAAGCCACCCGCCTCATCATGGTCAAGGCCGATGGCTGCGTGGCCATCCACGCCGATGGCGGTGCCTACAAGCCGCTCAACTGGATGAACGCCCCCAACACGCTGATCGAAGAAGAGGGGCGCTGGGTGGTGACCAACCCGAAGGGCGAGCAGCTCACCATCACCCTGCACGAGGTGCACTCCGATGTTCTCCACGACCTCGGTCAGGATCCCGGGTTGGAGAAAGACGGCGTCGAGGCCCAGCTGCAGAAGCTGCTCGCCGAGCGCGTCGAGGTGCTCGAGCCGGGCCTCACCCTGGTTCGCCGGGAGTACCCCACGACGGTTGGGCCGGTGGACCTGTTGTGCCGGGCCGAGGATGGGGGAGCCGTTGCCGTTGAGATCAAGCGCAAGGGCGGAATCGACGGCGTCGAGCAGCTGACCCGCTACCTGGATTTCTTGAGCCGCGACACCCGTTTCCCCTCGGTGCGGGGGATGTTCGTTGCGCTCGATGTCGTGCCCCAGGCCAGGGCGCTGGCGGCCGATCGAGGCATCACCTGGCTGGAGGTTGACTACGACGAGCTCCGGGGCGTCGAATCGAGCCACCTGAAGCTGTTCTAGATCAGGGCTTCCAGCTCGAACGCACAGGACGGGTGGCGCAGTTTCGACAGGGCGCGTCCCTCGATCTGGCGAACCCGTTCGCGGGTGAGCCCGAACTCCTTGCCGACATCGGACAGGGTCCTCGGTGGGTCCCCCCCCAACCCGTACCGGAGCTTGACCACATCGCGCTCCATCGAGTCGAGCACGTCGAGGGCTTTCAGCAATTGACCGCTGCGGGCGCCCGCTACGGCGGCCACGAACGGGTCCGGCGCGTCGAGGTCCTCGACGAAGTCGCCGAGCTCGGCTTCCGAGTCGGGGCCGACCGGCCGGTCGAGCGACACGGTGTCACCCGGAGCATCGAGCGCGGTGCGGACCCGTTCGATGTCAAGACCGCTTTGCTCGGAGATCTCCTCCAGGGTCGGGGCCCGGTGCAGATCCTGGCTGAGGCTCACCACCGTCTCCTGAACAGTGCGGACCACATCGACCATGTGGACGGGGAGGCGGATGGTGCGGGCTTGATTTCCCAGCCCTCTGGTGATGGCTTGGCGAATCCACCAGGTGGCGTAGGTGGAGAACTTGAAGCCCTTGCGCCAGTCGAATTTCTCGACGGCGCGAATCAAGCCGAGGTTGCCTTCCTGGATGAGATCGAGGAGGTCGAGGCCACGGCCGCTGTAGCGCTTGGCGATGGAAACGACCAGCCGGAGGTTGGAGCGGATGAACTCCATCTTGGCCTCGTCGGCCGCATGGGTCTCTCGGAACAGTTCGGCGCGTTCGCCGGCGGTGAGGTTCGGTTCGGTGTCGAGACGCTGCTGGGCTCGCCGGCCGCGTTCAATCGCTCGTGCAAGCCGGACTTCGTCTTCGGCATCGAGGAGATCGTGTGATGACACTTCCTCGAGGTACTTACCGACGCCGTCAGCTGCAGAAGGCGACTCCCTAGGCCGTCTCGCCAACGCTCCTCCCAAGCGGTCAAGGAATGGACCTATGCCCCCACAAACCGCGCAATCACGGTATCACGGGGCGCCATTTGTGAGCAAGTTGTGGGAAGGTATTTGTCAGTGTTTGCGCTGAAAAGTGCCCGACATCGCCTGTTCCAGCCCGGCGCCGGTCCTGGCCCACAGGCTCCACTCGTAGGTGTCGGGACCGATGAACTCCCAGCGTTCCTCGTAGTGGCCCTCGCTAGCCCCGACCAGACGATCAAATTGCTCCAGCTGATTCTCACCCATTCGACGCTCTCCGCTATCGACCTCCCGAGAATCCGCCCGTTCCAGCCCGACCCCTGGGAAGTCGCTCCAGAGAGTGCCGCCGAGCGCTCTGCCTTGACTAGGGACGTGCACGGGCCAAACTACGGGGATGCGCAGGGTGCTCCTCCTTTTCGGCCTGTTCCTCGCGGCCTGTTCGGGTCCGAGTCTCGTCGTGGTGGGCGAGGGGGTGCCGCCGGCGCCGGCCATACCCGAGCTCGAGGTTCTGATCATCGACAACGCCGGCGACCCGGTCCCGGACGCAACCGTCAACTTCGGCGACCTCGACAGGGCAGACACCGATGATCGGGGCCGGGCGGCGTCGGAATGGCCCCGTCGCGGCCTGACGATCAGTGCCGCCGCACCGGGGTTCCATGATGGGGCCGTCGACGTTGTGGAGCTGCCGGATACGCGGGTTGTTGAGCTGGCGCTCGAACCGATCGTGCTAAACGGCGTGGTTCGCACCAGCGACGGCCATGGCCTGCCCGGTGCGCTGGTCTCTCTGGGTGAGCGGACGGCCGTGACCGATCACAGCGGCGCCTTCTCGATCGAGCGGGCCACCCCGGGGACGGTGGCGGCGTTGAAGACCGCCTATCACGATGCCGCGGCGGAGTGGGACGGCGCAGCGCCGAGCATCGACCTGGCGCTGGAGCCGCGCATGATTCGCTCCATTCGGGCAAGTGGGCCGGTCGTCGGCGACCCGGAGCGGTGGTCCGAGCTACTCGAGCTCGCCGAGACCACCGAGGTGAATGCCATCGTGGTCGACACCAAGGACGAGTCGGGGAGGGTGTTCTACGACACGGCAGTCACCACGGCACATGAGATCGGCGCCGTGTCGGTCCAGTACGAACCATCCGAGGTCCTCGCCGATCTCCGGGAACGGGATATCTATTCGATCACCCGCATCGTGACCTTCCAGGACCGGTATCTCGGGGCCGCCTATCCCGAGCACTCAGTCTGGGACGCAGGCACCAACCAGTCATGGACCACCGGCGGCGGGCAGATCTTCATGGACTCCACCGATCCCGGCTCGTGGGAATACCCGCTCGCCCTGGCCGAGGAGGCGTGCAGCCTCGGATACGACGAGATCCAGTTCGACTACGTGCGGTTCCCGACCGACGGGCCCGTCGACCGGGCGGTGTACGACGGTCCGAGCGACCAGGCCGGCCGGGTTACGACCATCAGTTCCTTCCTCACCGAGGCCCGCTCCCGTCTCAACCCCATGGGCTGCGCGGTCGCCGCCGACGTGTTCGCGGTCGTGTTCAGTGCCAGCGGGGACCAGGGGCTGGGCCAGCGGGTTGAAGAGCTGGCGGACTCAGTCGACGTGATCAGTCCGATGATCTACCCGAGCCATTATTCGACCGGCTGGTTCGGCTTCGAATGCCCCAACGCCAACCCGGGTGCCGTGGTCGCAAGCGCGCTGGACGATGGGATGCCGCGGGTCACCGGGCCCGCCATCGTGCGGCCGTGGATCCAGGATTTCACCTTTGGCTGCGGTGACCCTTACGGCGCAACGCAGGTGCGCGAACAAATCGACGCCGCCGAGCAGCGCGAGCTCGGCTGGATCTTGTGGAACGCCGGCAGTTACTTCACCGAAACCGCCCTCGACCCGGCCGAGTGAGCCTGGAACAGATCAACGCCGAGCTGGTCGAGTGCCGGCTGTGCCCGCGTCTGGTCGAGTGGCGTGAAGAGGTTGCCAGGATCAAGCGGGCGTCGTTCCGGGAAGAGGACTACTGGGGTCGCCCCGTTCCCGGGTTCGGCGACCCCGCCGCCCGGCTGGTCATCGTCGGCCTGGCGCCCGCCGCCCACGGTGCCAACCGAACCGGACGGATGTTCACCGGCGATCGGTCGGGGGATTGGCTGTACCGGGCCCTGCATCGGGCCGGCTTTGCCAATCAACCGGAGGCGGTGGATAGGACCGATGGTCTGACGCTGGACGACTGCTACATCACGGCGATCGTGCACTGCGCTCCTCCCGACAACAAGCCGACCGCCGAGGAGCGAGCGACCTGTGCGAGGTGGCTCGATCGGGAGCTGGCCGCGCTCCCCACCCCGCGGGTGCTCGTCACGCTCGGGCAGCTGTCCTACAACCAGGTGCTTCGCCGCTACGGGGCACAGGCACCCCGGCCGCGTCCGCGGTTCGGGCACGGAGTGGAGGTCGAGTTGTCCGGCGGTGCGCCGCGCGTGCTTGCCAGCTACCACCCGAGCCAGCAGAACACGTTCACCGGGCGTCTCACCGAGCCAATGCTCGATGCGATCTTCACCCGGGCGCGCCGGCTGCTCACATAACCTTTTGGGAAGCGACCGGCACCCCAATATCCTTCACCGTCGTGAGACCCCTTACTGTTGATCCGATGAGCGCGCGCCCCGAGCCCGAGGCCCGGTGGCTGGCGGAGCTGCGCGAGCAGGGGTTGGAAGCCTTTGCCGCCCTGCCCATGCCCACCTCGAAGGAAGAGGTGTGGCGCTATGTGGATCTCGACTTCGACCTCGCTGATCTCTCGATGCCCGAGAAGGCGGGCACGCCGCTCGGGGAAGGTCGATTCACCGTCGCCGGAATAGGGGGGGCCCGGATCGTCGACGGGTTCGTCGACGACATTGTGCAACCCGACGGCGTCACCATTACCCCGACGAGTGAGGCGGACCCCGCCGCGCTCGAAGCCGCCGCCGCCTCGGTGATTCCACCCGATCTCGACAAGTTCTCGGCCGCCCACCATGGATTCGGCACAGACGGGCTGCTGGTGCACGCCGGCAAGGGCGTCGCGGTCGACGGACCAATCGTCATCGACGTCCAGGCCGTTACCCCCAACGCCCTCAGCCTGCCCCGCATCCTGCTGGTCGCCGAGGCCCAGTCCGACCTGTCGGTCATCGTGGTCTACCGATCACCCGACGAGGGGACGTTCTATGTCGTCCCGCAGCTGCAGGCAACGGTTGGTGACGCCGCCCGCCTCCGGCTCACCACCGTGCAAGCCTGGGGCTACGGCACTGTATCGGTCGGCCAGCAGCGAACCGTGCTGGGGCGCGATGCCAGCGTGCATCACGGCGAAGCCGGCATCGGAGCCGGGCTCGGCCGCCTGCACTTCTTCGTCGACATCGACGGGGCGGGGGCCCATTCGGAGATCTCCGGCCTGTATTTCGGTGAGGACGATCAGCTGCTCGACTACCGCGCCTTCATCAACCATCGCGCCCCCAACACCACGTCGAACATGTTCCTGAAGGGCGCGGTCGAGGACGCCTCGCACTCGGTGTTCACCGGTCTCATCCGCATCGAGGAGGAGGCCCAGCGCGTCAACGCCTTCCAGACCAACCGCAACCTGGTCCTGAGTGATGAGGCCGGCGCCGAGTCGGTTCCCAACCTCGAGATTCTTGCCAACGACGTCAAGTGCGGCCATGGCTCAACGGTCGGGCCACTTGATGCTGAACAGCGCTACTACCTCATGAGCCGGGGCCTCGACCGGATCCACGCCGACCGACTGCAGGTGCGGGGCTTCTTCGAGGAGGCCATCGGGAAGCTGCCCCACCAGGAGATGGCAGCTGCGATCCGCCGGGCGGTCAATGAGAAGTACGTGCGAGCGCAGGAAGAGGGCCGGCTGTGAAACTCAGCGTCGGCAAGCTCACCGACCTGCCGGACGGGCGGGGCGTACGGGTCGAGGCAGTCGGCCACCGGATCGCGCTGTTCCGGATCGACAACTCCGTCTACGCCATCGGAGATCGCTGCAGCCACGCCGAGGCGTCGCTGGCCGAAGGCGAGCTGTTCGACCTCGACGTCGAGTGCCCTCGCCATGGCTCGGAGTTCAACATCGTGACCGGAGAGCCCGACTCCTTGCCGGCGACCCGTCCCGTGCCCATCTACCCGGTTTCGGTCGAGGACGGCGAGGTCTTCCTCGAGCTCGAACCCGTCGAGGAGGACGCATGAGCACCGCACTGGCAGTCCGCGATCTACGCGCCTCCATCGGATCGGTTGAGATCCTCAAGGGACTGGATATCGAGGTCGGATTCGGCGAGCTCCACGTGATCATGGGGCCGAACGGGTCCGGCAAGTCGACCCTCTGTCATGTGCTGATGGGCAAGCCCGAGTACGACGCCGCCGGCTCGGCGGTGGTGTCCGGGACGGAGATGCTGGGGACGAGCGTCGACGTGCGTGCCCGCCATGGGATCGCCCAGGCCTTTCAGTACCCGACCGAGATCCCCGGGATCACTCTGCGGGAACTGTTCGAGGAGCTGGCCGAGCAACGCGCCGACGGGGCAGCTCTACTCGCCCGGGTCGACGATATTGCCGCCCGGCTCGGCACCGCCCGGTTTCTCGACCGGCCGGTCAACGAGGGCCTGTCGGGCGGGGAGAAGAAGCGCTCGGAGATCTTCCAACTGGCTGTGCTGGCACCGGCGATCGCCGTCCTGGACGAAATCGACTCCGGACTCGACGTCGATGCGGTCCGCGAGGTAGCCGAGGCCGTAGAGCGCATGCGGGGGCCGGACATCGGCGTTCTGCTCATCACCCACTACAACCGCATCCTGCAATACCTGACCCCGGACCGGGTCCACGTCATGGTGGCGGGCCGTATCGTGCGGTCCGGTGGCCCTGAGCTGGCCGACGAGCTCGAGGAAACGGGCTACGCCGAGCTGGTCGCCGAGTTCGGGATCAAGCAAGAAGACGCCGCCACCGGGGATGACTTCCTCGCCGGCCTGTGATTGCCATCGGGGCGACGGTCCCGGAGATCGATGTCTACGACGGGAAAGGGGCTGCCCCCATCCCCGTCTTCTTCGACCGTGATGGGCTCCTCGTCTTCTTCCGGGACAACTGCCGCCGGTGCGACGGCGTTCTCGGCCTGGCGGCCGCGATCGGGCGGCGCGCTCGCAAGCTGTCGGTGATCGGGGTCTCGCAGGAGACCATCGAGGACACCGCCGAGCAGCTCAACCGCATCGGGGTGCGGCTTCCCGTCGTGATCGACGATCGGCCCTACCGGGCCTCGGCTGCGTTCGGGATCGAGCAGCTTCCGGCGCTTGCGCTGATCCGGGACGACGCGGTTGCCTGGGTGAGCGACGGCTGCCCGGCGGCCGATCTAACTGCGCTCCCGGGAGAGCTCGCCGACTGGGTCGGTGACAAGCCGTTCGATCTGCATCCCGACTATCGCGATTCCACGAGCGAGGCGTCGAAGCACCTCGGCCGGTAAAGCCGGGCCGTGCTCGGCGGCCCGTGGTCTACTAGAGCATGGAGCACGGTCTCACTCCGCGACTTACCGCCTGGGTCTCCGAGCAGTTCGGGGCCGAAGCGACGTTCCTGTTGCATCAGCTGGCCGGCTTCCGCAGCGACGGCGAACGGGTGCCCGCCGAGCGGCTGCTGGCCGCCATCGCCTTCGTCGCCGACGGTCACGGGCTGCCGGCCGCCCTCGACCTGGCCAGACGCGATTGGCGCGACGTGCTGGTATCGGCCGGGCTGGAGAACGACGACTGGCCTGCCGTGCTCGACGACATCCTCGGGCCCGACGGCGGCTAGCGTCGGCGCCATGGACCCCGCACTCGATCCCGCAACCCTCGCCGTATGGGGCGGCGAGGACCGCTCACTGCTGGAGCGGGCCACCCAGGTGCCGGTCGTGCACAGCGTCGCCTTCACCTACGACGACGTGGACGAATGGGAGGCGGTAGCCCGGGGAGAAGCCACCGGCCACATCTACGGGCGCAACACCAACCCCACGGTGGCCGTCTTCGAAGAGAAGGTCCGCCTGCTGGAGGGCGCCGAGGCAGCAACGTCGGCGGCAACCGGCATGGCGGCGATCTCCAACGCCCTCCACGCCGTTCTTGCCCCGGGCAAGCGGGTCGTGTCCGTCAAGGACACCTACGGGGGAACCAGCGAGGTATTCACCGACTTCCTGCCCCGCTATGGCGTCGATGTGACGTTGGTAGACACCACCGATTTCGACGCCATCGAACAAGAAGTGGCGAGCGGCTGTGACGTGCTCTATCTGGAGACCCCGACCAATCCCACGCTCAAGATCCTCGATCTTGAGCGGCTCATCGCCGCCGGGCATGGCGCCGGTGCCGTGGTCATGGTGGACAACACGTTTGCCACGCCGATCAACCAGAGCCCGATCGCGTTCGGCGCCGACCTGGTGCTGCATTCGGCTACGAAGTTCCTCGGCGGTCACGCCGATGCTCTGGGTGGCGTTGCCGCCGGCCGGGCCGACCTGATCGACCGGGTGTTCCACTATCGGGAGATCAACGGCGCCACGCTCGACCCGATGGCCGCCTATCTGCTGTTGCGCGGCTTGAAGACGCTGCATCTGCGCATCGAGCGCCAGTCGGCCAATGCTGCGGCGGTGGCGGCGTTCCTGGAGGACCACCGCCGGGTCGAGTACGTTCGCTATCCGGGCCTGGCGAGCCATCCCCAGCACGAACTCGCTGCTCGCCAGATGCGGGGATTCGGGGGAATGCTCAGCTTCTCGATCGAGGGTGGGCTTCCGGCCGTCAAACGAGTGCTGCCCCGGCTACGACTGGCCCACCGTGCCGCCAACCTCGGCTCGGTGGAGACCACGGTCGGCCCGCCGGCGACCACCAGCCACGTTGAGGTGAGCCCCGAAGGTCGAGCGGCTCTTGGCATCCCCGAAGGCCTCATCCGCTACTCCGCCGGCATCGAGCACGCCGACGACCTCATCGCCGACCTCGACCACGCCCTCGCAGCCCTGTAGGCAGCCTCGTCCTCAGGGACCGTTGCCTGGAGTTTGCGAAGCAAACTCCCAAGGAACGCCTTCGGTGTTCCCAACGCCGCAGGCGTTCCCAACGCCGCAGGCGTTCCCAAACTCCCTAGGAGCCCGACGACCCCCCTGGAGTTGCGGAGCAACTCCTAAGCAACGCCTCTCACCCCGCCCGGAGTTTGCGGAGCAAACTCCCTAGGAGCCCGAAGGGCTCCCAAGTTCCACAAGGATCTCGTTGACGTCGATCGTCGGGGGGTGACCGAAGTACTGAGATAGCTCCGCCATGGCGGCCTTGTAGGCATCGCCGGCAGCAAAAGCCCGATAGGAGTCAGCATTCTTCC
>JABDLU010000051.1 GCA_013002865.1 Acidimicrobiia bacterium
AGCTCGCTGCGCTCGCGGCTATCGGCCGTCAGCTTTCGGCTATCAGCAAGAGCGCCTCGGAGAAGAGAACGCTCTACCTACCCGGCCTTTCTTCGTTGCTTGCGCTGCTTGCGGCGGCTGAGGGCCACGAGTCCCTGCACCCGCACAAAAGGGCTCACTGCGCTCGCGGGTATCGGCCGTCAGCGGCTGTCCGCGAGAACGCTCGTAGGAGAGAACGCTCTATCTACCCGGCCTTTCTTCGTTGCGTGCGCTGCTTGCGGCGGCTGAGGGCCAGGCTTCCGAAGCCGCTGATCACGGCGATGTAGAACCCGAAGTCGTACCACCAGCCCGTGTTGTTTGGCTCGTATACCCGGATATCGCTATTGAAGATCTGCCAGATCAGCGTGAACGGAGCAATCCAGCCGTGCCACACGCCGTGGAAGAAGTTGGCCCGATCGTCGGGAGCAAACGCATCCGAGCCGGGCGCACAGGCAGCCAGGACGATTGCCAGGAGCCCAACCAGGAGCCACGTTCGTTTCGTCATTTCCATCCTCCTCGGACCCGCTCGCCGGATCATGTTGGCTAGGTCCATAGTCTCACCCAAGTATCCCGCTGTTGATAGGTCGCGAAACCTAAGCTACTGACACTTCCCTGCCGATACCTGGTCTGAATGCGCACTCTCGAAATCGTCCTGCTCGCCCTTGCGGTGCTCTGGTTCCTGCTGCCTGGAATCACCCGCCGCCGCGGCATTCGACAGGGTGTCGGCCTATTGCTGGCCATGACGCTGCCCTGGCAGCTCGCCATCGAGGGCTACCGCTGGCAGATGGTCCCTGCCTACGCTCTGGCGGCCCTCATCGCCCTTGCGACCTGGTGGGAGTTCATCGGCCCGTCCGAGGGGGAACCCACTCCGGCCCGTTCCGGTGGAGCGGGCCGGGCGCTCGGCGGCCTCGTCGGCATCGCCGCTGTGGCCCTGCCCATCATCTTGCCGGTGCCCCAATTGCCCGAGCCGGACGGCTCGTTCGCAGTTGGAACGTTCTCGCTCCACCTCGTGGACGACGCCCGGGCCGAGACGCTCGGTGCCCGGCCCGGCGGGCCCCGCGAGCTCATGGTGCAGGTCTTCTATCCGGCCGAGCCCGGTGCGGACGCCGAGACTGGACCGTGGATCGAGGACCTCGAAGCGGTAGGAGCCGGCCTGGCCGCCTACCTCGACGTGCCCTCGTTCGCCTTCGATCACCTCGCCTTGACGAGCACGCACACCTATCCGGATGCTCCCGTCTCAGACGCCCAGGCCGCTTATCCGGTAGTCGTCTACTCACACGGGTGGCGTGGCTTTCGGACCGTGAACTTCAACCAGGCCGAAACGCTCGCCAGCGAGGGATACATTGTCGTGTCCGTCGATCACGCGCACATCTCATCGATGACGGTGTTCCCGGGCGGGCGCGAGGTCGGCGCCGACGTCTCGGCGCTCCCCGACGAGGACGAGGTAGGGCCGGCGGCATTCCTCGCCGCCGCCGGCGAACTAGTGGACATCATGGCCGCCGACCTCGACTTCGTGGTCGATGAGTTGGCCGACATCAATCGCGGGCGTCGCTCAACCGCACTCGCCCAGCGGCTCGACATGGATCGCCTCGGTTTGTTCGGACACTCGCTGGGCGGCGGAGCGGTGGTCACCTTTTGCGCGACTGATGCCCGCTGCCTGGCCGGGCTCGGGTTCGATCCGTGGGTTGAGCCGGTAGATGAGGGCATCATCGCAGGCGGCCTGGGGGTCCCGTTTGCCTACGTCCGCAGCGAAGAGTGGATGGCACGGGACAACGACGACGTGCTCCGGCGGCTCGTCGCCGCAGGAGGAAGTGATCAATACCTCCAGGCCATCAGCGGCACCCAGCATCGTGACTTCGTATTTGCGCCGCTGATGAGCCCGGTCGGTGGATTGCTGGGGATCCAAGGCTCGATCGATTCAGGCCGGCTCATCGACATTCTCGACGACGAGCTCACCGGTTTCTTCGGCCAGTATCTGCTCGATGAAGACCGCCGATTCCCAGCCCAGCTGGAGGAGGACTACGGCGAGCAGTTCGCGGCCGGCTAGTTCCACCACCCGGCGAGAGCCGAATAGCCCGCCGTCCCGTGCCGGATGAGGTTCTGGGCTCCTTCGGCAGCGACGCGGAGCACACCTTCGGAGAAGCTCGCCACAGTATCGCGTCCCGATCCGCCGGCATCTGCCACGACGGGCTGGCCGGCATCCGGCATGGGCAGCCAGCCACCCTCCAGCGGGTAGATCCGGCCGGTGCCTGCCCGATAGACCGCCACTGTGTCGATTCCGTCGCCATCCCAGTCCCCGGCCACCGGACGATCCCCTGCCTCACCGAACGCGAAGCTGAGATCGGCGAACCCGAGCGAATTGGAGTTGCGAAGATGGAAGCGCCGCTCGGTTGGGCGATAGACGCCGACCGTGTCCACCCCGTCACCGTCCCAATCCCCACACACCGGGATGTCGGTAGGTATCCCGTAGTAGAAATCGGTGTCGGCAAAGCCGAGGGAGTTGCTGTCCCGCAGATACACGAAGCCCTCCGTCGGCCGGTAGATACCGACTGTGTCGATGCCGTCGCCGTTCCAGTCACACAGCAGCGGGACATCGCCGGGCACGCCGTAGTACATGGACCGGACGGCACCCTCGCCGAGCCGGAACTGCCAGAGCCCGGTTCGGGCATCGTGCACCACCCACTTATCGCGCGCCGTCAGGGTCCGGACGGTGATGGGCTCGGCCCTCACGGAGTTGCCGGAGCCGTCGCGCGCCGTCACCCGGATCTCGTAGGCGCGGTCGGGGGCAAGGCCGGTAAGGACCGCAGCCGTGCCGGTCGTCGTGACGGTCGGTCCGTCAACCGCCGCCACCTCGTAGGTCACCGGGCCGTCGTCGACGGCTTGCGCCCAGCTGAGGGCGATGCTGGAGGCCTCAACACCGGCGGCCAGAATCGGGCCCGTGAAGACCGGCGCCGTGGAGTCGGTGATGGAGACCCGGAAGCCGGACGCGGTCCTCGCCTCCACGGTGAGGACCCAGCCATTGGGGAGCACCACGTCGTCGCCGACCGTCAGCACATGGTCGTAGGAATCGGCCGCCACCGGCCACTGGGTCACCCGCCGGGACAGGCCGTAACACGGCAGCGAACTGCCACACGCCTCGGGCCGCTGGTCCAACACATGGACGGTCACTCCGGCATCCGGAAGGGTCGCGTCGTAGCCGGTACGGGTGCGGACATCGACCGCCGTCAGCCAGCCCTGCTCGCCGTTCTCGACCAGCAGCAGCTGGGTGCCGTCGCCGGTCAGAGCGGAAACGTCGAAGGTCCCGGAGCCCTCGACCAGAGCAACGTCGGAGACGTCGATCCAGCCGGCGATATACCGATTGAGCGCCGGCGTGCCCATGACAACCGTCCGGTCGCCCGCTTTGCTCATCACGTCGATCGGATTGTCGTACTCACCCCAGGTCCCCACCGTCAGCCCGCTGTAGGTGTGACCGAAATGGAGGGTATGGCCGAGTTCATGGATGACGGTGACGATCCGGGGATTGGGACCGATCACGGCGTGGGCACCGAGGGTGACCGTTCGATAGTTGTCCGGGTAGCTGGCGGGTGACGGTGGGCACATCCCCTCGTATGGACACCACAGGCCGCTCTGGGCCGAACCGCCGTTGGTAGCGGTATCGGTGATGATGATCACCCCGTTTGGCTCGGAGGCGACGGCGTCGGCCACTGAGGCGGCGCAGCCCGTGCCCTCCTGAACCGTTCCGCCCGGATAGAACAGCGGTTGATAGCGGTCACCGGAGAGCCACCGGTAGAACGGACCCACCTCGTCGTTGAGAACGGTGGCGGCGGCGGTCGGCGTGATCGACACGGTCCCGGCGGCGGTGTCGCACACCCAGACCTCCCACAGATCATCACCGAGCGAATGCATCCGCAACTCAGAGCTACCGGCAATCACACCGAGCGGCTCCCACCCGTACACATCGTTCTCGAGCTGGGCCGACATGTTCGCCGTGGCGGCGCCCCACGGCACGATGAACGCCGCAACGACCGCGACGAGAAACACCTCGCGCAGCACCCGCCCCTTGTTAGCCATAGGCTCACCGTACTCAGAGTGAGCGAACCCGCCTACGTTAAGTGACTAGTCAGAGCTGGTCGGCGAGAGCCTGGAGAGCGCGAGCGCGGTGGCTGATCCGGTTCTTTTCTTCTTCCGGCAACTCGGCCAGGGTGCGATAGCCGGCCTCGGCGGCTTCGAAGACCGGGTCGTAGCCAAAGCCGAAGGTGCCCCGGCGGCTTACCGCGATCCGCCCGGCTAGCGAGCCTTCGGCGATCACCTCGTCTCCGCCCGGAAAGACCAGCGCAACCACCGTGCGAAACCGGGCGGCGCGCTCCCCCACTCCGTCGAGCACCTCCAACAGCCGGGAGACGTTGTCGTCATAGGTGGCGTCCGGCCCGGCAAAGCGCGCCGTCCGCACGCCGGGGTCGCCGCCCAGCGCCGCTACCTCCAGCCCGGTGTCGTCGGCCAAGGCTGCTTCGCCGGTGTGCCCCGACACCGTGCGGGCCTTGTGGAGGGCGTTCTCCGCCAGCGTTTCGAACGGTTCCTCGATGTCGGGCCATTCCAAGCCCTTGACCACCAGGAACGGGTCGGCCAGGTCGGCCAACACCGCCTCGACCTCCCGGATCTTGTCCGGGTTCTTCGATGCGACGACGACGCGTCTCAGCCTGCGACCGCCTTGCGCTGCAGCTCGACCAGATGCTCGATTCCGGCGGCGGCGGCATCGACCAGTCCGGTCAAATCGTCGCGGGTGAACGGAGCGTGCTCGGCGGTGCCCTGCACCTCGATGAGCCGGCCCTCGCCGGTCATGACGACGTTGAAATCGACGTCGACTGAGACATCCTCCGGATAGTCGAGGTCGAGCAAGATCGCTCCCTCCCGGACTCCGACCGACACGGCCGCGCAGTGATCCAACAGTGGATCGGTCTCGACCAGCCCGTCGGCGCGAGCGGCCGCAAGTGCGTCATGCAGCGCGATCCAGGCGCCGGTGATGCTCGCCGTCCGCGTTCCGCCGTCCGCCTGGAGCACATCGCAATCAACCCGGACCGACAACTCGCCCATGGCCTGCAGGTCGACGATGGCCCGCAGCGATCTTCCGATCAGCCGCTGGATCTCCTTAGTGCGCCCGCCATTCAGGGAGTTTCGGGAAATGCGCTCCCGCGACGACCCGGGGAGCATGTTGTATTCGGCGGTCACCCATCCCTTGCCGGTGTCCTTCAACCAGCGCGGCACGCCGGGGTCGGCGGCGGCGGTGCACAGCACCCGGGTCTTGCCCATTTCGATGAGCACCGACCCAGGAGTCATCTCGGTATACCCGCGGGTGATAGACACCGGCCGGAGCTCGTCGAAGTCGCGTCCGTCGGCGCGCCCGCTCATATCAGTACCTCCAAGCCCGGAGCGGCGGCCATGACGTCGCCCCCAAAGCCGGCGGCCGCTTCCTCGATTGATTGCTTCGGATCAAGGGTAGGCAGGACGTGGGTCAGGATGAGCCGCTCGACTCCGGCCCGATGGGCGATCTCGCCGGCTTCCCGGGCCGTCAGGTGGTGCGGGGCCGGCTTGTCGACTCCTTGGAAGGTGGCCTCGCACAGCAGGGTGTTCGCTCCGGCAGCCAGGCCGACGAGATCACAATCGGTGCCGGTGTCGGCGGAGTAGGCCAGACTGCGACCCTCCGCCTCGGCGCGCACCAACAACGTCGGCACCGGGTGGTCGGCCCGATCGAAGCGGAACGCCAGCGCCCCCACCGGGTATGCCTCACCGGCGGCGGGAACACGAACATCAAACGTCGATGCGAAGGTGCCGCCGTCCGGATCGACGTAGGCGGTCATGCGCTGGGCCGCCCCTTCCGGAACGAACAGGGGCAAGCCCGATCGCGGGGTCGGACCGAAGCGCAGATAGTGATAGGCGGGAAACAGGTCGGAGGAGTGGTCGGCGTGGATGTGGCTGACGATTACCGCATCCAGATCGGCCGGGTCCATGAGGTCCTGCAGGGCGATGAGCGAGCCGGCCCCGGCGTCGATCCACACCCGGGTGCCGTCGTGGGACAGGAGATACCCGGCGGCCGGATGGCCGGCGGTGGGGTATGTCCCGTTGGCACCGAGAACTCGCAGCTCCACCCGGCGGAGACTACCGGGGCTTCACCGACCACACCGTCCGGCGCCGCAACAGCGGATTCGGAACCGTCTCCAGGTCAGCCGTCGCCGACCACGAGATCTTCTTCGAATGCGCGGTCGCCGTCTATCCGGAATGCCCGCACCTCGGCCTCCTGGTGCATCGGGCCGACCACGACCCACACCCAATCGGGCTCGGCTGCCCCGGCAATATCAGTCGCCGACGGCCGGGCAGGACCATCGACATGGCTGTGAAAGGCGCCGACGAGTTCAAGACCGCGCGCCTCGGCATCCATCAGCGCCCGGAAGTGACCCTCCGGCTCGATCGTGTAGGTCGCCGGGGAGGGGTCGGCGTTGGCGATGCAGTAGACGTCGACGATGTCTCCCCCGGCACCGGCCAGCAGGCCACAGGCTTCGTTGGGTAGCCCGGCCCGGCAGTGGTCGAGCATGCGCTCGACGAGGGCCGGACTGATTCTCACTCGGCCGCCCGGGATGCTCCGTTGCGCTCCAGCGCCCGTTCGAGCTGGTCCTTCTTGACGAGCCCGCTGGCCCGCCAGCGCTCTCCGACCGTTCCGCCCTGGCGGGTGCTCTTCTTGGCCTTCTTCTTGGCCGACGGCCCATAGACAACGAAGGTCGGGGTCGACATCACCCGGAACCGCTGGGCGGCCGCAGGAACGTTGCGCACGTTTACCTTCACAACGTGGGCCGAGTCGCGGTACTCATCGGCCAGCTCGGAGACGACTCCGTCCATGGTCCGGCATGACTGGCAACCGTTCTGCCAAAAATCGATGAAGACCG
This sequence comes from Acidimicrobiia bacterium, assembly GCA_013002865.1. Lineage (GTDB taxonomy): Bacteria > Actinomycetota > Acidimicrobiia > Spongiisociales > SHLN01 > SHLN01. Next base: position 6,954 of record JABDLU010000051.1, read on the forward strand.
GCTTGCCGGTGGCGGCCAGCTCATCGATCTGGTCGACGTGCTCGAGGTTGATTGGCTTGGTGCGGCGTTTGAAGATCATGAGGCCGTTATACCGCGCCTGATCGGTTAGTCACTCCTTTGCCGGCCCTCGCCGACGCCGGATGCCGCGTTCCCTGCGTGGACGGCCCCGAGGAACTTGCCGATCGCGTGCACAACGTGACGGCTGCGCAACGAATGGAGCACATCGAAGCCGTGGGTAGCACCGGGGAGCTCGGCGTAGTAGACGGGCCGGCGGGAGACCGGCGCCAACGCCGCCACGAACTGGCGGGACTCTGCCGGCGGAACCAGGTAATCGTGCGATCCGTGCAAGACGAAGAACGGGGGTGCTTCCGGGCTCACCCGGGTGAGCGGCGAGGCACGATCCCAGGCCGCCGGGTCGTCGGCCGGCGAGACCTTCATGACGATCGCTTCGACGAACGGCCATGGATACCGGTTTCGGTTGCGGTCCAGGAGGTCATGGATCCCATACAGCGGCACACACGCCTGGACCGTCGTGTCGGCCTGTTCGAATCCCGGCTGGTAGGCCGCTTCGTTCGGGGTCAACGCGGCTAGCGCCGCCAGATGCCCACCGGCCGAACCACCGGTGACGGCGACGAAGGACGGGTCTCCACCAAACGTCGCAATGTTCTCTCGTAACCAGGCAATGGCACGCTTGACGTCGATCAGGTGGTCGGGAAACGTGGCCGCCGGGCTGAGCCGATAGGCGATGCTCACGCACACCCAGCCGTTCTTGGCCATCGAAAAAACCAGCGGCCGGCCATCCCGCTCCTTGGCGCCCCGCCGCCACCCGCCGCCATGAATCTGAAGCAACACCGGGTGGCTGCCTTCCCGCTCTTCAGGAAGGTGCAGATCGAGCAGGTTCTCCGGCTCGGGCCCATACGAGACGTCAGCGACCATCTCGACGCCGTGGGGCAGACGGGGACGGGCCCGTACCAGGTCACCGATCGTGGGCGCAGGCCCGGGCTCGATTCCCCGCCCAACACCATCGAGCGCGGCGCGCAAGACCGGCTTGGCTCGCTCGGCCCACCCCACCATGACCAGCAGGCCCACCCACGACAGAATTGTCATAGCCAACGCCGCCCAGCCAAGCGGATGGTCGAGCGCGCCCGCCCAGATGAACAGGGCGGTGGCAACCGCCTGCCAAACGATGTGATGAATCGCCAGTTCCCCGGCGACGAGCGCGGGCAGCCACAAAGAACGGCGCCGCAGGCCATTGAAGGTGAAGAGCGCGCCGATGAAGCTGCCAATGAAGAACAGAGCCGTGACCATGGCCGACAGTATTGCCCGACGGGGTTGCTAGCCCACGGCACCTGCGGCCCATGCCAGCAACAGTTGCCCTCCGTAGTAGAGGGGTAGTCCCCACAGCTTGTTGGCGTAGCCAGGCGCTACAAACGTGTTGCGGGCAACAGCGATGTCCGAGGCAATGAACAGCGAGGCGCCGGCCGGAATCC
>JABDLU010000087.1 GCA_013002865.1 Acidimicrobiia bacterium
GGAGCCGGCGTCGACCAGCGCTAGGCCGTCGGGCGACCCGTTCTGGATGCCGGACTGCGCAAAATCGAGCGTGCCGAAGCCGGACTGCTGGTTCGGGATGATCCCGGACAATGAGATGGTGGCATACGTTGCGCCGGTGCTGCCGTTGTACAACACGACCGACCAGCCGCTGAGATCGGTTCCGGCCGGGCCGGCGATCTCTACCGCTTCACCGGAGTCGGCCCCCGTGTTGTCGTAATGGATTTCGTTGATGAAGACAGCCGGTCCTACCGCGCCCGCCGGTGCACCGGTCAGACCCGGTAGCAACGACATCAACAACGTCAAACCCGCCAGCAGTGAAAACCTGCGCTTCGTCCTCCAACCCATTCCGACGCCCCTTTCGGCTGTCCGATTCAGCTTGCCCATCGGCGCAGGAGCGCGACAACCAGTCCGGTCGCCCGTCAATCAAGGTCCAGCGAACCCGGCTGCAAGCCGGTCGCAAAGTCGTCCTCCCAGCGCAGTGTGAACACTACACGCGCGATCAGTGGCCAAGATCCGCCGCAGCGATCGGTCTTCCCGTCGGCATCAACCAGGCCATCTAAGGTTCCGCGGGTCGCTCGAAGGGAGGATCGAATGCACCGCACATCCGTCAATCCGTCGCAGTGGGGTCTCGCCTAACAGATGGACCAGGCCGAGGTGATCGAAGATACCGCAAGAGTTCTGCACTGCTCCGGGCAGGTGGCGCTCGAGGCGGACCCGGACAGCGAGCTCGGCGTCTCCGTCATTGGCGCCGGCGACCTACGAGCGCAGATCACCCATGTGCTGGGCTTGATCGACGAACTCCTCGAATCGGCCGGCATGAGCAGAAGCACCCTCACGTCGCTCCGGTTCTTCACGACCGACATCGATGGGTTCCTCGAGAACTACGACGTGTACGCCGGCTGGATCGAACCGGCCGGGATCAAGCCACCCCAGTCACTGCTCGGGATCAACCGGTTGGTGCACCCGGATCTGCTGGTCGAGATCGAGGCAACCGCCGCCGCTTAGGTGACGACCACGTCGGCAAAGCCGGGGCCCTCCGGCCGCTCGAGCTGGTCCATGGTGCAGTCCTCGGCGTCCTTGTCGGGTCGCCACCGCTCCAACCGGGTGGCGTGGCGGAACCGCCCTTCAGTGAGCTGGTCGTAGCTGACTTGCACGACGACGCCGGGCTGAACCGGCGTCCACGAGAGGTCCTTGCCGCCCGACCAGCGGCTCTCGGCGCCCGGCATGCGGGCTTCGAACCCGAACGACTCTTCGGACCGCAGCTGTTCGAACTGCTTGAGCAGCTCGACCCGATCGTGGTCGGAGAAACCTGAGCAGTGACCGATGAAGTGCAACTCACCGTCGTCGTTGTACAAGCCGAGCAGGAGCGAACCGATCTTGCCGCCGTCCTTGTGCTCGCGATAGCCCCCGACCACGCAATCGACGGAGCGGCGATGTTTCCACTTGATCATCTCCCGCTTGCCGCCGACGTAGGGGGCCTCCTCGCGCTTGCACACGATGCCGTCGCACCCGGCCGCCTCGAAGTCGTCGAACCAGCGCCGGGCAACCTCGAGGTCGTCGGTGGACGGCGTGAGATGCCAGGGATGTGGCAGCGTGGCGAGCAGCTCCTCGAGCCGGGCGCGCCGCTCGGCGAACGGCGCCTCCCGCAGATCAGCGCCGTCGAAGGCCAGCAGGTCGAACGCCACCAGGCTGGCTGGGATCTCCTCGGACAACATCGTGATCCGGCTCTCGGCGGGGTGGATTCTCAGCTGGAGCGAGTCAAAACTGGTCCGATCGTCCCGCACCACGACCACTTCGCCGTCGACCACCGTCCCGGTGGGGAGTTGCTCAAGCGCCGGCTCCAACTCGGGGAAGTACCGAAGCAGAGGCTTCTGGTTACGGCTGTCGAGGCGAATCTCATCGCTCCAGGCCACCGCCCGGAACCCGTCCCACTTGGGCTCGTACCGCCAGCCGGGAGGCTCGGGTGGCTGCTCCTTGACCCGAGCTTCCATCGTCGCAATCGGAGGAGTGAAGGGCCAGTTCGCCATGGCCGGTACCCTACCGGGCCGGAAGCCCCCACCCGGAGACACCATGCCCGAGATCACGATGTACACCACCGAATGGTGCGGCTGGTGCAATCGAGCGAAGTCACTCCTGCGTTCCAAGGGCATCGAGGAGTGGACCGAGATCAACGTCGACGAGTTGCCGGGCGGCCGGGCGGAACTGGCCGAACGAACCGGGGGCACCACGGTGCCCCAGATCCTGGTCGATGACCACCACGTCGGCGGTTTCGATGCCCTGGCTGCACTGGATCGAACCGGCGAGCTGGACCGGCTCCTGGAACCGTGACCCGGCCGAGCCGCCCGACGCCCCGAGCCACCGATCAGGCGGCCTGACGCAATGCGGTATGAGCGCATCGACACCGACCAACCGGGAATCATCGCCTACGGGGTGACGCCCCAGGAGCTGTTCGAGCATGCCGGCTGGGGCATGTTCGACATGATGTTCGACCTGCGGGGTGTCGATCCGGTGCGCGATGTGCCGGTCATGGCCGCCGGCGACACCTGCGAGGACCTCCTGATCGGCTGGCTGACCGAGCTCCTCGGCCTGGCCCATCATCACGATCTGGCCTTCTGCTACTTCACGGTCGACCGGCTCGAAGAAGGCGGCGTGCAGGGATCGGCGGGCGGCGTACCGGCAGCCACCCTGGAAATGACCGGATGGAACGTCCAGGCCATCGATCGTTCGGGGCTGGCGGTGGTCGAGAACCCGGCGACCTGGTGGGCCCGATTGCTGTTCAAGACCGGCTAGGAGACGGCTTCAGCAGGCGGTTTTCGGTGCCGATGTCCAGTGGATGGCTCGTAGACCGATGCATCTGCGCTGGATCTATGTCATGGATCACGCGCCCCTATTCGCCGGCCTGGCTGCCCTCTTCGTCGTCTCAATGGCGGCGATTGTTCTCCTGGTCGACGGAGTAGTGGGCGACGTCCTGCTCGGCGCCGTGCCGACGCTGTTCGCGGTCGTGGTATGGGCGATCACCAATCACGCCGGTTATCCCAACCGGGATCCGGTGACGCTTCCCCACCTCCGCCCCGAGGTGCCGGCCGGGTCCGAACCGGCCTGGGACCCGTTCGCCGGGCAGCGCAAGGCCGTGCCGCTCGCCGAAAGCGGCGATCCCTTCGATCAAGCGAACGGTGCCGACACCACCGGTGCAGCGCCCGCCGAATCTCCGCAGCCGCCCGGTGGGGCGGAGCCCGCCGAGCCGTCATCTGATGCTCCCCCTCCGGCGCCGCGGACTCATGCACCGAAGGCCCGCCGGCCGATCGAGGACAACCAGCCGGTCCGTTCCGAGCCCGCCCCCGCCACCGAGCCACCAGCTGCCAAGCCCGAAGGTGCGAGCGCGCCAGAGTCGCCGGCACCGAAGATCGGGCCTGCTCAGGCGGAGAGCCCTCCCCGGGAGGATGCGCCCAAAGCTCCCGCACGAGGACCCAAACGGGGCAACAAGAAGACCCGGGGAAACAGGCTGAGTGCACCCCAGGAGGGGATGCCCCCGGCCGGGAAAGCCGCCCAAAACCCGCCCCGGGCAACCACACCCGGGAAGGCCATGAATTCCGCGACGCCTGAAGAACCGGTGGCCCCGGCTCCCACCACCGCAGCCGAGGCGTCCAAGAAAAGCCGCCCGAACGCCACACCGGAAACTCCGGCTCCTCCAACGGCGAACGCTCCCGCGGGGGAGAACGGCGATGCCCCACCCGAAGGTTCGGCTGGGCAGATTGCAGACGCTACGCCTGCCGAGAATCCCGCCAATCCGCCGTCCAGAGAGACCAGGGCCCGGCGAGTCAAGCAGCGCCCGGCAATCCAGGTCGACGAAAAGGCTGCCGACCGGTCGGACGGCCAGAACCACCGCTCAGCCGATAGTCCGGCCGAAGCTGCTCGGCGGGCTGCTGCGCAGGCCAATCGTGAAGCCCGGGAGCGGCACGCCGCCCCGGTCGTCGACGGCGACGGTCGAGGAGACGGCGAAGTTCCGCTGTCACCGGCGGAAGCAGCCAAACGGGCCGCCGCAGAACGCAAGCGCAACCGCAAACGCAAGGCGAGCTGACCTCCGAACTCTTCTCTCGCTCTTCTAATCGTTGTCGTACACGCGACGTGAACCCTGGTTCGTGAGGCCGCACACGGCGGTCTCGGAATCGAAAGGGGACACAATGTCCAAACGATTGACAATCGTGCTGGGGATCATCGCCGTGATGGTCTTCGGCGGAGCCGTCGCATTCGCCCAGACCGGGCCGGGTGGGGACGAAAGCGTCATCAGCGGCACGGGGTACCTGAAGGCATCGGGCAGCGGAACGGTGAGCGTCGATATGGCCGGTGCCATTCGCATGGCCGTCGACGGCGACGCGACGATCGTGGACCTCGCCGGGGATGCCCGCGTCCACATCGCCTCTCCGGGAGCTCGGGCGGCGGAATCAGAAGCGCTGACCGGCCAGAGCACCTATCAGCTGACCGGCTTCCAGGGCCTGATCGCCGTCACCGGATCGGAGTTCACCGTCGAGGTCGAGGGCTTTACCGCCTTTCGGGCCAAGGGAAGCGGGACCGCCGAGCTGACCGGCGAGGGCGTGTGGAAGACAAGAAACGACTGGGGCTTCTGGTCGCCGGGTGGCGCGGTGCTCGGCTTCGAGGAATAGCGGGCCGAATGCACCGGGGGCGCTCCGCCCTAGGCGGGAGCGCCCCCGGTCGGCGATTGCCGGGTCAGCCGCCGAACACGTGCGTCGTCCAGATCTTGCCACCGTCCTCGATCCAGACGCCGATGCCGACATGGGTGAACGATGAGCTGGTCAGGTTGGCGTAGTGACCCGGACTGGCGACCAGTGCGTCGTGCATCGACTGCACCGACCACCCGTAGGCGATGTTCTCCCCGACTGTGCTCCATGGGCCGAGCAGGCTGGAGATGTTGCTGTGCTCGAAGCTGTTGGTGTCTGACATGTGGAACGTCCAGTCCCGGGCATATGACTTCAGGGAACTGTGGAGCGTCAGCGGCGGCACCCCGACATCGGCCCGCACCCCGTTGATGAGCGACAGAAACTGAGACTCGCTCGACGACGAGTACGACCCGCCGGCCGGGGCCGCGGTGGTCGTGGTCGTCGGCGCCGCGGTTGTGGTGGTCGTTGGCGGCGGCGGTGGTTGCGTGGTCGTCGTTGGCGGCGGCGGCGGAGACGTCGTCGTCGTGGGGGCGGCGGTAGTGGTGGTCGGCGCCTGCGTCGTGGTGGTCGTCGGTGCTGCGGTGGTCGTCGTGGGCGCCGCGGTTGTGGTCGTCGATGGCAAGCTGGTGAACGGAGAGCGAGTAGGAGGGGTGGGATCGGGCCGGGTCGTGGTCGTGTCAAACCGGGAGGTCATGTCAAAGCCCGTAGTGGTCGTCGCGGACGCATCGGTCGCAGGGTTCCGGAGCTCGAGAGTGGTAATGCCCGTGACGAGGTCGGGGCTGGCGGCAGACTGCTCTTCGGCCGACATCTGACCGCCGATGGCCAGCGCCGCTCCGCCGATGACGAGCATGGCGGCGACAATGGCTACAACGGTGACAGTGCGACTGCTCACGGAAACCTCCCGGTGGCTACAGGTGATGCGTCGTCACTATCCGTGTTTTTCTTGACTGCCCAGGGTGTGCCTGTTCGACGAAAGTGTCGGATAGGCGATAGTTGACCAACCGGGGGCGACACCGGCCCCGTTATCGAGTCACACCATGAGCCGCTCAACCATTGCCATCGCCTCGGGAACCGCCATCATCGCCGCCGTCATCCTCGCCCTCACGCTGGGCGGCGGATCGAGCGACCCGACCGCGAGCGATCAGACCACGACCACCTCCGCGTCGGAGGATGCCGGGGAGACCGATCCCCTCGAGACCGATCCGGTCGACCCGATCCCCGGCTTCGACCGCAGCCTCCTTCCCGGTGACCTCGACGCCGTCAGCGCCGACTGGGCAACCGATTTCTCCCGGACGACGATCGACTACGGCGAGCTGCTCATCGGAATCCGGGCGCTGCCCATCCGGGACCGGATCCCGCCGATCGACAACCCATCGTTTGTGACCGTGTCAGAGGCCGACCATGCCGATGAGCGGGAGCCGGGCCTGGCACTGGAAATCGACGGCGATGCGCGCTTCTACCCGCTCTCGATCCTCACCGCCCACGAGATCGTCAACGATGTGGTCGGAGAGCAGCCGGTGGCGGTGACCTTCTGCCCGCTGTGCAACAGCGCCATCGTGTTCGACCGGGTGTTCGAAGACGCCGAGCTGCGGTTCGGTGTGTCAGGCCTGCTGCGCAACAGCGACCTGGTCATGTGGGACAACCGCACCGAGTCGCTCTGGCAGCAGCTCACCGGCGAGGGACTCGTCGGTGAATACGCCGGCGAGCAACTGACGTTCGTGCCGTCATCGATCTCCAACTTCGGCGACTACGCCCGCCGGTATCCCGACGGCCTGGTGCTTGGCCCCGACCAGGGGTTCGGCCGCCAATACGGCTACAACCCGTACATCGGGTACTCGTCCCGCTCCACCCCCTACGGGTTCTTCAACGCCGCCGATCTCGACACCCGGTACGCGGCACTGGAGCGGGTCGTCAACGTGACCGTCGATGGCACCACCAGGGCGTATCCGTTTTCGGTGATCGAACCGCTCGGTGCGGTCAACGACACCGTCGACGGTGCGGACATCGTCGTGCTGTGGGGCGGCGACACCGCCGACGCCCTCGACAACGACCAGATCGCCCGATCCCGCGACATCGGAACCGGGATCGCCTTCCACCGAACCGTCGACGGGCAAGTGCTCACCTTTGCGTCGGTGGGAGACGGCATGTTCACCGACGCTGAGACCGGTTCCGAATGGGACCTGAACGGCACCGCACTGACCGGACCACTGGCGGGCGCCCAACTCGAACCCGTCGTCCACGGAAACGAGTTCTGGTTCGCCTGGGCCGCCTTCAACCCCGGCGCAGGGGTCTTCGAAGGCTGACAGGCGTTCTCTGAGTTGCCAGTGTTACCTCCCCCGCCGAAAGGTGGGGGAGGCCAGGAGGGGGGTGGGCAACCCTGCGGGTTGCTTGCGCGTTCCCGTGCTATCGGTTGGGAGGCCTTCGGGAGGCCAGACCGCGCATAATCACCGACAACAAGAACACAGGAACGCGCTTTCACCCCTCCCTGGCCCCTCCCGCAAGCGGGAGGGGTACCCGCAACACGACCGGCCCTCCCCGCCACGGGCGACGAAAGCAAGGAAGAGGATCGGTCTTACCTCCCCCGCCGATGTGTGGACCGGCTTCATCGTTGACGCGTGTTCGGGATCATCGTTGACGCGTGTCCGTGACGCTGAGAGGTGCCGATGACAACGCCGCGTGCGATCACCGCGCACAAGAACACAGGAACGCGCTTTCACCCCTCCCTGGCCCCTCCCGCAAGCGGGAGGGGTACCCGCAACACGACCGGCCCTCCCCGCCACGGGCGACGGAACCAAGGAAGAGGATCGGTCTTACCTCCCCCGCCGATGTGTGGACCGGCTTCATCGTCGACGCGTGTTCGGGATCATCGTCGACGCGTGTCCGTGACGCTGAGAGGTGCCGATGAGAACGCCGGAAGCGGGAGGGGTAACTCGCAACACGACCGCCCCTCCCCGCTACGGGCGACGGAACCAAGGAAGAGGATCGGTGTTACCTCCCCCGCCGAAGGTAGGGGAGGCCAGGAGGGGGGTGGGCACCCTGCGGGTTGCTTGCGCGTTCCTGTGTTGTCTACTGCGGCTTTCGCGCCTCGCGCACCGTGCTCGGCCCGGAGACAGAAATGGCGGGCCCGCGGCCGAGCCGGTCCCAGGCTTCTTTCGCCAGTGGCACGAGGATCAGCCCGAGCCCGACCAGTCCGAGGACGAGGCCGAGAACCCAGACGGTGTGGGAGATCTCAGCGGCCAGGTCGAGGCGGTCCCACCGTCGCAGCAGCCACCACCAGTCATGGGTTCCCCCGATCAGTGGGAGTGCGCGGTACGGCGCGTCGGCGATGTAGACACTGGCGTCCTGCATCGAGGTGGCCCCCCACATCATCAGCCACCCCGATGCCACTCGATTGTGCTGCCAGAACCAGAAGTAGGCGGCGAGACCAAGCGGAACCAGCACCTGTAACCCGCTCCCCATCACGAATGAGACGACCTCGCCGAACGGCCGAAACAACAGGTGCCCCAGTTCGTGGATACCCAGGTCGAACATCCCGAGAAAGATCACCCGCTCGCCCAGCCGGAAGGCGACGTACAGCATCAGCGAGCCGGTCCCGGCCGCTATCAGGGACTTCCGCAGATAAAGGCGGTCCATACCACTTTCTGTCGGCGACCCGAAGGAGAACCTGAGGGACCCCTTCCATCTCGCAATCGGCTCCGGTACAACAACTCCCACCCCGGGTAGATGCCGGGGGCCGCTAGCGTGCCAGACGGAAGGAGCACCCCGTGAAGCCACTCTGGAGGGGGCCACTATCGGGGGGGACCGCATTGTTGCTCGTGGCAGCCGTGCTGGTTGCCATGCCTGCGGCGTCGGCCGACACCAACGTCGCAGACGGCCGCTACGTCGCGCTTGGCGACTCCTACTCATCCGGCAAGGGCGTCGAGCCCTATGAGGGCACCAACGGCTCGCCCCACCCCTGCTATCGCTCCTTCGGCGCCTATCCCCGCCTCCTGGCCGACCGCATCGCCCCCGCCGACTTCGAGTTCTGGGCGTGTTCGGGAGCCCATTCCTACCAGCTGAGCCGCCGCTCGGTGGTGAGCGACGAGCCCCCCTACGACGACCCCGCCCGGGTGCAGTCCGGTTCGCCCTACCAATCCGCCCTCGATCGCCTCGGCCCCGACGTCACGCTGGCAACCGTCACCATCGGCGGCCACGACGCCGGCTTCGGCGACGTCATGTTCGATTGCATCCAGCCGTTCTGGCTGGGTCGCTGCGATGACATCGACGACGAGGTCCAGGCCGACCTGCTGCGGCTCCCGAGCCGGCTGATCCCGATCTATCGGGCCATGCGGGCCAAGATCCACCCGGAGGGGCGCCTGCTGGTGCTGGGCTACCCCAAGCTGTTTCCCGACGATCCCGGCGGTATCTGCCTGGACGGCGGGTTCATCAGCGCAAGCGAGCGACGCTGGCTGAACGACATGGCCCTCCAGCTCAACAGCGTCATCGAGGACTCGGTGTCGGCGGTGGAGGGCGTCGAGTTCGTCGACGTCGCCGGAGCCTTCTGGAGCCATGAGATCTGCGGCGATGAGGAGGCTTATCTGACCGGGATCAGCGTGCAGCATCCCTCAAACAGCTTTCACCCCAACTACAAGGGCCAGCGGGCCATGGCCGACGCCATCGAGCACCACCTCGCCACGGTCCCCAGCCCGGTCACACCGCCGCCGCCGGATCCTCCTCCCCCGCCACCCCCGCCGCCTCCCCCGGCGATCACCGACTCGGTCGGGGCGTTCGATCCCGACGCCGGGTTGTGGGCCCTGAGCCGCCCCGACGGCTCCATCAACGCCTTCTTCTACGGGATCCCGGGCGACCTTCCGCTGTTCGGCGACTGGGACTGTGACGGCGTCGAGACCGTCGGGATGTACCGGCCAGACACCGGTTTCGTCTACCTGCGCAACGTCAACCGCTTCGGCGTGGCCGACCAGACCTTCTTCTACGGGGTTCCCGGCGACGTTCCGGTAGCCGGAGACTGGGACGGAGACGGCTGCGACACCCTGGCGATCTTCCGCCCGTCCGAAGACCGGGTGTTTGTGAGCAACACGCTCGGCACCCGCCCGTCCGATTTCTCGTTCGCCTACGGTGAAACCGGATGGAGCCCGTTCGCCGGTGACTTCGACGGCGACGGCGGGGACTCCATCGGATTCCTCACCAGCGGCGGGGTGATCGTCCACAAGAACGACCTCGGGCCGGGGCCAAACGACTTCGGGGCCTACTACGGCCGGGACGAACTCATCGTGGCCGGCGACTGGGACGGCGACGGCACCGACACGCTCGGCGCCCGGGCGTCCGACGGCTCGTTCCGATTGTGGAACGACTGGTCGTTCGGCCCGGCCGTCGAAGAGGTCGCCCTCAACACCCGGTATTCACTGCCCGTGGCCGGTCACCTCGGGAGCTAGCCAAGCGCTACTGAAAGGCCGGGATGATCGAAGCGCCGTAGTGGCGGAGGGTCTGCTCCATGTTGTCATGCATCAGGTACACGCAGAACTGGTCGACCCCGAGGGCCTCGAGCTCCCGAATGCGCTCGACATGGGCCTCGGCCGGGCCGAGCACGCAGAACCGGTCGACCACCTCGTCCGGCACGAAGTCGGTTGAGGGATTGCCGACCACGCCGTGGTGGGAATAGTCGTAGTCCTGGCGATCCTTGATGTAGTCGGACAGGGCGGTCGGGACCATCTCGGGGTCGTCGCCGTAGCGCTCCACCAGGTCGGCGACGTGGTTACCCACCATGCCCCCGAACCAGCGCACCTGGTCGCGCTGGTGGTCGAGGTCGTCGCCGACATAGGCCGGGGCGGCGACGCACACCTTGACGTCGTCGGGATTCCGCCCGGCTTCCCCGGCGGCGTTCTTGACGAACTTGGAGGTCCACTCGACCAGGTAGGGGTCGGCCAGCTGCAAGATGAAGCCGTCGGCGATACGGCCGGTCAGTGTCAGTGCCTTGGGACCGTATCCCGCCATCCACACCGGCAGATCGTGTCCGTCCCGCACCCAGGTGATCTGCAGCTTCTCACCGTTGTAGTCCACTTCTTCACCCGCCACCAGACCCTTGATCACCTTGATGGCCTCCTCGGTGGAGGCGAGGGTGGTGGGCTTCTTCCCGATGAACCGGAGCGCCGAGTCCCCCCGGCCGATGCCGCATATCGTCCGGTCTTCGAACATCTCGTCGAGGGTGGCGAACAGGGAGGCGAGCACCGTCCAGTCGCGGGTCCCGGGATTCGTCACCATCGGCCCCACCTTCATGTGACGGGTGCCTTCCAGCATCAGGGTGAAGATCACGAAGGGCTCCTGCCACAGCACATGTGAATCGAACGTCCATCCGTACGTGAACCCCATGTCCTCGGCGAGTCGGGCGAGTCGGACCACCTCCCGGGCCGGGGGGTTGTTCTGAAGGACGACTCCGAATTCCATGGACCTTCCTCTCCTCTGGTCTAGCTCTGCTGTGGGAAACCGAGGTCGACGCCCCTATGGATGGGATCCGACCAGCGGCTGATGACCACCTTGGGTCGCGTGTAGAAGTGGATGCCCTCCGGGCCATAGATGCCGTGCGAGCCGAATATCGATTCCTTCCACCCGCCGAACGAGTAGAAGCCGAGCGGCACCGGGATGGGGACGTTGATGCCGACCATGCCGACCTCGATCTCATTCTGGAATTTGCGGGCCGCCCCGCCGTCATTGGTGAACACCGCCGTCCCGTTCCCCCACGGGTTGTCGTTGATCAGCTTGATGGCCTCTTCGTAGGAATCCACCCGAACGACATCCAGCACCGGCCCGAAGATCTCGTTCTGGTAGATGCTCATGTCGGGAGTGACGTTGTCGAACAGGGTCGGGCCGAGGAAGAAACCGGATTCACTGCCCGCCGGGGCATAGCCGCGCCCGTCGGCGACCAGGGTGGCACCCTCTTCCTCGCCGGCGTCGATGAACCCGGCCACCCGGTCGCGATGCTCACCGGTGACCAGCGGTCCCATGTCCATGTCGGGTTGGTCGCCCGGGCCGACCTTGAGGTCGGCCATGCGACCCTTAATTCTGTCGATGAGGCGATCGCCGGCGTCGCCGACCGCCACCACCACCGAAATCGCCATGCACCGCTCACCGGCCGATCCGTAACCCGCCGACACGGCTGAGTCGGCCGCCAGTTCCATGTCGGCGTCTGGCAGGACGATCATGTGGTTTTTCGCCCCGCCCAGGGCCTGGACCCGCTTGTTGTTGGCCGTCCCGGTCTCGTAGACGTAGCGGGCAATGGGTGTCGAGCCGACGAAGCTGACCGCTTTGATGTCAGGATGCTCCAGAATGCGATCGACCGCCGTTTTGTCACCGTGTACCACGTTGAGCACCCCATCGGGGAGGCCGGCCTCGGCGAACAGCTCGGCGGAGAAGTTCGACGCCGACGGGTCCTTCTCGGACGGCTTCAGCACGAATGTGTTGCCGCAGGCAATGGCGATTGGGTACATCCACATGGGCACCATGGCCGGGAAGTTGAACGGGGTGATTCCCGCCACAACGCCGAGGGGCTGGCGCATGGTGTAGGTGTCGACCTGAGTCGACACGTTCTCGGAGAAGTCGCCCTTCAGCAGATGGGGGATGCCGCAGGCGAACTCAATGACCTCCAGGCCGCGTTGCACCTCGCCGAGAGCGTCGGCCATGACCTTGCCGTGCTCGGCGACCAGCAGCTTGGCGATCTCCTCCCGATTGCGCTCCACCAGGTCCCGGAATGCGAACATGATCCTGGTGCGGGCCGAGATCGACGTGTCCCGCCATCCCGGGAAGGCCCCCTGGGCGGCCGTCACCGCTGCGTCGACATCGGCCGCGGAGGCGAAGGCGACCCGCTTGGACACGAGGCCGGTGGCCGGATTGAACACGTCGCCCCAGCGGTCGGGCTCGGCGTCATAGGCCTTGTTGTTGATCCAATGCCGAATCTCGTTCACGTTCCCTCCTTGTGGCATATCACACCAGGTACTGGTTCATGCCCCGCTTCAGATACTGGCCGTGCCCCTTATCGCCGACGTAGTTGTCGTTTTCGACAATCACCTTCCCACGCGACATGACGGTGTCCACTTTGCCGGAGATCTCCATCCCGTCGTAGACCGTGTAGTCGATGTTGCCGTGGATGGTGTCCTTCCCGTATACGAACGAGGTGTTCGGGTCGAAGACGACGATGTCGGCGTCGGAGCCGACGGCGATAGTGCCCTTCTGCGGGTACATGCCCATCATCTTGGCCGGGGCGGTGCAGCACACCTCGATCCAGCGGTTGAGGCTCAGCCGGCCCTCAACGACCCCGCTCTGGTACATGACCTGGAAGCGCTCCTCGACCCCCGGCAGGCCGTTGGGAATCAACGTGAAGTCGCCCTCGCCGAGACGCTTCTGGCGGCCGAGCGTTTCGTCGTCGTCGTAGAAGAAGTTGGCGTGATCGGTCGAGACGACTTGCAGGTCGTTGCGGGCCAGCGCCTCCCACAGGGCGTCCTGGTGGCCTTCGGACCGGAACCGGATGGGGGTGGAGCACACGTACTTGGCGCCCTCGAAACCGGGAACGTCGATGTCGTCCTCCACCGACAGGTGCATGTAGTGCGGACAGGTCTCACCGAAGGCGTTTTGCCCACGGTCGCGGGCCAGGGTGAGCTCGTGCACGCCCTCCTTGGCCGACATATGGACGACGTACAGGGGGGCGCCGGCTACTTCGGCCAGCGCCAGCGCCCGGTGGACCGCCTCGGATTCGGTTTGGGGCGGACGGGTCACCGTGTGGTACTTGGGGTCGGTCTCACCGCGGGAAACCGCCTGCTCGCGCAGCACGTCGATGGCAATGCCGTTCTCGGCGTGCATCATGATCATCGTGCCGTCCTGGGCGGCCTGCTGCATGGCCCGGAAGATCTCCCCGTCGTCGGAATACAGCACGCCCGGGTAGGCCATGAACAGCTTGAAGGTGGTGACACCGTCGTCGATCATCGCTTGCATTTCCTTGAGCGACGAGTCGTTGATGTCACCGACGATCATGTGGAAGCCGTAGTCGATGGCGCAGTTGCCCTCGGCCTTGGCCATCCAGTTGTCGAAGCCGTCCCGGATGGTCTCGCCCTTCACCTGAACGGCGAAGTCGACCACGCTGGTGGTGCCCCCGTAGGCCGCTGCCCGGGTCCCGGTCTCGAAGTTGTCGGACACGTAGGTGCCACCGAAGGGCAGCTCGAAGTGGGTGTGCACGTCGACGGCGCCGGGTACCACGTACTTGCCGGTGGCGTCGATCACCCGATCGGCGCCTTCCGCCCAGGTCTGGGCGCTTCCTTGCGCAATGGCGACGACTTTTTCGCCGTCGATGAGAACGTTGGCCTGCATCATCTCGGTGGCGGTGACGATGGTTCCACCCTTGATGACCGTTGTCATGTGTCCCTCCTCGGGGCTCGGAAGTCCTCAGCAATCAACACGCCCAAGCTACACCAGCGGGCTACAGCCTTCCGTCTCCGTGCGTTCAGACCGGTGGGGCCTGGGTGCGTCGCACGAAGTCCCGAACCGCCAGACTGAATTCCTCCGGCTGGCTCAGGCTGCACGAGTGGCCGGCATCTGGCAGGATCTCGATCTCGGCATTGGGGACTCCTGCCACCAGCTGCGGAGCACCGTCGATGTTGGGCGCATCCCGCTCTCCCAGCAGCACCAGGACCGGCCCGTCGTAGCGGCGGAGCAGCGCATTCATATCCCGGCCCGCCAGGTCTCGCATGGCGTCGCCGGCCCCGCGCCAGGAAAGGCCGCGGTCGCGGATGGCGGTCGCTGTCTCAGCCGGAGCGATTCGCCGCAACGCCTTGGCGGCCGGGCGTTTCAACAGGAAACCGAAGATCGGCAGCAGCCGGCCCTGGATTCGGCTGACCCGTGGCGTAGAGCTGCGCGACCCGACCCCACTCGCCACCAGGCCGGCTACGAGTTCGGGATGGTGAGCGGCTGTCGCGATGCCCACATATCCTCCGACCGAGAGCCCGACCAGCACGGCTCGGCCGCCGGCATCGTGCCGGAGCACGTCCGCCACCTCGGCAACGGCTCCCTCTAGCGTGAAATCCGAGCGCTGCAACGCCCCGTGACCGGGCAGGTCGATGGCGATGCACCGGAACTCCGCCGACAGGATGTCCAGCTGCGGCTTCCACATGGCGAGGTTCGACGACGCGTCGTGCAAGAACACGAGCGAAACGCCGCCCTGGGGCCCTGCGATCACAACACTGGTCACCCCGAGAGGGTAGGAGCCTTCCCCGCTCAGCGGGTCGTTGGCATTGCTACTACTCTGAGTGGTCAACGTTGCTCACTCGCATCAAAGGGGTCGCCACTGTGCTCGCACGCAAACTCGCCACGTCCTGGATGACCGCACTCCTACTAGGAGCCGTACTGGTTGCCCCCGCATCGGCTTCGACCGGCCCCGCCGCACTATCACTCCCCGGTCTCTTCGACATGCTTCTCGATGAGGACGCGGGCCGGATCTACTACACGGCCGGGCACCCGCACGACGGGCTATTCGTCACCGATCTCGGCGGTGCTCCGGTCGGGACCATCACGGACCTTCCCAGCGCCTCGGGGATCGATTTCTCTGCCGACGGGTCATCCCTGTTCGTCGCACTGCCCGCGTCCAACGCGGTAGCTGTGGTCGATGTCGCCACGCTGACCGAGTCGGCACGGTTCACCCTGCCCACAGACGTGTGCCCGGGCTCGGTGGCTACGACCGCGCAGTACGTCGCGGTCGGGCACTCGTGCAACCGGTATGCCGGAAGCGGTGGCTACGGCGGCGTTGGCGTTCTCGATCCCGCAACGGGCGCGTGGAACCCGCTCGAGGCTCCGGGCCCGTTCTATCAGCCGTATGTTTCGGCCGGCCCGGATTCCAACGGTCTGTTCGTGACCGGCGACCTTGGGCTCAGCCCCACGACCCTCTACACGATCGGCGTGTACGACGGCATCGGTGACACGGTCTCGGTTCGCTCCAACACTGGAAGCAACTTGCGCGACCTGGCCGTGAGCCCCGACGACGGTCTCGTCGTGCAGGCCTCGGGGTCGCCCTATCAGCACGATGCCTTCGGCGTGATTGGCCTGAACCCTGTGCTTGCCTACGAGACCACTACCTATCCGAACGCCGTGGCGTGGGCCGCCGACGGTCAGTCAGTGGCCACCGGGACCGACTCTCCGTACGACGCCGACGTGCGGGTTCACCTGCGCGATAACCCAACCCCGTTCGCAACCTTCGAGCTCGGCGCTCGTCTCGCCCCACGCGGCCTGGCCCTGAGCGCCGACGGCAGCACGGTGTTCGCAGTGAGCGAAACCGGGGGTTCATTCGCCCTGCACGTATTGGCGACGGGTCCGGTCTCGGTGCCGTCGTCGGTGACGCTGACCGGGCCGGCGTCGACCCCGGTCGGAACTCCGACCACCTTCAGCGGCACACTCAGCTTCGCCGACGGTTCGTCGGCGAGTGGACGTCAGATTGCCGTCACCCGGAGCTACGCCGATGTCGAGGAACCCCTGCCGGCGGTGACGACTGGAGCCGGCGGGTCATTCAGCTTCACCGATAGCCCGTCGACGCCGACAGCCGTCACCTACACGGCGTCGTTTGCGGGCGCCGGTAGCTACGAGGCTTCGACCACGACCGCCAGCGTGGCAGTCGAGAAGCGGACTACTGACCTGTCGATCGAGGCCGTGGCAGCCAGCGGCAAGAAGGGCCGCAACAAAGTGGACGTCACCGCGACGCTCGGCGAGACCCTGGCGAACCGTTCGGTGACCATCACCGCCACCGACCAGCGCGGCTCCCGGGTCATTGCCTCGGGCCAGGTGGATTCCGACGGCACGCTGTCGGTCCGGTATCGGCTTCGCCGCACGACGACCTTCACGGTCGAGTTCACCGGCGATGCCTGGTACCTGCCCGCCTCCGCGGCAGTGACCGTGAACAAGTAGCCCACGGTGTCCGAACGTCCGTACTTCCGGCCACTGACCACTGACCACTGACCACTGACCCCATGCGGCTTCGCCGGATGGGCTAATTCACCTCGAACCGCGTCCCGATGGCGGTGGGTGGATCGCTGCGCAAGATGGCGCGCAACCAGGGATACCGATCGAGCCATCTGAGCAGGGCCTTCCAGTTCACGATCACCAGGGCCAGAATCATCAGCGGGAAGGGGATGCTGGGCAGCACCTGGGAGAGGCTCGGGAATTCGGGTATGAGGTTGAGGGCGTAGGCCTGCAGCGCTCCAAAGAGGAGTACGCCTATGGCAACCCGGATGGGGTGCCAGCCGCCAAAGATCACAATGGCCAGCACGATCCAGCCGAAGTTGAGCGTCGGGCGGTCGGACCAGCCCAGCTTGACGTCCAGCGTGAACGCCGCCCCGCCGATGCCGATGAGGGCCCCTCCCAGGGCGGTGTAGAAGTAGCGGAGACGATTGACGGGAATCCCCCGGGCGTGGGCGGCCTCGGGCCGCTCCCCGATGCCCTGCAGTTCGAGTCCCTTACGGGTCCGGTACATGTAGACGTAGGTGGCGATGACCGTCAGGATGCTCAGATAGACCATCAGGTTCTGCTGGAAGAGCACCCGACCAAAGAACGGGATCGACTCGAGCAGCGGAACGTCCCAGGCCGGCACCGCCTCGGGCAGGCGGCCGACATAGGACGAGCCCAGGAAACGGCTGAGCTGCGTGCATAGCGCAAAGAGCACGAAACCAACCGCCACCTGGTTGAGGCTCAGTTTGATGCTCCCGAATGCCACCACCAGGGCGACGAGCATTCCGACGGCTGCTGCCGCCGGGAAGCCCAGCCAGACGCTGCCGGTCTCGAACGCGGCTACGAACCCGGCCAGGGCAGCGAGCATCATGCTGCCATCGACCGACAGGTTGATGACTCCGGCCTTCTCGCTGATCGTCTCACCCATGGCGGCGAACAGCAGCGGCGCCGCCCCGGCGACAATCGTGGCGATGGTGGCCGTGTCGAACATGTCGATGAACGCATTCCAAATCCCCGTCATCCGGGTTCCTCCCCGGCCGCCGCTATGCGCTGTCGAATCCGGTAAGCGCTCCAGCCCAGCCCGAACATCGCAGCCAGGACCAGCACACCCTGCAGAACCCCGCCCAGCGCCGAGTTGACATCGAGCCGCAGCTGCAGTTGCGAGCTACCGACGGCGATCATGGCGAAGAAGAACGAGATCGGAACCACCCAGAACGCCCGGAACCGGGCAAGCAACACGACGAGGATGGCGAGAAAGCCGTAGCCGCCCGAGATGGCCGGGATGAGCCGGTAGTGAAAACCCGTTGCCTGGGATGTTCCGGCGATACCGGCCAGGGCGCCACAGATCATGAAGGCGCCCAGCAGGTAGCGATTAGTCGGGATCCCCATCAGGAACGCACTGGGGCGGTTGCGTCCCACTGCTTTGAGCTTCAGCCCGTAGAGCGTTCCCCGGAACAGCACCCAGACGCCGACGATGGCAAGCAGGGCGATGGCCACCGCGAGGGGCGAGAACCGGGTTCCCCCGAGTGAGGGCAGCAGGGCCGCATCGGGGAACGGGTCGGTTCCCGATGTGGAGGCCACCCCGGCGCGCCGCCACGGGTCGATGATCAGGTAGGTGGTGATCGAGGCCGCCACGAAGTCAAGCCCGAGGCCTCCGAATATCTCGTTGACCCCTCCGGCGGTCCGCAGCACACCGACGAGCAAACCCCACAGCAGCCCACCGACGGCTCCCGCAACGATGGTCAGGAGAATCAAGATCGGTCGAGACGCCGAAACCTCCCTGGCCACGAACGCGGCAAAAATCGCTCCCATGATGATCTGACCTTCGATGCCGATGTTCCACATCCCGGCGTTGAACGTGACGATGAGCCCAGCCGAGGCCAGGGCTATCGGGACCCACACCATCACGGTGTCACCCACCTTGGGGGAGGAGCCCGATTCGAACGGCGGCCACCCGATGGACCCCTCAACGATCAGCTTGAGCGGCTCGACGCCGTTGGTCCCGGCCGCCAGCAGCAGACCAACCGCCGAGACGACCACCACGGCGGTGGGCAGGAAGACACGCTCGAGCCGGAACGACTTCATGACGCCGCACCGTGGATTCGGCGGCCGCCGATGAGCATGCCGATGTCGTCGACGGTGGTCTGGGAGGAATCGAGCTCGCCAAACACCCGTCCCGAAAAGAACACGAGGATGCGGTCGCTGTAGCGGAGCAGCTCGTCCAGGTCGGCGGAGGCGAAGACAATTGACGTCCCTTCCTCACGGCGGGCCAGCAGCTGTTCCCACACCCAATCCGCCGACTCGATGTCGAGCCCCCGGGTGGGGTGCTCCATGAGGAGCAGCTTCAAGGAAGGCGGGAGCATGGCCAGCAGCAGGCGCTGCTGGTTGCCGCCCGAGAGCGATTCGGCCGTCGACTCATCGGTCCCCTTGATCGTGAAGTGGTCGATCTGATCTACCGCCGTCTGCCGGGCTGCGTCCCAGTTGACAAAGAACCGGCGGTCCTCCCCGGCGAGAACGAAGTGCTCGGTGATGGTGAGGCCCTCGATGAGCCCCTCCTCGAGCCGTCCGGCCGGGAGGTATTTCACCCCAGACGCCAGGAATTCCCGATAATGCTTGTTGGAGAGGTCCCGGCCCGCCACATGAACAGTGCCATGGCTCGGGGAGCGCATCCCGGCACAGATCCTCAGAAAGGCGTCCTGCCCGCTGCCCTCCATCCCGGCGAGGCCGATCACTTCGCCGGCCGCCACCTCCAGCGATACCGGCTCCTCGCTCAGCAGCCCGCTCGACATCCGAACGTCGGAGAGGCGCAAATGGGAATCACCGAGCGGGACCGGATCCTTGCCGTGGATTTCAACCGCCTGGCCGAACATCATCTGTACCAGCCGCTCGGGCGGCACCGGCATCTCGGCCTCGCCGACTACCTTGCCCCGTGTCATAACGGTGACCCGTTCGCACAGGTCGGCCACCTCTTCGAGCTTGTGCGAGACGAAAATGACGCTCATACCCTCTTCGGCGAGCGCCTTGAGGGTGACAAAGAGCTTGGCTCGCTGGTCGGCCGAAATACCGGTGGTCGGCTCGTCCAGGATCAACACCCGGGCTCCCAGCCACAGCAGGCGCAAGATCTCGAGCTGCTGGCGCTCGCCCACCGTCAGAAGCCGGGCGGGCGTATCGGGGTCGATGTTGAACCCGTAGCGCTCACACAACTCGGCCAGCTCGTCTTCGGCCTGTGTGCGATCGAGCCGCCATCCGCCCGGGCTTCCCAGCACGAAATTGTCGATGACCGAGAAAGGCAGGAAAACGAGCGGGTCCTGATGCAGCATCCCGATCCCGGCCTCGATGGCATCGTCCGGCGACGCCAGCTTGATCTCACGCCCGTCGAGCACGATGCGCCCGGAATCGGCCGAGTGGAAGCCGGAGAGCACCTTCATGAGCGTCGACTTGCCGGCGCCGTTCTCGCCCAACAGCCCGTGCAGCGATCCCGTCTCGACGGTGATCGTGATGCCGTCGTTGGCCCGGACCGGGCCGAAATGCTTGTGAATGTCAAGCAGTTCGAGACTCATCGTGCTCCGAATCTAGAGAGCAAAACCCTGCGGCGCCATCCGGCCGAGCCCGCGCCCGGCAAAGGAGAAGGGGAGGGCACAAAGCCCTCCCCTTCCATCACCCGCATTCGGAGCGATCAGCCGAGGTCACAGACCCCTTCGATTCCCTCCAGGCACTGCTCGGAGTACCAGATTTGGATCTCGGTGGCGGTCTCGCCGTCGCCGAGGAAGGTGGATCCGTCCTGCCAGTTCAGTGGCCCGGTGTACAGGTTGATAGACCCGTCGCCAAGGCCGGCAATGAACTCATCGAGCAACGCGCTGTTCTCAGCCGACAGGCCGTCGCCCTTCAGGAATCCGATAGTGCTGGTGTCTTCGTTGTTGATGTCGCTCCAGTCGGGTCCCAGCCATTCCCACTCAGCCGTGAAGCTGCCATCCATGACCCGCTCGGCAATCTCCTTGTAGGCGGGTCCCCAGTTGAAGTAGGGAACGCCGAGACAGATGCTCGGTGCTTCCTGACAGGCGCCCTCGAAGTCGTACGGCACCGCCCACAGCTGCTCGCCGGCATCGGCCCTCTGGCCGCTGCGCACGAGCGCCTGGGTGGTGTCGATGCCCGACATGACGACGTCCGCACCGCCGTCGATGAGGTCGTTCACCACTTGTGTGGCGTCAAGCGTTACACCCGGAATCTCGAACCAGAAACCGATGTAGGTGACCGCAAACTCGAGGCTGTCGGCTGGCTGGTCGCGGTAGTTCTCGTAGCAGTACTTCGCTCCCAGGTAAGCCGAGTTCACGAGACGACGAGTCTCGTCGTTTGTGAGGGGACCGAGGTACCCGATCTTGCCAGTCTCAGTGGTCAAGCCAGCTGCGCAACCGGCGATCATCTTGCCGAACGTCATCTGGCCCCAGACGTTGCCAAGGTTGGCAAGCTCGGGCCGGTACGCCCGACCGTCGGCCCACGCACTGTCACCGGACACCCAGATCATGGGTGTGTCCGGGTTCTGCTCGGCCGCCAGGAAGGCACCTTCCCGCATGTCGTCAGAGTTGAAGACAACGAGCTGGGCACCCTGGTCGATCATGTCCCGGGCAACACCCTCCGGCGTCAGGCCGGGATTGTCGGCCGGGTTGATGAAGTCGAGGCTGATCAGCTCGCCGCCGATCTGATCCATCGCCCACTGGGCGCCTTCGAAGTGCGCCTGGCTGTAGCCCTGGTCGAACTCGGGGCCGACCAGCAGGATGCCCATGGTGAAGGGCTCCATCGGCTCACCCTCGGTTGTGGTGGTCGTGTCGTCCGTTCCACCGTCGCCCGACGTCGTTGTTGTCGTTGCTGCGGATGTTCCCTCTGTCGTATCAGAGCCGCCGTCGTCACCACCGCACGCAGCCGCCACAAGTGCAAAAGCCAGCAGCACCGCGAGCAGGTGCACCAATCGTTTCGAAATCATGGTTCGGTTCCTCCTCAGGTAACCATGACAGGACTCTACGTGATCAACCCCCGCGCGCGGGAATGCCAAAGGACCCGGATCGGCTGGGAAGAAGGCCAGATCCGGCTAGTCGGCGTCTTCGATCGCCTGTTCCAGCATGGAAAAGCCTTCGTCGGCTTCTTCTTCGGTCAACGACAGGGGAGGCGCAATCCGGAGCACATTGCCGAACAGACCGCCCTTTCCAACCAGCAGGCCGTTGCGCTTGGCGTTCTCCATGATCCGGGTGGTAATGGCCGGATCCGGATCTTTGGTGCCCGGCTTGACGAGCTCGACGCCGATCTGCAGGCCCTTCCCCCGCACGTCGCCCACGATGGAGCCTTCTTCATCGGCGAGGTGATCGAGGCGAGATTTCAGGTGGTTGCCGACTTTTAGTGAGTTGGTCTGCAGATCGTGCTCGATCAAGTAGTCGATGTTGGCGAGGGCCCCGGCCGTGGCGATGGGGTTGCCGCCGAACGTGGAGATCGAGTTGGCCTTGATGCTGTCCATGATCTCGGCTCGGGCGATCACGCCACCCATGGCGAGGCCGTTGCCTACCCCCTTGGCGAACGTGATCATGTCCGGCACCAGATCGTGCGCCTGGTAGCCCCAGAAGTTCTCCCCGGTGCGGCCCCAGCCGGTCTGCACCTCATCGGAGATGAACAGGATGCCGTGTTCGTCGAGCACGTTCTTCATGGCGCCGAGGAAGCCGTCGGGCGGTGTGGTGAACCCGCCGACACCCTGAATCGGCTCGGCGATCATGGCCGCGACGTTGCCCGAGGTAGCCACATCGAGCATGTCCCGCAGATCGGCAACGCAGGCGGCGATGAACTCATCGTCGGGGAGGTGGCCGAACGGGCTGCGGTACTTGTACCCATTGTGGATGTAGGTCACCGACAGCGGACTGAGCGACGTCGGCCGCCACGTCCGGTTGCCGGTGAGGGACACGGCCGCAAACGAGCGGCCGTGGTAGCTGTTGCGCAGCGCCAGGATCTCGTTCGAGCCCCGATAAATGGTTGACAGCATCATCGCGGCATCGTTGGCCTCGGTGCCGGAGTTGCCGAAGAACACCTTGCCGTCGGGGATGCCCGATAGCTCGGCGATCTTCTCTGCCAGCTCGATTTGCGCTTCGATCAGATACAAGGTCGAACTGTGCATGATGCGCGCAGCTTGCTCTTGCACCGCTTCGACGACTTCCGGGATGTTGTACCCGGTCATCGTGGTGAGGATTCCGCCAAAGAAGTCGAGGTACTCCTTGCCTTCGGCGTCCCATACCCGTCGCCCATCGCCCCGCACCAGCGAGATGGGCTCCTCGTAATAGAGGGCAAGCCAGGACGGCAATACCTTCTTGTGCCGTGCGAGCAGTTCCTCGTGCGTACCCATCGGGCCTCCCTTGTGCGGTACGCCGAAAACTAGTCGAGCCGTGGGTTGCGGGCGGTAGGCGATCGGCTATCAGCAATCAGCAATCAGCAATCAGCGATCAGCGATCAGCAATCAGCAATCAGCAATCGGCAATCGGCAATCGGCAATCGGCAATCGGCGAAGTTGCCGGTTCCAAGTTGCATGTTCCAAGTCAGACATCAGGCATCAGGCATCAGGCATCAGGCATCAGGCATCCGGCATCAGGCATCAGGGTTACCTCCGCCGAGACACCGGCGTTTCTGATTCCTCCCCCGCCGAAGGTGGGGGAGGCAAGGAGGGGGGTGAGAGCGCGTTCCGGTGCTCTCGATCGACGGGGTTCCCTACCCGGAAACCTCGGTGAAGCCGATGAGGAGCGGATCCTCCTCGAATAGTCCGCCGCCCCAGTCCACCACGTCTACCCAGGTGGCAGCTCGCTCCCCGGGATCCCCGACCAGGATCGGCGTGCCGAGGAACGGCTCATAGAAACTAACGGCCTCGTCGAAGGACATGTCGCTGTAGAACGAGACGGTCGTCAGCTCACCGAGCTGTGCGACCTGTCCAGCGACAAGCTTTGGTGGCAGGTAGTCGACCGGGAATCCGTCGGGCAGGTCCCCCTCATCAAAGCCGGTGTCGAAACCCAACAGGTCGAAGTCGACATCCCCGTTCCCTGAGCTTCCGTTCCCGACTGCGTTGGTTGGGTCGGAGCCGGAGTCATCGCCCCCACACGCTCCGGCAACGAGCGCCAACACGCAAAGCACGATCACAATCCGCCGCATCATGTCCGCCTCTTCGTTGCCTTCCTGGCTGCTTCTACTTCTGACACGAACCGGTCGACGTCCGTCGCCGCAATCGTCTCGCCGATCAGTTCGACCGGGAGGTCGTCGAGCCGCTTGAACCGCACGCATGACTTGCCGACATCGAGTTTCTTGCCCGTGGCCCGGTACGCCTCCAGGAAGGCGTCCCGGCTTGTTTCCTCTGCGTAGACCGCGGTCAAGTACACGGCCATGTGGTTCTTCTGGTTGGCGAGCGCCGCATACATGAGCGGCTGTCCGTTGTAGGTGTCCGGGTAATGCTCCAGCGGAACCTGATAGGAGATCATCCCCCAGTTCATCGCCTCCTCGTATCCCTCGGGGAGGTTGGCGAGAATCTCATTGCGGACGACTTCGATCGCCTCCCGCCGCTCCTCGGGCAGCGACGCCAGATACTCCTCGACGCTATCGGCGTCGGACCGCACCGCTACGGGGAGACGAGCGCGTCGTAGGCGTCGGGACGACGATCCCGGTAGAACGCCCAGGTCTTGCGAACCTCATCGATCATGTCGAGGTCGAGATCGCGAACCACGAGCTCTTCGTCGGTGTCCGAGGCCGCGCCGTCGACGATCTGGCCCCGCGGATCAACGAAGTACGACGAGCCGTAATAATCGTTGTCGCCGAATGGCTCTTGTCCGACCCGGTTGATGGCCCCGATGAAGTACTCGTTGGCGACGGCTGCAGCGGGTTGTTCGAGGTTCCACAGATACATCGACAGGCCGCGGCTTGTCGCCGACGGGTTGAACACGATCTTGGCGCCACCAAGGCCCAGCGCCCGCCAGCCCTCCGGAAAGTGGCGGTCGTAACAGATGTACACGCCGATGCGGCCCACCTTGGTGTCGAAGGTCGGGTACCCCATGTTGCCGGGGCGGAAATAGAACTTCTCCCAGAACCCGTTGACGTGGGGGATGTGGGTCTTGCGGTACTTGCCGAGGTAGGTTCCGTCGGCATCGACCACGGCCGCCGTGTTGTAGTAGAAGCCGTCGTCTTCCTTCTCGAAGATCGGCACGACGACCACCATGCCGGTGTCCTTAGCCAGCTCCTGCATCTTCTTGGTGGTCGGGCCGTCCGGGATCGGCTCGGCGTAGTCGAAGTGCTCGTTCTCCTGAACTGAGCAGAAGTACGGGCTGTAGAAGAGCTCCTGGAAACACATCGCCTGTGCCCCGTCGTTGGCGGCGTCGCGGGCGAAGTCGATGTTCTTCTTCAACATCGAATCCTTGTCACCCGTCCACTCGGTCTGGACGATCGCAGCCCTGACCACATTCCCCATATCTGCTCCTTGTAGGCCGTCCCCAGAAACTAGCCGAGGCCGCCGGGCTGCGCCGTCAGGAAGTACCTCCCCCGCCGAAGGTGGGGGAGGCAAGGAGGGGGGTGAAAGCGCGTTCCCGTGTTCTCGATTGGGGTTCTGACACCCCCACCGCCACCAGCGCCGCCGCTGAAGGCCATTGACAGTTGACGGTTGATCGTCGACGGCCGGCGGCTATACCAGCTTGCGGTCGGCCGCCCAGCGGGCGAGCTCGTGGCGGTTGGTGAGTTGCAGCTTCCGGAGGACCGAGGAGACGTGGGTCTCGACCGTCTTGGCGGAGATAAACAACTGCTCGGCGACCTCTTTGTAGGTGTAGCCGCGGGCGATGTGGCGCAGCACCTCTTGTTCACGAGTGGTGAGGCTGGCGAGCTCGGCGTCGACGTCGGCGGGCTGTAGGGATGTGAAGGCGTCGAGGACGAACCCGGCAAGTTTGGGCGAGAACACGGCGTCTCCCCCGGCGACTCGCTCGATCGCCGCCACGAGCTCTTCGGACTGAATGGACTTGGTGACGTAGCCGCGGGCACCGGCATGCACGATGTCGACGACGTCCTCGGGGGCGTCGGATACCGACAGGGCGAGGAACTTGATGTCCTCGTGCTTGTCGTGAATGGCCTCGAGCACGGCCCGGCCGCCGCCACCGGGCATGTGAACATCCAGTAGGACCACCTCGGGTTGTCGCTCCGTGATCAGCTCGATGGCGGCTTGGACGTCGTCGGCGTCCCCCACAATCTCCACGGCCTCGCCGATCTCGCTCTTGACCCCCGCCCGGAAGAGGTCGTGGTCGTCGACGAGGAACACTCGTATGCGGCGATCCGTCATGCAACCTCCCTCGCAATTGTCAGCTCGACCTCAGTGCCGGTGTCGGCCAGGCTCCGGATGATGGCACTTCCCCCGTGGCGCTGCATGCGGCCGATGATCGAATCGCGGATCCCCCGCCGGTCCTCCGGCACTGCCGCCGGGTCGAATCCCGGGCCGCGATCGCGGACGAACACCCGAACCGTGTCGGACTCGACTTCGGCGTACACCGAGATCTTGCCCGCGTCGGAGAACTTGGCGGCGTTGGTCACCGCCTCGCGGGCTGCCGACACGAGGGCCCGGCTGGCGTCGTCGAGTGGGCAGTCCCCGACCGTGACGAGCTCGACTTCGATGTCGCGCTGTTCCTCAACCTCGGCGCAGACCTGCTCGAGGGCTCCGGAGAGGGTCTCAGCCGACACCGGGGCGGCGCCATACAGCCAGTTCCGCAGCTCTCGCTCCTGCGAGCGGGCCAGGCTTCCCACCTCTGCCTCGGTGGAACGCTTCTGAATCAACGAGAGCGTCTGCAGCACCGAGTCGTGCAGGTGGGCGGCCACCTCGGCCCGATCGTTCAGCCGAACCCGCTCGGTCCGCTCCGCAGCCAGCAACTCCTCCACCTCGAGGCGGCGCTCCTCGGTGCTCCGGAGTGTGTTGAACGCCCACCCCGCCACAGCCCCGCCTGCCAGGTAGATGATCGCGTTGGTGAGGTCGGTGGTGATGGTATTGACGCTGGGGGTCACGGCGATCGCCGACACGACCGAGCCCGCCACCAATCCGCCTCTGATGCCAAAGGCGTAGGCCCACACGAGCACAGTGGCGAATGGGTAGCCGCCCGAGAAGGTGCCGCCCCCGACCTGGTCCGTGAAGAGCGGTGCGGCCGCCGTCCAGGCGCCAACGGCGAGATCACCAATCAGGAATGGCCAGCTGCGGATGGTGGTGCGCCGGGCGATGGCGGTGACGATCGCCCACACCCAGGCAACGGCAAGCGTTGAGATGACCACCGCGGGCCGGGCGTCCCACTCGACGATCGCCAGCACACCGATGACGGAGATCCAGACGGCCCCGACGTAGCGGAACCCCACGATGATCTGTCGCAACGTGCGATCCACCGGCAACGATCGGGACGGGTCACTCACGGGGTGAAGGGTACGGGAACCCTTCGGGTTCCTTGGGAGTTGGCTTCGCCAACTCCATATCTGATCGGCCGCATCTCAGACGATGCCCTGAACCATCTTCAGTTGGTCGATCGCCGTAGCGGAAAGCACGGCGCCAACGAGAACACTGGAACGCGCTTTCACCCCCCTCCTTGCCTCCCCCACTCGCTGCGCTCGCAGGGGAGGTAAAGGAAACGCCCACATCACGAACGATGCGTTGGACCACCTTCAGTTGGTCGGTCGCCGGAGGCGGGAGCACGGCGGAAACAAGAACACAGGAACGCGCCAAGCAACCCGGAGGGTTGCCCAGCCCCCTCCTTGCCTCCCTCACCTTCGGCGGGGGAGGAACCAGAAACGCCCGCCTCTCAAACCATGCCGACAGCCATCACCGCTGGAAGCAAAGCCGGCGGAGAGAACGACCCAATCGAGAGCACAGGAACGCGCCAAGCAACCCGCAGGGTTGCCCACCCCCCTCCTTGCCTCCCCCACTCGCTGCGCTCGCGGGGGAGGAATCAGAAACGCCCGCCTCTCGAACGATGCCGATAGCAATCACCGCTGGAGACGGAGCCGGCGGAGAGAACGGCCCAGACAAGAGCACAGGAACGCGCTTTCACCCCCCTCCTTGCCTCCCCCACTCGCTGCGCTCGCGGGGGAGGTATCAGAACGCCCGCCTCTCGAACGATGCCCTGAACCATCTTCAGTTGGTGGGTCGCCGTCGCGCTCTGACCCCTGGCCACTGACCACTGACCACTGACCAATTACAGAAGCG
>JABDLU010000106.1 GCA_013002865.1 Acidimicrobiia bacterium
CCTCGACGCCGGCGCACCCGCCCAGCACGATCAGATCGGCCAGCGACACCTTCTTGCCGTCCGTCGCCGATTCGTTGAAGTCGTGTTGGATCTGTTCCAGCGCGCTCAGCACGGCCGACACGCCCGACGTCACATTGATGTCCCACCCCGACTGGGGTGAGAGGCGGATGCGTGCTCCGTTGGCGCCGCCCCGCTTGTCGGTGTCGCGGTAAGTCGACGCCGACGCCCAGGCGGTCGCCACCAGCTGCGAGATCGACGTGCCGGAGTCGAGGATCCGGGCCTTGAGCGCCCGGATGTCGGCCTCGTCTACCAGTGCGTGGTCGACGGCCGGGACCGGGTCTTGCCACATCAGCTCTTCATCGGGCACCCACGGGCCGAGATACCGGGTCGCCGGGCCCATGTCCCTGTGCAGCAGCTTGTACCAGGCGCGGGCAAAAGCGTCGGCTAGCTGGTCGGGATTCTCGTAGAACCGCTGGGAGATCTCCCGGTAGGCCGGATCGGTAATCATCGCCATGTCGGCGGTGGTCATCATCGGCACCTGGGTCTGCGAAGCGTCGTGGGCCCGGGGCGCCAGGTCCTCGTCCTTGATTCCCTTCGGGGTCCACTGGTGGGCGCCGGCCGGGCTCGTGGTGAGCTCCCATTCATAGGAGAACAGCATGTGGAAGTAGCCGTTATCCCATTGGATCGGGTTGGGCGTCCACGGGCCTTCGATGCCGCTCGTGATGCTGTCGTCGCCCAGGCCGGTGCCGAACCGATTCTTCCAGCCCAGCCCCTGGTCGGCGAACCCGGCCCCTTCCGGCTCCGGGTCCAGGTTGGAGTCGGGGGCGGCGCCGTGCGCCTTGCCGAATGTGTGCCCGCCGGCGGTCAGCGCGACGGTCTCTTCGTCGTTCATCGCCATGCGGGCGAAGGTCTCCCGGATGTCCCGGGCTGAGCCCAGCGGATCGGGATTGCCGTTCGGGCCCTCCGGATTCACGTAGATCAAGCCCATCTGAACGGCGCCGAGCGGATTAGCCAGCTCGCGGTCGCCGCTGTAGCGCTCGTCCCCGAGCCAGGTCATCTCCGGGCCCCAATAGACGTCGTCCTCGGGAGCCCAGATGTCCTCCCGGCCGCCTGCGAACCCGAAGGTCTTGAAGCCCATCGTCTCGAGCGCCCGGTTGCCGGTGAAGATCAGCAGGTCTGCCCATGAGATCTTGCGGCCGTCCTTCTGTTTGATCGGCCACAGCAGCCGCCGGGCCTTGTCGAGGTTGGCGTTGTCTGGCCAGCTATTGAGCGGAGCGAACCGCTGGGCGCCGGTGCCACCGCCGCCGCGGCCGTCGAACGTCCGGTAGGTCCCGGCGGCGTGCCACGTCATCCGGATGAAGAACGGCCCGTAGTGGCCGTAGTCGGCCGGCCACCACTCCTGGGAGTCGGTCATCAAGGCGTCGACGTCGGCGGCCAGGGCGTCAAAGTCGAGGCTGTTGAACGCTTCTGCGTAGTCGAACGATGCTCCCATCGGATTGGCCTGGGGTACGTCCTGACGCAAGATCCGCAGGTTCAGCTGGTTCGGCCACCAGTGTTGATTGGCGTTGACGCCCACTGCGGTATGGGGTCCGTGCATCACCGGGCACTTGCTTTCGCTGTTCTCCGACACTGTTGACCTCCTGATGTTGTGGTGCGGTTGACGTCCGTCGTTCGTCACCCTCTCAGGCCGGGAAGCGAGTGCGCTCGAGCTCCACCGACGACCCCAAACCTACCGCGACCTGAGAACCCGAATGACGGCTCGCCGGCGCGCCCTACGCGAACCGTTGCGCGGTCTCCTCCAGCCGGTCCCGATAGGCCGCCCACCAGGCGTCGTCCTGATCGGGGAGGTTCTCGTTTCCCTTGCTCAGGCCGACCGAGCCGTCGATCAGCTCCCGGAGAATGTCGGCATGACCGGCATGCCGGTGGGTTTCGGTTGCCATGTGCACGAGGAGGCGGTGCAGCGTCACCTCGTTCCGGTCAGCGGGCCACCACGGAACCCGTCCGATGGCGTCGATGTCCAGCGCATCGATGGTCGCGTCCGAGTGATCCCACGCCCGCCGGTAGAGGGAAACGATGTCGTCCCGCGACTCGTCTGCGGTTGCCCACAGATCGGCGTTGGGCTCGGCCCCCTCCTCGAACCAGGGAAGGGATTCGCCGTGCGGCCGCCCGAAGCAATCGCCGAAGTAGCCGAGCTCGACGGAGGCCAGATGCTTCACAAGGCCGAGCAGGTTGGTCCCCGTCGGCACGAGCGGGCGGCGGACGTCGTACTCGGAGAGGCCATCCAGTTTCCAGAGCACCGCCTCGCGTCCGGCCCGCAGGTAGCCGTGTAAGTCGGCCTTCATGTCAGACACGTTCGAGATTCTGGCAGACGGTGTGGGCAGACCCCTGACCTTGGACCGACGGTCGAGACCCTGCGCCCGTCAACTTCCCGTGGCATGCGACTCAGAAACAAGCGAAATGGTCTGGCACCGATTGGGGTCTGTGCAGGACGCCGGATCCAGGCCGCGGGCGCGCTCCCTCAGCGCAGATAGCTTGGTTCGGGTTTTCTCGAGGGAAGAGATGTGTCGGTCGAGTTCGTCGAGATGCCCGTCGAGCAGGCTGACAACGTGGCGGCACGTCGAACGCCCCTGATCGCGCAGTTCGATTATCGATGCAATCTCCTTGAGGGTCAGCCCGGCTGCTTGGGCGTCTCGAATGAATTCGAGTCGGTCGGATGCGCCGACTTGGAAGTCTCGATAGCCGTTGCCGGATCGGGGTGGCTCGGGGAGTAGTCCGATCGATTCGTAGTAGCGGATCGTCTTCGTCGAGACTCCGGCCCGCTGAGCGATCTCTCCAATTCTCATCCAACGAAGAATATCACTTGACATTCCAGTGGACTGGAAGGTGTATACAGGATATGAACAAGGAGGTAGATCTTGGTCGTAGAGGAGCATCACGGTCCGCGGCCGGGAGAGAGTGGCGTCGCCGCCGCCCCGGGTGAAGCCGGGCATAGCTCACACGGTGGGCACGAAAAGCACGAAGGACACCGCCCGGAGATGTTCCGGGACCGTCTCGGCGTCAGTCTGATCCTCACCGTGCCCATCTTGTATCTGTCCACCCAGTTCCAGGACTGGTTTGGCTACAGCGCCCTGGAGTTTGCGGGCGACGAGTGGGTCAGCCCCGTCGTGGCGACGGTTCTGTTCGTGTACGCAGGCTCGGTGTTTCTACAAGGAGGATGGCGGGAGGTGCGCTCCCGGCAGCCGGGCATGATGGTTCTGATCTCGATCGCCATCTCGGTCGCCTACTTCTTCAGCCTGGCGGTTTCGCTCGGATTCGATGGCGAGCCGTTCTACTGGGAACTGGCGACCCTGTTGGACGTGATGCTGCTGGGGCATTGGATCGAAATGAGATCCGTCCAGGCCGCCTCGAAGGCACTCGCCCACCTCGCCGAGATGCTGCCGACCGTAGCTCACCGCCTGAACGATCAGGGCGAACTGGAAGACGTGGGTGTGGCCAGCCTGTCGGTCGGTGACACGATTGTGGTCAAGCCGGGCGAACAGGTGCCGGCCGATGGTGAAATCACCGATGGATCGACGACGATGAACGAGGCATTCCTGACCGGCGAGTCCCGGCCGGCGCCCAAGCAGCCCGGCGACGAAGTCATCGCCGGCGCCGTCAACGGAGACGGGGTTCTGCAGGTGGTGCTGACGCGCACGGGCGACGCAACGACACTGAGTCAGATCATGCGCCTGGTGGAAGAAGCCCAGGCCTCGAGGAGCCGTTTCCAGGCCCTGGCCGATCGAGCCGCGTTCTACCTGACGCTCATTGCCGTTGGTGTCTCGGTCCCGACGTTCGTCGGGTGGGCGATATTCGGCACGTCGGGTGTGACGTTCGCCGTCACCCGGGCAGTGACTGTTCTCGTGATTGCCTGTCCCCATGCCCTCGGCCTCGCCATTCCGCTGGTGAACGTGAACGCAACCAGCGTCTCGGCGAGTAACGGCATCCTGGTGCGCAACCGCGAAGCGTTTGAACGCGGTCGCGCCATTTCGATCGTGGCGTTCGACAAGACGGGCACCCTCACCGAGGGAGCGTTCGTCGTGTCGAACGTTGCAGCCCACGGCGTAGAGCGATCCGAGGCGCTTCGCCTGGCGGCATCTCTCGAACGGTCGTCCGAGCATCCACTGGCCGCCGCGATCGTGAATGCGGCTCCCGAGCCGCTTCACCAGGTGAGCTCGGTACGGGCAGTCGCCGGGCAGGGATTGGAGGGCGCCGTCGGAGACCGCCGGCTCCGGATCGGGCGGGCCGAGTGGGCGGCCGAGCTCGGGGTTGAGATTCCCGATGACCTGGCAGATGCCCTGGCGTCTTCCGACCGACGTGGCGAGAGCGCCGTCGTGCTCATGGACGAACGCCGGGCGATGGCGGTGTTCTCCCTCGGTGACAAGGTTCGAGAGCAAGCTCGCCGCTCGGTCCGGCAACTTGCCGACGACGGCGTCGAGGTGGTGATGATCACCGGCGATGCCGAGGCTGTGGCGGCGACCGTCTCCGAGGAGCTGGCCATCGAGCGCTACCACGCACGCGTCCTCCCGCAGGACAAGGCGCGCATCGTCGAGGAGCTCAAACGGGAGGGTTCGACTGCCTTTGTGGGCGACGGAATCAACGATGCACCGGCCTTGCTCGCCGCCGACCTGGGGATCGCTATCGGGGCGGGGACCAACGTTGCGATCGAATCGGCCGACCTGGTCCTGGTGGAGAACAACCCGGCCGACGTGAACAAGGCCCTCACGCTCTCGCGGGCGACCCATCGAAAGATGCTTCAGAACCTGGCGTGGGCAACGGGGTATAACGCCGTCGCCATCCCGCTCGCGGCCGGGGTGGCAGCCTCGGCAGGTATTCTCCTGTCTCCTGCCATCGGTGCCCTCTTCATGAGCCTTTCAACGGTGATCGTCGCCATCAACGCAACGTTGCTCCGACGCATCGATCTCTCTGGGACATGAGAGTCCTGGCGGCTGCGGTGCTTGTGGTGCTCATCCTGGCGGGGTGCGGCGGCACCGGCGCTGCAGAATCGAGTCTCACCCCTCAGAACGAGGAGCTGACCGAGCAGGGAGAGACCCTGTACCAGGCGAACTGCGCTCGATGTCATGGAACCGATCTCCGCGGCACCAGCCAGGGCCCGTCGATGCTGTCGGAGGTGTACGTTCCCGGCCATCACGCCGACGCGGCCTTCCTGATAGCCGTCCAGCGGGGCAGTGCGCAACACCATTGGCGTTTTGGTGATATGCCGGCAGTGGAGGGACTCTCGACCGACGACGTGGGCGCCATCGTCGCATTCGTCAGAGAAACCCAGCGCATCCAGGGATTTGAGCCCTATCCGCCGTAGGGCGGGCCTCACGACCTATCGGTCGCGCAGGCCCTTTCCTGCGGCGATCTTGGCGGCGTATTTGTCGATGCGGGCGTGGCGGGTCGCGGACTGTTTGGCGCTGCCGATGTGCAGGTTGTACTCCCGGCGCCGGCCGGGGGTGAGTGATTCGAACCCGGCTCGCAGCGCCGGATCCTCGGCGAGGCGCGCCTGCAGTTCTTCGACCAGTTCCAACTCGGGTGGGGGCGCCACCTGCAGCCCGGCCTCGGAGACGTCGATGGCCTCCTCCAGGTACGACTTGATCGTCGCCGACCGCCGCGTTACGTCGGCGGTCGATCTGAACGTCATCCGGCGTGCCGACCGTGAGTTGGGGCCCTGATCCTCGAGCACCCCTTCGGGGTCGGCCAGCAGCGCCCCTTTGAAGAACATGAGTGCCAGGAATTCGCTCATTTCCTGCACGATCACGACGTTCTTGCCGTCGTGGCTATAGCAGGGCTTCCCCCATTTGATCTCTTCGGTCAACCCGGCTCCCAGCAGCATCGGCCGCAGCGCGGCAATCTCCTCGGGCCACTGTTCAGATTCCGAGAGGTAGGCATCGACGTCTGGGTAGTGCTTCATGCCCCGAGCGTACCCGACGGGGCGCTCGTCGGTCACTCGCCCGGTGGGCACCCGTAGGCGACGCTGACCACCTCGGTCATCTCGGAGGGAATCCACGGGACGTCCTGCAACGCCGATCGATCGGCGGTGGCGTCGAAGTCGGCCTGGCTGGCCCGGCAGAACGCATACACCTCCTCCAGGATGGCATCCGAAGCTCGGCCCTCC
The DNA here is from genome assembly GCA_013002865.1 of Acidimicrobiia bacterium. GTDB lineage: Bacteria > Actinomycetota > Acidimicrobiia > Spongiisociales > SHLN01 > SHLN01. The sequence goes on from JABDLU010000106.1 coordinate 6,158, forward strand.
GGGGTGTCCACCCAATCCCAGTGTCCGTGCAGTTTGGTCCACGTTTGGACCCGATCCGCTATCGCCTGATCGGCCCGGGTGATCCGGGCGAAGATGTCGACGGCGCGGTCGTGCATCGGAGCGATGTCAACCGGCGGATCGAGCGACTCGACACCGGACAGGAAGGCGGCGCGTATCGCCAGGCGGTCCTCCCAGTAGTCGAGTGCTCCCACCAAGGTCGGCGGCTGCGACTCCCAGCGGCCGTCGAGTGCGGCGAAGTCATCCACCATGGTGGCAACCAGGCTCTCGGTTCGTGTGGCGTACTCGGAAACCGTGAGGGTCTCACCCGAGCATCCGGTCAGCGTGAGTGCGGCAAGCCCGAAGACCACTGCCGCAGCGCCTTTCACGTCCGAATCTGCTCGCGCGCCTTTTCTTCCTCATACAGCTTCTGGACTCGCGACTCGCCGAAATAGACGCTGATGCCGTGCCCGACCAGTCCCAGTCCCCAGAGGAGAATGATCCAGAAGGCCCAGTCCAGTCCAATGAACCGGTCGTTAGGTCCGGCGGTCCGGTCGATGATGATCAGCAGCGCGTTCACGAACACGAAGACCATGAGGTGGTAGTAGAAGTCGCTCACCTCGGCGACGCGCTGGCGCGCTCGGGTCATCGCAGGGTCCTCGGGGGTGGTCATGGGTCCTCCAATCGTCGGTTCTATCGAACCGAAGCGAGAGCGGTTCCGCCACGGTCGAACGACCCTTCATAGTCAGGCGTCCCCGCCGCCCCCGCCGACCCCGCAACAGGGTGTTTCGCCGACCGCCGGCAACGGTGAGCGCGTCGGACAGCGGCATCGTCTAGCTTGGATTGTGCCGGCGAATGGGTGACTGCGGCCGTTAGAGAGTCAGGAGGCGTGGCGCAATTACTGCAGCAGATGCGCTCGAGCACCTCCGCAGGTCCCCGGTTTTCAGTGGTCTCGACGACCGCACCCTCCAAGCACTTGCCGACTGCCTCAAGCTGATCGATGCGAGCCCGGGAGACGTGCTGGCCCGAGAAGGTGACGAGGCGCACTGCGCCTGGTTGCTGGTTTCCGGCCGGCTCAACATCACCACTGAGCACAACGGTGCAGCTCGGCTGCTGGCTTCTCTTGGACCGGGAAGCATCGTTGGTGAGATGGCATTGCTCACGGGTGCACCACGATCCGCCACGATTACCTCTATCCGCCACTCGAGGCTTCTTCGCCTCGGGGCCGATGCCTTCGAGCGCATCGTGTTACGCGATGCCGATGTGCTGCTGCAGGTGGCGCGCACCGTCGTCCGCCGGCTCGAAGCCTCCGACCACGACCGCCAGCTCGACGTTGCGCCGAGCACGGTCGCGGCGCTCCCAGCCGGCCGATATCCCGAGCACCACGAATTCGCAGCTCGGCTGGCCGAGGTGGGCGGCATCGACGCGCATCTCGTCACCTCCGATTCCATGGAGGATGCCAAGTCCGATTTCGGAGCGTTGATCGACCGATTGCATCAACTAGAGGCGCAACACGACCTGCTTCTCCTCGTGGCCGACGAGACGGACGAAGCCTGGACGCGATGGTGCGTGCGGCACAGCGACATGGCGTTGCTGGTCGGGGCCGCTCGTGGCCTAGGTGATCGCCACGAGATGGAGGATTTCGTCGTTGAGGGCTCCTCGCGGCGGTCGGCCGAAACCCACCTGGTTGCGGTCCACGCCAACCGCGTGCCGTCGGCTGCCTCCTCCTTCGCCCCCCGGCCCGGCGTCGACCGCAACCACCATGTTCGACAGTGGGCAGTGGAAGACCTGCAGCGAATAGGACGGATCTTCACCCGCACATCAATCGGCCTCGTGCTCGGGGGCGGGGGCGCCAAAGGGTTTGCCCATCTCGGGGTGATCCGGGCACTACGCGAGGCCGGCATTGTCATCGATCACGTTGGCGGTTCCAGCATCGGTGCGGTGGTTGCCGGCATATGCGCAATGGACTGGAGCTACGAACAAATGGTCGAGGGCGCCAAGCGGGTGGCAGTCGATCACGGCTCGCTCATCGACCCGGGTATCCCCGCAATCGCTCTTGCCAAAGGAGCCCGTCTCAAGCGGGCGATTCGAGGGTTGTACGGCGACCTTCGGATCGAGGACCTGCCGTTGAGCTTTTTCTGCACGTCCACCGACTTGACCGGTGGTGGGGTTCACGTCCACCACGATGGCCCACTGTGGGAGGCGGTCCGCGCCAGCGTCGCCATCCCGGGCATCTTCCCTCCCATGCCGACGCCGGATGGTCGGGTGCTGGTCGATGGCAGTGTGCTCGACAGCCTCCCGGTTGGCGTCATGCGCCATCGCCATCGCCCCACGATTCTGATCGCCAGCGACATCACCGGGACGACGAAGCTGGCCGGCGGGAATCTCAGTCGTGACGGGGTGATGTCCGGCTGGCGCGTCGCTGCGAACCGATACCTGCCACGGGCGGAGAAGCTCGAGGTCCCGCTCATTGCCGACCTGCTGACGAGCGCCAACGCCGTTGTCGGCCATCGGTCCCAAACCGACGCCGATCTTCTGATCGCGCCCCCCATGGACCAGTTCGGCATTCTGGACTTCCCGGCCTTCGCCCAGATTCTCGAGGCCGGTTACGAGCATGCGGCCCGGGTTCTCAGTGTCTGGGACCCGCAGTCGTTGACCGAGCGGTACGCCGGATCGCCATGAGATGAGCGACGCGCTCGAGGTCTCGCGGAGGGTCTATGACCTGCTGATCAAGCAGGCTCCATCCGGCATCGCCGTTCGGACATGGACGGGAGAGACCTGGGGACCAGAGGGTGCGGCCGCCACGCTCGTACTTCGGCACCCGGGCGCTCTCCGGGCTCTGCTGCTTCCTCCGTCTGACCTGACCGCAGGTGAGGCCTATGTATTCGACGACGTCGACGTCGAAGGTGACATGCTGGCGATGGTGCGCTGGGTGACCGGCCTCGGCGCATCGGTCGCCCCGTCCCTGCAGGCGTTGCGGCTGCTGCGTCTCCTGCTCAAGCTGCCACGGCAGAGCAGGCGGTCTCTCGCAAGCCGGCCCAACCTGCGGGGTCGACGCCACTCCCTGCACAGGGACCGCACCGCCGTGAGCCACCACTACGACACCGGAAACGGGTTCTTCGAAGCAGTTCTGGGCCCCTCGATGGTTTACTCGTGCGCCGCCTTCCTCGACCCGGGCGAACCACTCGAGGTAGCGCAGCGGCGCAAGCTCGACCTCATCTGTCGCAAGCTTCAGCTCCGGGGTGATCAGCACCTACTCGACATCGGATGCGGCTGGGGTTCACTGGCGGTGCACGCCGCACGCGAGTACGGCGTTCGGGTAATGGGGATAACCCTGAGCGAGCGCCAGGCGGAGTGGGCTACCGATCACGCCAAGCGAGTAGGTGTCGACGACCTGGTCGAGTTCCGGGTGCAGGACTATCGCGAGGTTGTTGGAAAATACGACGCCATCTCGTCGATCGGGATGTTCGAGCATGTCGGGGCCGGACAGCTCGATCACTATTTCGGTGAGGTGCAAGCACTGCTACGACCGGATGGCGTGTTCTTGAACCACGGCATCACGGTTCGGCGAGCCACTCCGATGCTCCGCCGGAAGACCTTTGTCTACACACACGTGTTTCCCGATGGGGAGCTGCTCCCCATCGACGGGGTGGTTCGATCGGCGGAGCAGGCTGGTTTCGAGCTTCGCGATGCTGAGTCGCTGCGGACGTCGTATGGGCAGACGCTCCGCCGCTGGGTTGCCAACCTCGAATCCGAGGCCGCCGATGCGAAAGCGGCGACAACTGAACAGACCTATCGCAAATGGCGGGCGTATATGGCGGGCTCGGCGCTCGCCTTCGAATCGGGCGAGTTGTCGGTCTTCCAGCTGGTCCTCCGTCCCTCGGGGCGGCCATGGACATATGGGCGGTCACATCTCCTCGCCGCCGATGACGTCGAGAGGCCCTGACGGTACCGAGAAACGACCTCGTCACCGGGTCGCAGCGGAGCGCTCGCGCCGTCAGGCGGGCGGCGCAGCCGACCGGCGGGTTGACGCAACGATCGACTGACCGGTGAGAACGAGAAAGAACAGCACGATGGGGACGACTGCCATGGTGGCCGAGCCCGATGTGTCGGCGTGGAAGCTGATGATGAGGCCGGCGGCCACGGAGAAGACTCCGATCAAGGCGGCGAGGCCCATGATGGCCGGGACGCGTTGGACGAGCAGTGCGGCAGTTGCAGGCGGACCAACCAGGAGGCCGAAGACCAGCAGCGTTCCCACGGTCTGGAACGACCCGATGATCGTGAGGGTGATCAGGGCGAGAAGCGCACCGTGGGCGAGCTTGGGCCGCAATCCGAGCAGCTCGGCCTTCTGTTCGTTGAAAGACAGCACCAAGAACGAGCGAAACAGCAGCCCGGACACCACGAGTGTGGTGGCCGCAACGACGGCGAGGACGGCGATGTCCGAGCTCGTAACTCCGAGTGCATCGCCGAACAGGATCCCGGTGAGGCTCCCCGAGTACGAGTCGGTCCGGGAAATGATGATGACGCCGAGGCCGAGCATGCCGACGAATAGGAGGCCGATTCCGGTGTCCTCCGAAAAGGTGGTCTGGCGATGGACGAGGTTGATGCCGAGCAGCATGACGAGGGCGGCCAGGGCGGCGCCGAGGAGCAGGTTGAAGTCGAGCAGCACGGCCAGGGCAATGCCGGGGATGACGCCGTGGACGAGGGCGTCACCCAGGAACGTCATGCCGCGGATCACCACCCAGGTGCCGACGAGGGCAAGCGCCACCGCCGCCAGCGAGCCTCCCACGAGGGCGCGCTGTTGGAAGGCGAGCTCAAACGGTTCGATCAGCCATTCCATGCGGCCCCGACGGTAGTGCCGGACTTCATCCCAGTGCGTCCGCGATCCGCCGGGCGTTGGTGGTGAGCATGCCGATCAAGGTATCGGCTCCGGATCCGGGCTCGCCGAGCGAGCCGGTATAGAGCTCGACCACGGCCACCGACGTGCCTACCTCGGCGGCGACCGCTTCGGCCAGAGCGCTTGGTTCGGTCGTCTCAGCGAATATCGCCGCAACATCGGCGGCGGTGATCGCCTCCGCTAGAGCCGCCAGCTCCGCCGAGCTGGGATCGGCCAGCGTCGATCCGCCGGGGATCACAACGCCGAGGACCTCGAAGTCGTACCGGTCTGCGAAGTAGGACAACGAGTCGTGGCTGGTGACGAGCTGCCGGTTTTGGACTGCTTTGAGGATCTCGATGATCTCCTCGTCGGCGGCTTCAAGCTCGGCTCCGTAGCCGGCGGCGCGAGCGGCCCAATCAGCCGAGGAATCGAGGGTGGCGAGAGCGTCACCGATGAGGCGGGCCGCGTCGGCCATACGCAGCGGATCCAGCCACACATGCGGGTCGAGCTCGGTCGGATCGCTCGAGAAGGGGATCGGGTCGACGAGCTCGCCGATGCGCAGCACCGTCACGCCGTCGTCCGCCGCGTTCTCGAGCACGTCGTTCAACCCTTCCTCGAGTTCCAGCCCGTTCGCCACGACGAGGTCGGCCGAGACCAGGGCGGCCACCTCCTGGGCCGATGGCCGATAGTCGTGGGGATCGGTGCCGATGGGGAGCAGGGTCTCGACGGTGGCCGCCTCACCGACGACCGACTCGACGATGTCCCCGAGCATGGTGGTGGTGGCGACCACCCGCGGTCCGTCGCTGGGGGAGTCGGTGCTCCCGCAGGAGCCGAGGACGAGGAGAGTGGCGATAAGAAGTGCAGTTCTCATGTTGCTTCCTATAATGAGAATCGTTATCATAAGAACTATACCGCACGAGAGGTGACATGACGACGCTCGACCGCCAGGTCGAACACCGGCTAAAGGATCGCGACGTGCGCTACACCCGCGCCCGCCGGGCGGTCGTCGAGGCGCTGGCCCAGGCGGGCGGCCCGCGGTCGGCGGCCGAGCTGCATGCCGACATCGGGCCGTCGGTCCCGCTCTCGTCGCTCTACCGGTCCATCGCCACCCTCGAGGAGGCCGGTGTGCTGACCCCACATCATGGCGCTCGCAGTCTGACCCGCTACGAGCTGGCGGAGTGGCTGGCCGGCCATCATCATCATCTCCTCTGCACATCGTGTGGATCGGTGGAGGACATCGACATCCCGGCGGACCGGGAAGCCGTGGTCCGCCGCCTGGTCGATGCCATCGCCGCCGATGCGCAGTTCGCGGCCGCCAGCCATGCGCTGGAGATCGAAGGGCTGTGCGCTCGATGCCGATGACCGGCGTCGCCGTCACCGCCCGCGACCTCGTGCTCGGCTACGGCGCGTCGGTGGCACTGGAGCGCTCGAGTTTTGAGCTGCCGGCCGGCAAGGTCATCGCCGTCATCGGCCCAAACGGCTCCGGGAAATCGACCGTCCTCAACGCCATCGCCGGGCTGATCGAGCCGATGGCGGGCACGATCGAGGTTCCCGCCCGCCGCACCGGATCGCATCGCATCTCCTACGTCCTGCAGACCACCAAGGTCAACGATTCCCTGCCGATCTCCGTGCGCGAGGTCGTGACGATGGGGCGCTACGCCTCGGCGGGGGGTTTGCGCCGACTCGAGGCAGCCGACCGGGCGGCGGTGCGCACGGCGATGGATCGCACGGGGATCACCCCGATTGCCGGCACCCGGCTCCAGAACCTGTCCGGCGGGCAGCGCCAGCGCGTCTTCGTCGCTCAAGGACTGGCCCAGGACCACGATCTGCTGTTGCTCGATGAGCCGCTGACGGGCATCGACCTTCCGACCGCCCAGGCGATCGATGAGGTGATCCACGACGAGATCTCCCGCGGGTGCACGGTGATTCTCACCACCCATGACCTGTCGGAGGCCCGCGTCGCCGACCATGTTCTGCTGCTGTCGGGACGCGCCATCGCATCCGGAACCCCCGCTGAAGTGCTGACCGACGAGCATCTCGTGACCGCCTACGGGCCGTCACTGCTCCATGTGGAGTCCGGAGCGGTCTTCCTGGACGATCCCGCTCACCAGCCGGTGCCGGGCCGCCATTTGCATCGCGAGCGCAGCATGGATCCCGATGCCGAGCGTCACGAGGACGGCTGAGCCCTCAGAGCCGTCCGGCGTCGACGATACGCTGCAGGAACTGGCGGGTGCGCGGCTGCGACGGGCTCGAGAATATCTCGGCCGGTGGGCCATGCTCGAGGATCAGGCCGTCGTCGAGAAAGCACACCCGGTCGGCGACGTCACGGGCGAAGCCCATCTCGTGGGTGGCGATGAGCATCGTCATGCCCTCCTCTTTGAGTCCCCGGATCACATCGAGGACCTCGGCAACCAGCTCGGGATCCAGCGCCGAGGTGATCTCGTCGAAGAGCATCAGCTCCGGCTGGGAGGCGAGGGCCCGGATGACCGCAACCCGCTGCTGTTGTCCGCCGCTGAGCCGATCGGGGTACTCATCGATCTTGTCCAGCAGCCCGAACCGCTCCAGGAGGGCGGAGGCGCGCTCGTCGGCCTCGTCCGCGCTGAGCCCGTGGACCTTGCGGGGGCCGAGGGTGATGTTGGCCAGCACGCTCATATGGGGGAACAGGTTGAAGGATTGGAACACGATCCCCATCTTCTGACGAACGATGTTGGGGTTGGCGTCCGGACCGGTGATCTCTACGCCGTCCAGGTGGATCGAGCCCTTGTCGACCGGGACGAGCAGATTGACCACCTTCAGAAGGGTCGACTTGCCCGAGCCCGACGACCCGATCAGGCACACCACTTCGTGCTCCCCGACCGCCAGATCGATCTCCCGCAGAACGACCTTGCCGTCGAACGCCTTGTCGACATCCTCGATGCGTAGCTTGTCAGTCATGAGCTCATCGCCTGCTTGCGGCGGCGGTCGCGTTCGGTGTACCAGTCCGTGAACCGGGCGACCGGCACGCTAACGAGCAGAAACAGCACGGCCGCGGCCACGTAGCTGGTGTAGTTGAACGTGCTGGCGTTGTATATCTGCGCTTCCCGGAGACCCTCGCGAATGCCGAGCACGAAGACGAGGGCGACGTCCTTCTGGAGGCTGACGAAGCCGTTGAGCAGGGCCGGAATGACGTTGCGGACCGCCTGGGGGACGATGACGTAACGCAGCGACTGCCCCTGGGTGAGGCCGATCGACCGGGCCGACATGCGCTGGCTCTCATGAACCGATTCGATGCCCGCCCGGTAGACCTCGGCGGTGTAGGCGGCGTAGCTGATCACCAGGGCGGTGATGCCCCAGAAGAGGGGGCTGTTGGGTACGCCCCGCAGTTGCAGCGCCGGGACGCCAAAGCCCAGCAGAAGAATCAGCAGGAGAATGGGAATGCCGCGAATGAGGTCGATGTACACGACGGCAATCGCCCGCAGCGGCAGGAAGGCGGGGCCCCGCAGGGCCCGGATCATGGCCACGACCAGCGCAATGGCCAGGATGAGGACCTCCGCCACGAGGAACATGCGGACGTCCAGCCAGAACCCATCGAGAACCTGCGGGAAGCTCTCGCGGAAATGAAAACCGCTGAAGAATTGGCGTTGCACCGCCGGCCACGTGTCGGAGCTGAGAACCCACCACAGGATTAGCCCGATGACGACCACCGTCGACGCGGCCGCAATCAGCGCCGCCCGGGCGCCTTCCTCCCGCTGCCGTGGAGGAAGCCGGGGCCACAGCCGCTGTGGTCCCCGGCGCTCCACATGGTCGATCGGCGACGTCATCGCCGCATCCCGGTGTCCCTACTCTGAGATCGTCGCCACGTTGCCGCCCTGCGCCAGCCACTCCTGCTCGAGTTGCTCGAGCACGCCACCGTTGCGCAGCGCACCGAGGGCAGTGTTGACACAATCGACCAGGGTGTTGCCTTCGGCAAACAGCATGCCGTACAGATCCGGCTCGGCCGCCGGGGCCTCGAACTGGGCGACGATCGTCGCCTCCGGGATCTCGACTGCGGTGATGAAGTAGGCCGTCGGCAGGTCGACGACGATGCCGTCGAGCTGCTGGGCCTCCAGGGCCGACTTGGCGTCCGAGTTGGTGTCGTACACCGCCGGCTGCTCGTTCGGCTGAATCACATCCTCGATGTAGTCGAGGCTGGTGGTTCCGATTTGAGCGCCCAGCTTGGCATCTGCCAGGTCGGCAAAGCTGGTTGCGCCGATGACCGGCGAGTCGGCCAGCGCAATCAGCGCCTGGCGGGTCTCGTAGTACGGCTCGGAGAAGTCGACGACCTCCTCCCGCGCCTCGGTGATCGAGAACTGCTGAAGGTTGAAGTCCCAGTCTTTTGGCCCCGGAGCGATCGCTTGGTCGAACCCGGTCCGAACCCACACGACCTGGTCGTCGGCGAAGCCGAGCTCGGCTGCGAGCTCGTAAACGAGAGCCGCCTCGAACCCGGTCTGGGACTCGGGATCATCGAAGTTCTCGCCGTCGATCCCGCTCACCCACGGTGGAAAGGCGGGCTCGCCGGTGGCAACGGTGAGCTGTCCCGGAGTGGCGAGGTTCAGGTTCTCGACGGCGCAGGCATCCGCCGTCGTCGTCGTGGTGTCGGCCACCGTCGTGGTCGTGCCCTCTGCGGCCGTCGTCGTGGTGGCGGCGGCCGTGGTCGGGGTGGTTGTGGTGTCACTGCCGCCATCGTCTCCGCCGCAGGCGGCGGCGACCAGGGCAAGAGCGACGAACAGAATCAGGGTCAGTCGTGATCTCATAAGGTCCTCCTTCTCACAGGCCCGGAGGCTACTCGCCGCCGGAGGGGCCGACGTCGGGGGGAGCGGAAAGGCGGAGGCCCGGGTGTATGGCGGTACACCCGGGCCTGTGGGCGACTCTGGCGAATGAGGTGGGGCCTCATCCTCCAGCGGCGCTGGTAGGGCGATGGTACCCGTCGACGGCCCGATAGACGTGGATTTCGCGTTCTCGAAGAGTTTGGGGCCCCGCCGAATGGGTTGATCGCGGCTCG